>NZ_JBWKQB010000011.1:0-45088 GCF_059418545.1 Pseudomonas sp. GW821-FHT07G10 | reverse complement strand
CCTACGTAGAGCCGAACACCGTTGTGACGCAGAGCGTCACGGGCTGCATTCCCACGCAGAGCGTGGGAACGATCAAAAGGCGGCGCCCGCTTCATGTGCTCGTGGGATACAGAAGTAGAGCGGGTACGAGAACTGGCGGCGGATATTCGAGAAGTGATGTCCCGCTAACCCTCGTCACCCTGATCGTTCCCACGCTCCGCGTGGGAATACCTCTAGGGACGCTCCGCGTTCCTGCCTCACCGCCTGCGTAGAGCCGAACACCGTTGTGACGCAGAGCGTCACGGGCTGCATTCCCACGCGGAGCGTGGGAACGATTATTAGAGGCGCGTCGCAATTTCCCACTAACTCCGCGGCGCTGTCCTCTAGCGCCACCCCACAACCCCGCTCACCCTGATCATTCCCACGCAGCAAAGGAATGCACCCATGGGCCACAGCCGCTACACCATCACCGAGCCCGACAAGCCCCACTTCCTGACCTGCACCATCATGGAGTGGCTCCCGTTGTTCATCCGCCCCTACATTGTCGATCACCTGCTCAATTGCTGGCGCTATCAACAATCCCATCAGAACATGCAGCTGTATGGCTACGTCATCCTGGAAAACCATCTGCACTTTGTTGCCGAAGCTCCGGACCTGAGCAAATGCCTCAGTCAGTTCAAATCTTTCACCGCACGGAAAATCATCCACGACCTGCAAAGCAAAGGCGCAGAACGAGCCCTGCAACGCCTGCGTTTCAGCAAGCGCGCCCATAAGCAGGATCGGGTTTATCAGCTATGGCAGGAAGGCTCTCACGCCGAGTTGGTCTATAGCGAAGCGGTAATGCGTCAAAAACTGGATTACATCCATCACAACCCGGTGAAGCGTGGGTATGTGGATCTGGCAGAGCACTGGCGGTACTCAAGCGCTCGGAACTATGCAGGGATGGAAGGGCTTATCGAGATTCAGCGCTGGTATTGAAACGTACGCCCGGACGACGGCGGCGAGACAGGAACGCAGAGCGTCCCGAGAGGCATTCCCACGCAGAGCGTGGGAACGATCATGGTTTGGGGGGGCTCCACGTGAGCTCGTTCCCACGCTCTGCGTGGGAATGCAGCCCCGGAGTAACGGGTTAAAACTCGATCCGCACATCACCCTTCGGCACGCTGCAGCACGAGAGGATATAACCCTCGGCTTCGTCTTCTTCGGTGATGCCACCGTTGTGCTCCATCTCGACCTCCCCGCCCAGCTTCATCACTTTGCAGGTGCCGCAGATGCCCATGCCACAGGCTTTGGGGATCAGCAGGCCGAGTTTGGCGGCGGCTGCGTGGACGGTTTCGCCCGGTGCGACGCGAATGCTTTTGCCGGAGGCGGTGAATTCCACCTGGTGCAGGTCGGCGGCATCGATTGGCGGCGCGTCGGCCGCTTGTTCGGCATGTTCGACAGCGTCGGCGCGCGCTTCCGGCGGGGTCGCGCCGAAGGACTCCTCGTGATATCGCGACATGTCGAAGCCAGCGCCTTCCAGCAAGCGCTTGACCGCGTTCATATACGGCGTCGGGCCGCAGCAGAACACTTCGCGCTCCAGGAAGTCCGGCGCCATCAACTCGAGCATTTTGTGGTTCAGGTAACCGCGATAACCGGCCCACGGCTCACCCATGCCATGCTTCTCGCAGATCAGGTGCAAGCTGAAGTTGTCGATCCGCGATGCCATATGTTCCAGCTCGCGGTGATAGATGATGTCTTTGGGCGAGCGGGCGCTGTGGATAAACACCATGTCGACATTGCCGTTGGTGTCGTAGAACCAACGGGCCATGGACATCACCGGGGTGATCCCGACGCCGCCGCTGAGGTAGAGTACTTTCGGCGCGGTGAAATCCATGGCGTTGAACAGCCCGACCGGGCCGTGCACCGCCAGCTCCTGGCCTTCATGCAGGGTGTCGTGCAGCCAGTTGGACACCTTGCCGCCCGGAACGCGCTTGATGGTCACCGAAAAGCTGTACGGCACCGAAGGCGAGCTGGAAATGGTGTAGGAGCGCATGATCGGCACACCGTCGATTTCCAGCTCCAGGGTGACGAACTGCCCGGGCTTGAAGAAGAACAGGATCGGCTGATCGGCCATAAAGCAGAAGGTACGCACATCCCAGGTTTCCTGGATGACTTTGACACAACGGACGATGTGCCGACCATTGGCCCAGGTCTGGGTTGTTACCGGATTCAGGAAACTATTGGACATGCTGATCTCCACGGCCGACTGTCGGCCTCATGTTGCCGATTCTGCTCAAGGCGTGCAGTGGCCACTTACCTATCTACGACATTCACGTACTTATCGCGACCAGCCCCCAACCACCGGGGGTTGCGCGTCGGGAACAGATTTGGCCATGTCGCCCATGGATAAGGTTCTGGCCTGCGCCGGCCCCACACTCGCTTCAACAGATAAACGCTGTTTTCTGCCTTGCGTAGCAACCCTGATTAGCCACTATTCGCCGGCCACACAGATGGCCATGAGGACTTAAACGATGGACGTCACCACTACCCTGAGCTTGGGCGATCCACTGGAACCCGCACGCAAGGCCACCGCGCAGATGCTGCAAGAGCGCGAGCGTACGTTCTCGCTGCCGCAGCCGTTTTACTCTGATGAGCGGCTGTTTGATATCGACATGCAGGAGATCTTTCAGAAAGAGTGGCTGATCGCCGGCATGACCTGCGAAATCCCGACCAAGGGCAACTACCTGACCCTGCAGATCGGCAAGAACCCGATCATCGTGATTCGCGGCGCCGAAGGCGTGGTTCATGCCTTCCACAACGTCTGCCGCCACCGTGGTTCGCGTCTGTGCACCAGCGAAAAAGGCAAAGTTGCCAAACTGGTCTGCCACTACCACCAGTGGACCTACGAGCTTGACGGTCGTCTGTTGTTCGCCGGCAGCGAGATGGGCGACGACTTCGACATGAAGCAGTACGGCCTCAAGCCGGTGAACGTGAAGACCGCCGGCGGCTACATCTTCATCAGCCTCGCGGAAAACCCGCCAGCCATCGATGACTTCCTGTCGACACTGAACCATTACATGGAACCGTACGACATGGAGAACACCAAGGTCGCGGTGCAAACCACCCTGGTGGAACAGGCCAACTGGAAACTGGTGCTGGAAAACAACCGCGAGTGCTACCACTGCAACGCGTCGCACCCGGCACTGCTGAAAACCCTGCTGGAATGGGACGACGTTACCGACCCACGCGCCGACCAGGCGTTCAAGGACCACGTAGCCGCTTCCGCCGCTGCCTGGGAAGCCGAGAAGATTCCTTACGCTCACGCCAGCTTCGGCCTGCGTAACCGCATCGTGCGCATGCCACTGCTCAAGGGCACCGTGTCGATGACCCTGGACGGCAAGCAAGCCTGCAAGAAACTCATGGGCCGGATCCAGAACCCGGATCTGGGCTCGATGCGCATCCTGCACCTGCCGCACTCGTGGAACCACTGCATGGGCGATCACATCATTGTGTTCACCGTGTGGCCGATCAGCGCGCAGGAAACCATGGTCACCACCAAATGGCTGGTGCACAAGGACGCTGTCGAAGGCGTGGATTACGACGTCGACCGCATGCGTGAAGTCTGGGATGCCACCAACAATGAGGACCGTCGTCTGGCCGAAGAGAACCAGCGCGGGATCAACTCCACCGCGTACCAGCCAGGCCCGTACTCCAAGACCTACGAGTTCGGTGTGGTGAACTTTGTGGATTGGTACAGCGAGCGTCTGCTGAACAACCTCGGCGCAGAGCCTGCGCCTTACCTCAAGGGCGTACCGGTTCACGGCTAAGATGATCGTTCCCACGCTCCCGCGTGGGAATGCATCCCGTGACGCTCAGCGTCACATCCAAAGCGGACGCAGAGCGTCCATGGCGGCATTCCCACGCAGAGCGTGGGAACGATCATAAAGGTCAACAGATCGCAGCCTGCGGCAGCTCCTACGGAATCACACGATCCCTGTAGGAGCTGCCGCAGGCTGCGATCTTTTTTTCGACAACGCAAAATTACCGCCCACATCCCCTCCCCTATAGAACTGTACGAAATATGATCTATTGCGTTCCAGCCTATAAGGGACGTGGCGTGCAGCCTTCAGCGAACAAGTTATCCACACCTCCACCCACAGCTAATGGGGACAACTGTGGAAAGGCCGGAAGGTTTCTCCACAGAAACCGAAGAAAATCCGTGACTTATCCAAAAGCAGGGTTTTCGGCAGCGATTGTATGTTTTTTAATCAGAGCCCTGTAAGCCACGTCCTGCATGGCTCGTAGCGGACCGCGAACACCTTATCCACAGAAGCGCCAACAGACTTTGGGGGCAACTTGGGTGGATCTGTGGAAAACCACCGGAGACCGCGATAAATCGGGGTTTTCAGGCGGTTTATCGGCTTGAATCGATGATTTGGTTGTTTTTTAACCATCACCCTGATAAGCCCGGTTTGTATGGTCTGTAGCGGACAGCGAACATCTTATCCACAGAAAGGCCAACAGAGATTGGGGGCAAGTATTGGTGTGCAAGCAAAGTTATCCCAGGGAAAAAGCTCGAAAAAACCGTAGGTTAGGCTGGTTGTTTTTTGTACGAAGGGTTGCAGGGCTTGATTGGCGTAGGGTGTAGCGAGGGGTGAACATGTTATCCACAGAAGCGCTAACAGGGATTGTGGGTAAATCCAAAAATCCCTGTAGGAGCCGAGCTTGCTCGCGATAGCGGTTTATCAGGCGACAGCGATGGTGAATGTCAGTACGCCTTCGCGAGCAAGCTCTGCTCCTACAGGGATTTGCGTTCGGCTCACGGCCGATACATCAGATAGGCTTCACCCGTGACCCGAATCATCGGATGAGGAGTGACCTGGCAGGTTTTGACGATGCCAAAGCCGTGTCGCTCATAGAAACGCCGGGCGCCGGTGTTCGCGGCGTAGTCGATCAGGCTCAGGCCATTGAGACCCAACTGGCTGGCTCGCGCATGGGCATGCTCAAGGAACTGCTTGCCCAGGCCCTGGTTACGCCAGCCCTCGTGCAGCGCCAGGCTGGAAATGTAGAGCGTGTCAGGGATTTCCATATCGGCGTAGGGCGCCAGGACCGGATCGGTCACAGGCTCTGCCTCGGGATCATGGCGCATTGTGTAGCTGTGCATCATGCCGACGACTTCGCCCTCGGACTCCGCAATCAAGCAGTTCTGGTAAGAGAAATCCACGTCGTCACGGGCGTACCGGGCGGCGCCTACATCGAGTAAATCCTGCCCCGACGCTGCCAGTTTGCTCCAGATATAGTCGGAGCAACCCTCAGAGGAGATCTGAAACAAGCGAGCAATCTCTCGCGCATCCGCGCGTACTGCCGAACGAAACACAATGGGCATTGAACTGAACTCCACAAGACGATGAGCGCCCGTTTTAACGCGGGCGCTCATGACGCGGCTACACGTCGGAGGGAAGGTTATTTTTCCAGATGTTGCAGCTTAAAGTTCAACGTCAACGAACCACGCCTTCTTCAATCAGCAACTTGAGAATCGCTTCAGCCCCGGCCTCGGCACTCAACCCCTTGAGCACCTGCCCACCGCCGCCGCTGGCCTTGGCCGTTGCGGCCTTCATGCGATCAGCGCCGCTTTTGGCCTTGATCACTTTCAGACGCTTTGGCCGGGGTTTCGCCGGTTGCAGCGTGGCGATTGTGAGTAACTCATCGTCGACCACCTCCACCTGATCGGCCTGCAACACACCACGCCGGGCCGGGCCATAAGCACTTTGCCGAGGTTTCGGCGCGGCGTTATCCACAGTCGCGAGAAACGGCAGGCGGACTTTCAGCCGCCGACGTTGACCACGGGGCAAGGCTTGCAGCACCAGGGCCGAATTACCATCGATGGATTCGACCTGCGCCAGACCCACGACCAGCGGCCAACCAAGGCTTTCGGCCAGAAGGAACGGCAACATGCCCGAGCCTTCACCGGTTTCCGCCTGGCTGCCGGTCAGCACGACCTGCGCCCCGGCATCGCGCAGATAGTCGGTCAATGCTGGAAGCGCATCCGCGCCGGGCGGCTGCTCCAGCACATGCAGCTGCTCCAGCCCCATCCCCAGGTAGGCCCGCAGCGCCGGTTCCGCGATATCGCCGGCATGCAGCACTTGCAGGTTATCCCCAGCCAGTTGCAATCCCAGTTCGACCGCCCGTGCGTCCTGTTCGGCACGCCGAGGTCGCCCGGAAGTCGGGTGGGCGCCGATGGACACCAGGCTGATCACATTCGTACTCATAACCTAAATCCTTCCCTTAAGCCGCATCGCGCTTGGCTTCGTTGCGGTAAGCCTCTACCGCCGCGATCAAGGCTTGAAGAATCGCCGCACTCTCGCCAATCACCGACAGGTCAGCGCGCTTGATCATGTCGCAACCCGGATCGAGGTTGATCGCCACCACCTTGTCGCAGGCACCGATGCCTTGCAGGTGCTGGATCGCCCCGGAAATTCCCACCGCGACATAGACCCGCGCCGTGACCCAGGTGCCGCTGGCACCGACCTGACGGTCGCGGGCCATGAAGCCATCGTCCACCGCCACTCGCGAGGCGCCTTCGGTAGCACCCAGGGCCGCAGCGGTCTTGTGGAACAGTGTCCAGTCCTTGACGCCGTTGCCGCCGGAGAAAATGAATTCGGCTTCGGCCATGGGAATCGCCGCCGGATCGACCGCCACCGCACCGAGGTCTTCGATACGCGACAGGCTGCGAGCGACCGCTGTGGATAACTCTACCGGCAACGCTTCGTGACGGGTTTCGCTGACAGGTTCGGCGCACTCGGCAGCCGCCAGAATCAGCCGCGCCACTGGTCGTGCGAGATCCTGCAGGCCAGCACCGGCGCGGCCGATGCACTCCTCGCCCTTGACCTGCCAGACCCGCGTAGCCGGGCGTTCGCCCAAGGCGGCAGCAAAGCGCCGGCCCAGTTCGCCTCCACCGCTGCGGCTGTCCGGCAGCAGCCAGTGCCGCGGGTTGAACTGGTTATCCACAGCCCGCAGGCCCTGGACTCGTTGTTCCGGTGCATAACCGCTGAACTCACTGCCATCGAGCACCAGCAAGCGGTCGACGCCAGCCGTGGCGAAAGCGTTCTCTTTGTGTTCGCCGAAAACCACGGCCAGCACCGCGCCGTCGTTGCCCGCCAGCTGATGGGCCAGGCCCAGCAGGTCGCGGTCGTGGCTGCTCAGGCGGCCGCCGACCATATCCGGCACGACGCTGATGTAGAACGCCGGTTGTGCCACTTGATGCAGCGGCAATTGCACTTCAACCGTGGCCGTACGCTTGGCCGCGCCGCCCTGTTGGGCGCCGCTGCGATCGATGCGTTTGATTCCGTTGGGACCGATGAATCCGATGCCGTGGGGATTCTTGCGAATGATGCCGTTAGGCCCCATCCAGCTGTGTTGCACCGGCTGCATGGCCGCGTGCAGCGGGTGCAGACGGTTGCGGGCGATCCATTCAGCGCGAGGGTCGCGGCGGATAATGTCGCTCATCAGTGCACCTCCGCAGGTTCACGTTTGGCCGGCTTCGACGGCTTGCCTGGCGCCGCGTCTTCGAGCAACGCATCAGCCACCAGCTCGGCGATGTCCTTGATCATCGGTCGCGGTTCGACCACGCCCTCAAGCATCGCGGTGCACTGTGGACAACCCACGGCCACCAGCTCGGCGCCGGTTTCGCGGATGTCTTCCATGCGCATGTCGGGAATCCGTTGCTTGCCGGGAATGTCAGTGATCGGCGCACCGCCACCGCCGCCGCAGCAGCGCGAGCGGAAACCGGAGCGTTGCATTTCCTTGATCTCGATCCCCAGCGCCCGCAGCACTTCGCGCGGGGCCTCGTATTCGCCGTTGTAACGGCCGAGGTAGCAAGGATCGTGATAGGTCACGCTGCTGCCTTTATGCTGGCCGAGGTTGAGCGCGCCGGCATCGATAATTTCTGCCATGTAGGTGCTGTGGTGCTGCACCACATAGTTGCCGTCAAAAGCACCGTATTCGTTTTTCAGCACGTGAAAACTGTGCGGATCACAGGTGACGATGCGCTTGAAGCTGTACTTGGCCAAGGTCTGAATGTTGCGTTTGGCCAGCATCTGGAAGGTCGCTTCATCACCAAGACGCCGGGCCACGTCACCGCTGTCGCGTTCTTCCAGGCCGAGTACCGCGAAGTCGACTTTGGCCGCTTTCAGCACTTTGACGAAGGCGCGCAAGGTGCGCTGGTTGCGCATGTCGAAAGCACCGTCGCCCACCCAGAACAGCACGTCAGTGGTTTTCTTCTCGCTGAGCAGGCTGAGGTTCAAGTCCGCCGCCCAGTTCATCCGTCCGCCCGGGGCGAAACCGCCAGGGTTGTCGGTGGCGATCAGGTTTTCCAGGACTTCAGCGCCCTTGTTCGGCGTGGCGCCTTTTTCCAGGGTCAGGTGACGACGCATGTCGACGATGGCGTCGACATGCTCGATCATCATCGGGCACTCCTCGACACAGGCGCGGCAGGTGGTGCAGGACCAGAGGGTTTCAGCGTCGACCAGACCGTTGACGATCGGTTGATGCGGATTACCCGCGTGTTCACCAATTGGCTTGCCCGGATAGGGGCTGCCCGCAAACTTGGCATCGGTGCCGCCAGCCAGGCCGACGACCATGTCCTGAATCAGTTTTTTCGGGTTCAGCGGTTGCCCAGCGGCAAAGGCCGGGCACGCGGCTTCGCATTTACCGCACTGCACGCAGGCGTCAAAGCCAAGCAATTGGTTCCAGGTGAAATCCTTGGGTTTTTCCACGCCTAGCGGTGCGTTCGGATCGTTAAGGTCCAACGGCTTCAAACCGGTGGAACGACCACCCCCAAAACGTTCGGCGCGGCGGTGCCAGGCCAGGTGCAAGGCACCGGCGAAGGCGTGTTTCATCGGCCCGCCCCAGGTCATGCCCAGGAACATTTCCGACACGCCCCACAACACGCCCAGACCGAGCACGGCGGCCAACAGCCAGCCGCCGAAGTCCGCAGGCAGAATCCCGGCTACCGGCAAGGTCGCAAGGAAGAAGCTGATGGAAAACGCCATCAGGCTTTTCGGCAGGCGCATCCACGGGCCTTTCGACAGCCGCGCCGGCGGGTTGCGCCGACGCAGGTAGACGAAGATCGCCCCGCCGAACATCAGCAAGGAGGCGAACAGCAAGGCGTAGCCGAGGATGCGGTTATGCAGGCCAAAACCATGGACCAGAATCGCCAGTACGGCAGCCAGCACAAAGCCGCCGGCCGTGGCGACGTGGGTGTTGGCGATGTATTTGTCCCGCGCCACCACATGGTGCAGATCGACCATGTAGCGCTTGGGTATGGCAAACAGACCGCCGATCAGGTCGACCCTGGAAGCTCGGCCCTGGCGCCACATAGCCACCCGCCGCAGCGCGCCCAGGACAGCCAGGCCCAGGGCAGCGAACAACAGGATAGGAAGAAGGGTGTTCAACATGGTGGAGCTCCCAAAGACCTCGAGGTCTTGCAGGCCTAACTACCTGGATGCCTTGCTCGACTCCTTGTAGGAGCGAGCTTGCTCGCGAAAGCGGTGGGTCAGTCGACATCAATGTTGAATGTCAGTCCGCCTTCGCGAGCAAGCTCGCTCCTACAGGGTTATCCACAAGCTCTTAGAAATCCTTGCACAACCGCAGCGCGTCGTAGATCGCCGCGTGGGTGTTGCGCTGGGCCACGCAGTCGCCGATACGGAACAGCAAGTAGCCGTCACCCGCCTGGCTCAACGATGGCTGAGGCTTGATCGCGAACAAGGCTTCGATGTCCATCTGGCCTTTGTTGCGCGAGCCTTCCTTCAGCGCGTAGTAGATTTCTTCGTCCGGCCGCACGCCGTTCTCGACCACGACCTGGTCGACCACCCGCTCCTCTTTGGCGCCGGTGTATTCGTTCTCCAGCACCGCCACCAGCTTGTCGCCTTCGCGGTAGACCTTTTCCAGCATCATGTCGCCGGTCATGATCACTTCTTTGGGGTACATGCTGCGGTAGTAAGTCGGGAACGACGTACCGCCGATGGCCACACCCGGCTTGATGTCGTCAGTGACGATTTCGACCTGGCTGCCCTTGTCGGCGAGGAAGTCCGCCGTCGACATCCCGGTGAACTCGCAAATGGTGTCGTAGACCAGCACGTTCTTGCCGGGCGCCACCTTGCCGTCGAGGATGTCCCAGCTGCTGACCACCAAACCTTCAGCCGCGCCCCAGTGTTCGTTCTGTTCCAGGAATGGATGACCGCCGACGGCGAGTACCACCACGTCCGGACGCAAATCGAGAATGGTCGCCGCATCGGCCGCCACGCCCAGGCGCAGGTCGACTTTCAAGCGCGCCAGTTCCAGCTGGAACCAACGGGTAATACCGGCGATCTGGTCTCGTTGCGGAGCCTTCGAGGCGGTAGTGATCTGCCCACCGATGAATTCTTTCTTCTCGAACAGAGTCACGTCGTGGCCACGTTCGGCCGACACGCGTGCAGCTTCCATCCCGGCAGGACCGGCACCGACGACGACAACCTTGCGCTTCACACCCGTCGACTTCTCGATGATGTGCGGCACGCCCATGTATTCACGGGAGGTCGCGGCGTTCTGGATGCACAAAACGTCCAGGCCCTGGTACTGACGGTCGATGCAGTAGTTGGCACCAACACACTGTTTGATCTGGTCGACCTGGCCCATCTTGATCTTGGCGATCAGGTGCGGGTCCGCGATATGAGCGCGGGTCATGCCGACCATGTCGACGTAACCGCCTTCCAGAATACGCGTCGCCTGGTTCGGGTCCTTGATGTTCTGCGCGTGCAGTACCGGAGCCTTGACCACTTCCTTGATACCGGCCGCCAGGTGCAGGAACGGCTCCGGTGGATAACTCATGTTGGGGATAACGTTGGCCAGGGTGTTGTGGGTGTCGCAACCCGAACCCACGACGCCGATGAAGTCGATCATGCCGGTGTCGTCGTAGTACTTGGCGATCTGCTTCATGTCCTCATGGGACAAACCGTCCGGGTGGAATTCGTCACCGCAGATACGAATGCCGACACAGAAGTCCGGACCGACTTCCTTGCGCACAGCCTTGATCACTTCCAGGCCGAAACGCATGCGGTTCTCGAAGCTGCCGCCCCATTCATCGGTACGTTTGTTGACCCGCGGGCTCCAGAACTGGTCGATCATGTGCTGGTGCACAGCCGACAGTTCAACACCGTCCAGGCCACCGGCCTTGGCCCGCGCCGCTGCGCTGGCGTAGTTGCCGATTACCCGCCAGATTTCTTCCGGCTCGATGGTTTTGCAAGTCGCACGGTGCACCGGCTCACGGATGCCCGACGGCGACAGCAGGGTCGGCCAATGCTCGCCGTCCCAACGTGAACGACGGCCCATGTGGGTAATCTGGATCATGATCTTGGCGCCATGCTTGTGCATGGCATCGGCCAGATTCTGGAAGTGCGGAATGATCCGGTCGTCGGCCAGGTTGACCGACTTCCACCAGCCTTGCGGGCTGTCGATGGCCACGCTGGAGGAACCGCCGCAAATCGCCAGGCCGATCCCGCCCTTGGCTTTCTCTTCGTAATACTTCACGTACCGATCGGTGGTCATACCGCCGTCGGTGGCGTAAACCTCGGCGTGCGCGGTGCTGAGCACGCGGTTGCGGATGGTCAGTTTGCCGATCTGAATCGGCTGGAACATTGCTTCGAAAGCCATGGCAGGATCCTCGACTTACAACGGCTTGACGGTGAACAAGCCGTCGTCGTGGCCTTCTTCGGAGCCACCGTAAACCTGTTCGGCGACGGTGCGAATCTTGCTGCCGCGCGCTTGCAGGATCTGGTCCATGGCACCGGCAAACCAGCCAGTGAACATGTAATCGACCTTGCGTCCGACCTTGCCGTACACATAGACGAACGCCGAGTGTTCAAGCTTGACGCTGGCGGTGCCTTTGTCCAGGTCGATGTCCTGGATCTTGAACAGACCCCAGCCACGCTGCGACAGGCGCTTCATGTAGTGTTCGAACACGGCGACGCCTTCCAGGCCGTGGCATTCAGCTTCTTTCTCACACCAGTGCCAGGCGGACTTGTAGCCGGCCTTGTAGAGGATCTCGGCATAGGCTTCAGCGCCCAGCACTTCCTCGATACCCATGTGGTTGTTGACGAAGAAGTGACGCGGTACGTACAGCATCGGCAGGGCATCAGAAGTCCAGACACCGGTTTCGCTGTCGACTTCGATTGGCAATTGCGGGGCGATCTTGGCCATGGAAACTTAACTCCAGAAAATTCGTTGTGTTGCCCGCTGCACGGACGGCAGCGGGAAAGGATTCAGAGGTGCGGCGGCTTATTCGCCCCAGACGTCTTTGAGGACGTTGACCCAGTTTTCGCCCATGATCTTGCGCACCACGCGCTCAGGATGGCCGCGCTTGAGCAGCGTCTCGGTCAGGTTCGGGAACTCGCCCACGGTGCGGATGCCCAGCGGGTTGATGATCTTGCCGAAGCTGGTCAGACGGCGGGCATAGCCCTTGTCGTGGGTCAGCATTTCGAAGAAATCCTGGCCATGGCCCTGGGTGAAGTCGGTACCGATACCGATCGCGTCTTCACCGACGATGTTCATGGTGTATTCGATGGCTTCGGCGTAGTCGTCGATGGTCGAATCGATGCCTTTGGCCAGGAACGGCGCGAACATGGTCACACCGACAAAACCGCCGTGATCGGCGATGAACTTCAGTTCTTCGTCAGATTTGTTGCGCGGGTGCTCTTTGAGACCCGACGGCAGGCAGTGGGAATAGCAAACCGGTTTTTTCGATTCGAGAATGACTTCTTCGGAGGTCTTGGAGCCGACGTGGGACAAGTCGCACATGATGCCGGCGCGGTTCATTTCCGCGACGATTTCACGACCGAAACCGGACAGACCGCCGTCACGCTCGTAGCAACCGGTGCCTACCAGGTTCTGGGTGTTGTAGCACATCTGTACCACACCAACTCCCAGCTGCTTGAAGATCTCGACGTAGCCGATCTGATCCTCGAAAGCGTGGGCGTTCTGGAAGCCGAAGATGATCCCGGTCTTGCCCTGCTCTTTGGCGCGCCGGATGTCGGCGGTGGTTTTGACCGGAATTACCAGGTCGCTGTTCTCGCGGATCAGTTTCTGGCTGGCGGCAATGTTATTGATGGTTGCCTGGAAGCCTTCCCACACCGACACGGTGCAGTTGGCCGCGGTCAGACCGCCCTTGCGCATGTCTTCGAACAACTCACGGTTCCACTTGGCAATGATCAGCCCGTCGATAACGATGCTGTCGGCGTGCAATTCGGCTGGGCTCATCAGGCTGTCCCCTTGTTAGCGATTCATGCGCCGAATCGTCTGCCGGCGCTTTGGGGTCAGCATATGCCTGAGGGCAGTGGCAGCCGGGTGCAAAAACGACAAGGGAATTGCCGAAAGCGTCAATACGCGACAAAGGGTCTCAACACAGGGCCAAAGCCGATCTGTTCTTTGCCTTGCGCTTGAGCCAGAATTCGTCGCATTACTGGATTTAGGGCAACGCAATGAAATCGATCTTCCTGGCTTTGGCACTGATAGCGACCGGCGTACAGGCGGCTGAAGAGGCCGACACCTCGCCGTGCGACGCAGTGGAAAACGACCAACAGACCGTGGAATGCTCGGCTTATAGCAAAACCACCGCCGAACAGTTGCTCAACGACAACTACAAAAACCTGGTCGAGCGCATGCAGGCGCTCTATGCCAACAACAAAACCCAGCTCAACGACATCACCAACAAACTTAAAACCGCTCAGCAGCAGTGGCTGAAGCTGCGCGACGCCGATTGCGCGGTCGAGGCCTTCCCTGCTGCGGTGGGCAGCAAGGCTTACACCATTGCCCACAACGACTGCGTGGCGCGGATGAGCGACGAGCGGTCGGAGTTTCTGGAGTCGGTTGGGCAGGAGTAAGAGACCGCTAGGCGTCCGTTATGACGTTGGACTGGGGTTAAGAGACAACCGTTTGTCTGTTATTCATTTGGGCTTGCGATCTTGTCGCGAGTGAGACCCTTTGCGACGCTCGATGCTCGAAGGTATGCGACCATCACCGCAAATAACGCACTCCAGGTCTCCCCATGAAAATCTGCGGCATCGAAATCAAAGGCAGCGAAGCGATCATCGCGGTTGCCTCCCTCGACAATCAGGTGCTGAGTCACCTCGCCATCGCCACCAAAAAAATCGCCCTCGAAGACGACGATGACGCCGTCAACGTCAAAGCCTTCGCCACGCAAGTCGCCGCGTTTATCCACAACAACGGCATCGAACGCGTCGCTATCAAAAAGCGCAGTAAAAAAGGCGAGTTCGCCGGCGGCCCGACGACGTTCAAGATAGAAGGCGTATTCCAGCTACTGGAAAACTGCGAAGTCACCCTGCTCTCGCCGCAGACCATCAATGCGCAGAACAAGAAGTTCGACTTCGCCCTGCCGGCAACGCTGAACAAGTATCAGCATGAAGCGTTCAAGGCGGCGTGTTCGGCGTTGACGAAAGGGGCGTCCTGATACCGCTGTTACGCCTTCACACTCTGGCGCCGGTCTTCGCGCGGACACTGCGCAAACCTCGCGCGATAACTGCGGGTGAAGTACGACGGCGACTCAAACCCGCAGGCAATGCTCACCTCCAGCACGCTCATGTCGGTCTGACGCAGCAGTTGTCGGGCCTTCTCCAGCCGCAAACCCAGATAGAAATTGCTCGGTGTGTCGTTGAGGTGCAGGCGAAATAGTCGCTCCAGCTGACGGCGCGTCACTTTGATCGATTCGGCCAGATCCAGAGTGCTCAATGGCGGCTCGCTGTGCTGCTCCATTTCGCCGATCACATGCACCAGTTTCTTGTTGCTGATGCCGTAGCGGGTGGCGATTTGCATACGCTGGTGGTCTTTGCGCGGGCGGATGCGGCCGAGTACGAATTGTTCGGACACCTGGATCGCCAGTTCCGGGCCGTGGGCCTGGCCGATCAGGTCGAGCATCAGGTCGATGGACGCCGTGCCGCCGGCCGAGGTGATACGTCGACGGTCTATTTCGAAGAGTTCCTGGGTCACGCTCAGCTGTGGATAAGACTCCTTGAAGGCGTCGATGGCTTCCCAGTGCAGGGTCAGACGGTGGCCGTCGAGCAAACCGGCTTCGGCCAGTATGAAGCTGCCGGTGTCGATGGCACCGAGGGTCACGCCATCGTGGTCGAGTCGGCGCAGCCAATGCTCCAGCACGGGGGTAGCAAACTTCAGCGGTTCGAAACCGGCCACCACCAATAAGGTCGCGCCCTTCTTCAACGGCTCCAGCGCCGCATCGGCGTTGACCGACATGCCATTACTTGCCAACACCGCGCCGCCGTCAACGCTCAGCACATGCCAGCGGTACAGCTCGCCACGAAACCTGTTGGCCACGCGCAACGGTTCGATGGCCGAGATAAAGCCGATCGCCGAAAAACCCGGCATCAATAAGAAGTAGAAATCCTGAGACATGGAACGTACTCGGATGACGGGTAGCGTGGGAACCGTGATACGCCGATTCAAGACACCATTCAAGACCACAGGTCGCTGCTGTGCAAGAGCTGGTCGCCGCTGTGCGTTTTCACACGCCTTGAGCTGCGTAACTTGGCATCACCGGCGCACAAAGACACCGGAACCCACAATAACGACCTGCCGAGGAACCCACCATGAAACGACTGATCAGCAGCTGTGTTCTTGCACTCAGCGGTACCGCTTTCTTGAGCTCCGGCGTCATGGCGGCCGAACCCGCCGCGTGCCAGAACGTGCGCATGGGCGTAGTGAACTGGACCGACGTGATCGCCACCAGTGCCATGACTCAGGTCCTGCTCGACGGCCTCGGCTACAAGACCAAACAAACCAGCGCCTCCCAGCAAATTGTCTTCGCCGGCATCCGCGACCAGCGCCTGGACATGTTCCTGGGCTACTGGAACCCGCTGATGACCCAGACCATCACGCCGTTCGTCGATGGCAAGCAAGTCAAAGTCCTGGCCGAACCAAGCCTGAAGGATGCACGGGCGACCCTGGCTGTACCGACTTACCTCGCCGACAAAGGCCTGAAAACCTTTGCCGACATCGCCAGGTTCGAAAAAGAGCTGGGTGGCAAGATCTACGGTATCGAACCGGGCTCGGGCGCCAACACCCAGATCAAGGAAATGATCGCCAAGAACCAGTTCGGCCTGGGCAAATTCCAGCTGGTCGAATCCAGCGAGGCCGGCATGCTCGCCGCGGTGGATCGCGCCGTGCGACGCAACGAAGCCGTGGTGTTCTTCGGCTGGGCGCCGCACCCGATGAACGTCAACGTGAAAATGACCTACCTCACCGGCAGCGAAAACGCTCTCGGCCCGAACGAAGGCTCGGCCACCGTCTGGACCGTCACCGCACCGAACTACGCCAGCCAGTGCCCGAACGTCAGCCGCTTGCTCAGCAACCTGACCTTCACTGCCGAAGACGAGAGCCGGATGATGCAGCCGCTGCTCGACCACAAGGACGCTTTCGAGTCGGCCAAGCAATGGATCAAGGATCACCCGCAAGACAAGCAACGCTGGCTTGAAGGCGTGACCACCTTCGACGGCAAACCGGCTGCCGAGAATCTGCAACTGACCAACAAGTAATACCGAAATGAACCACCGATTCGCAGCCGATGACGGCTGCGAACGGGCCCGCTACGCCCAAAAACCACGCCCCAAAAAAACGGCCTGAAGGAAATCGCACCATGAACCACGACGTCATCATCACCTGCGCACTCACCGGTGCTGGCGACACGACCGCCAAGAGCCCGCACGTGCCGGTCACCCCGAAACAGATCGCCGCCGCTGCGGTGGAAGCCGCCAAAGCCGGGGCCACCGTGGTCCATTGCCATGTGCGCGATCCTGAAACCGGCAAGTTCAGCCGCGACGTAGCGCTGTACCGCGAAGTGATGGAGCGCATTCGCGAAGCGGACGTCGACATCATCGTCAACCTCACTGCCGGCATGGGCGGCGACCTGGAAATCGGCGCCGGTGAAAATCCGATGGAATTCGGCCCGAACACCGATCTGGTCGGCCCGCTGACTCGTCTGGCCCACGTTGAAGAGTTGCTGCCGGAAATCTGCACCCTGGACTGCGGCACCCTGAACTTCGGCGACGGCGACACTATTTACGTCTCCACCCCGGCGCAACTGCGCGCTGGCGCCAAACGCATTCAAGAGCTGGGCGTGAAGGCCGAGCTGGAAATTTTCGACACCGGTCACCTGTGGTTCGCCAAGCAGATGATCAAGGAAGGTTTGCTGGACGACCCGCTGTTCCAGCTGTGCCTGGGCATCCCGTGGGGCGCGCCGGCAGACACCACCACCATGAAAGCCATGGTCGACAACCTGCCGGCCAATGCGGTCTGGGCCGGATTCGGCATCGGCCGCATGCAAATGCCGATGGCCGCCCAGGCGGTATTGCTCGGCGGCAACGTGCGGGTCGGTCTGGAAGACAACCTCTGGCTGGATCGCGGCGTGCTGGCCACCAACGGTCAATTGGTTGAGCGCGTTTCGGAAATTCTCAGCCGCCTCGGCGCCCGCGTTCTGACCCCAGCCGAAGGCCGGGCGAAGATGGGCCTGACCAAGCGCGGTTAACCTCAACCCACGGCTCCCTTGTAGGAGCCGAGCTTGCTCGCGATAGCGGTTTTCCAGCCGCAGATGTTCCGGATGTTCCGACGTCATCGCGAGCAAGCTCGGCTCCTACAGGGATCAGCAAACTCTTTAGGAAGTCACCATGAGTTTTATCACCGAAATCAAAACCTTCGCCGCGCTGGGCAGTGGTGTCATTGGCAGCGGCTGGGTTTCCCGCGCCCTCGCCCATGGCCTTGATGTGGTGGCCTGGGACCCGGCGCCCGGTGCCGAAGCCGCTCTGCGCAAACGCGTCGCCAATGCCTGGGGCGCTCTGGAAAAACAGGGCCTGGCACCCGGCGCGTCACAGGATCGTCTGCGCTTTGTCGCGACCATCGAAGAGTGCGTGAAAGACGCCGACTTCATCCAGGAAAGTGCCCCGGAACGCCTGGAACTGAAACTTGAACTGCACAGCAAAATCAGCGCTGCGGCCAAACCAAATGCGCTGATCGGTTCCAGCACTTCGGGCCTGTTGCCGAGCGAGTTCTACGAGGGTTCGACCCACCCGGAACGCTGCGTGGTCGGTCACCCGTTCAACCCGGTGTACCTGCTGCCATTGGTGGAAGTGGTCGGCGGCAAAAACACCGCACCTGAAGCCGTGCAAGCGGCGATGAAAGTCTACGAATCCCTTGGCATGCGCCCGCTGCATGTGCGCAAGGAAGTCCCTGGCTTCATTGCCGACCGTCTGCTCGAAGCGCTGTGGCGTGAAGCGCTGCATTTGGTTAACGATGGCGTAGCGACCACCGGCGAAATCGACGACGCTATCCGCTTCGGTGCCGGTTTGCGCTGGTCGTTCATGGGGACCTTCCTGACTTACACCCTGGCCGGTGGCGATGCCGGTATGCGGCACTTCATGGCCCAGTTCGGCCCTGCACTGCAGCTGCCATGGACTTACCTGCCAGCGCCGGAACTGACCGACAAGCTGATCGACGACGTGGTCGACGGTACCAGCGATCAGCTCGGCAAACACAGCATTTCGGCCCTGGAACGCTATCGTGATGACTGCCTGCTGGCAGTACTTGAAGCGGTGAAAACCACCAAGGCCAAGCATGGCATGACCTTCAGCGAGTGATGTCGATCGTTCCCACGCTCTGCGTGGGAATGCAGCCCGGGACGCTCCGCGTCCCAAAGACGTGACGCAGAGCGTCACAGGAGGCGTTCCCACGCAGAGCGTGGGAACGATCATGTCTGGAGATAAACATGCCTGCCCTCACCACCTACAACACCAAAATCATCCCCGACTGGGTCGACTACAACGGCCATCTACGCGATGCGTTTTATCTATTGATCTTCAGCTACGCCACCGACGCGCTGATGGATCAACTGGGCATGGACAGCAACAACCGCGAAGCCAGCGGCAACTCGCTATTCACCCTCGAACTGCACCTCAACTACCTGCACGAAGTGAAACTCGGTGCCGAGGTTGAGGTACACACCCAGATCATCGGCCACGACCGCAAACGCCTGCATCTCTATCACAGCCTGCACCTGGTCGGCGAAGAGCAAGAACTGGCGGGCAATGAGCAAATGTTGCTTCATGTCGACCTTGCCGGCCCACGTTCCGCCCCCTTCAGCGAAGCGGTTCTGAACAAACTGCTGGCCATCACCACCCTGCAGTCCGACCTGCCAGCACCGGCCTACATTGGCCGGGTGATCGGCCTGCCTCCGGAAAAATAACAAACCAAAAACAAGGAGATCGCCATGAACACCGCCGCCGCTTTTGCCGACTTCCGCAGCTATCCGTTGATCAGCGCTTTGACCGCCGTACAAGCCCGGACGGACGGTGTTCAAGTGCAATGGGCCGATGGCCGATTGAGCCCGTTTCACCATCAGTGGTTGCGGGACAACTGCCCCTGCCCGGCCTGCGTCTACACCGTGACTCGCGAACAGGTACTGGAAATCGTCGACGTCGCCGAAGACCTGGCACCTTCCTTGACCCATATCGATGCCGACGGATGCCTGTGCATCGATTGGCAGGACGGTCACAGCAGCCGCTTCGATCCCGGCTGGTTGCGGGCTCATGCTTATGACGACGAATCCCGGGCAGAACGTCGTGCCAGCAAACCGAAAAGCCAGCTGTGGCACAGCGACCTGAAACTGCCGGTGTTCGAGTATCAAGCAGTGATGGACGATCCCAAGGCGCTGCTGCAATGGCTCTTGGCGCTGCGCGATATCGGCCTCACTCAAATCCGTGGCCTACCCACCGAACCGGGTTCGCTGACGCAGATCGCCAAGCGGATTTCCTTTATCCGCGAGAGCAACTTCGGCGTGCTGTTCAACGTGCAATCCAAGGCTGACGCCGACAGCAACGCTTACACAGCGTTCAACCTGCCGCTGCACAGCGACCTGCCGACCCGCGAGCTGCAACCGGGGCTGCAATTCCTGCATTGCCTGGTCAATGAAGCGGACGGCGGCGAGAGTATTTTTGTCGACGGTTTTGCCATTGCCGAAGCCTTGCGCCAGGAAGATCCGGAAGCCTTTCGCAGCCTGTGCGACATCCCTGTGGAGTTTCGCAACAAGGACCGCCACAGCGACTACCGCTGCCTGGCGCCGATCATCGCCCTTGACGCACTGGGGCAAGTGTCGGAAATCCGCATGGCGAACTTCCTGCGGGGGCCGTTCGATGCATCAGTCGAGCAGATGCCCAAACTGTATCGGGCCTATCGACGCTTTATCGCCATGACCCGCGAAGCCCGTTTCAGGCTTATCACCCGGCTCAATCCCGGTGAGATGTGGTGCTTCGACAACCGCCGCACGCTCCACGCCCGCAACGCCTTCGACCCCACCAGCGGCGCCCGGCACTTCCAGGGTTGCTACATCGACCGTGATGAATTGCTGTCGCGGATATTGGTGTTGCAGCGCTAGAGGAAATCGTTCCCACGCTCCCGCGTGGGAATGCATCCCGTGACGCTCTGCGTCACAGCCGGAGCGGACGCAGAGCGTCCATGGCGGCATTCCCACGCAGAGCGTGGGAACGATCTCCTCTCTCCAATCCCCAGACAAAAAAAGCCCCGATCAAGCCGTGACAAGATCGAGGCAGAGGTTGTTTCTGAGGAGCTTTGCGCAGAGGGTGACCAAACCGTCGACACGTCAGCTGAGGCTCAGTGTGCCCAGTCATCGTCCCTGCAAGTTAGCCGAAAACGACCTGTTCATAGGTATCGCGGCCATTGCGACAATTCCTCCTTGCCCCTACCCATCGCCCCTACCAGAATCGAGCCACGACAATGTTCCCTGAAGAAGGATAGCGTCATGATGCACGCCGATTTGATAGACCAGGAAGACCTGTTGGGCCAGCTCAAGGCTCTTGGGTTTGAAGTCCCGAGTGGCGCCACTGCAGAGCAGGCCTGTGAATGCGCGGTACGCGGCTTGAACGATGTACGAGCCATGACCCTGAGAACCATGGTCAAGCAGATGTACACCAGCAGCGCGACGATTCTGCCCGCTGTGCGCCAGGCGATAGACAAGCAACTGCTGCCGGCATTGGCGCAATATCAGCAAAGCCGTAGCGCCTGACAGGAAGCCTTTGATCGTTCCCACGCTCTGCGTGGGAGCAGCCCAGGACGCTCCGCGTCCCTGCCGAAGCGGACGCAGAGCGTCCATTGAGGCATTCCCACGCAGAACGTGGGAACGATCAGCTGTTAGAGCCTTACGCTAGCAAACGTCGACTCGTTACGCGCCTGGCTCAACGCCGACAACGGTCCGGACAACGGGGCCAATACCAGCGCCTGCGGAATCGGCATCATCGCCACTTGTTGTGCAGTGTTGGAACCGACGCGTTCATCGCGTGGCGGAATGCCGAAGTATTCGCGGTAGCACTTGGAGAAGTGTGGTGTGGAGACGAAACCACAGACCGACGCCACTTCGATGATCGACATCGGCGTTTGCTTGAGCAACTGCCGGGCACGGATCAGGCGCAATTTCAGGTAGTAGCGCGATGGCGAACAGTGCAGGTATTTCTGGAACAGACGCTCCAGCTGACGCCGCGAGACGGTGACATACACCGCCAGCTCGTCGAGGTCGATCGGCTCTTCCAGGTTGGCTTCCATCAGCGCGACGATTTCCTGCAACTTCGGCTGGTTGGTGCCGAGCATGTGCTTGAGCGGCACGCGCTGGTGATCCTGTTCGTTACGAATGCGTTCGTAGACAAACATCTCGGAGATCGCTGCCGACAGTTCACGGCCGTGATCACGGCTGATCAGGTGCAGCATCATGTCCAGCGGCGCGGTGCCGCCGGAGCTGGTGAAACGGTTGCGGTCGAGGGTGAACAAACGAGTGCTCATGGCGACACGCGGGAAAGCTTCCTGCATCGATGCTAGGCATTCCCAGTGCACGCTGCAATCAAAGCCGTCCAGCAGACCGGCGCAGGCCAGGGCCCAGCTGCCAGTGCAGACCGCTCCGAGGCGACGGGACTGACGTGCCTGGCTTTGCAGCCACGACACGTGCTCACGGGTCACGGTGCGTTGAATGCCGACGCCGCCGCAGACGATGACAGTGTCCAGGGCGGGCGCTTTGTGCATGGAGGCGTCGGGGGTGATTTGCAGACCATCGCTGGCCCAGACCTGGCCGCCGTCGACGGTGAGGGTCGTCCAGCGATACAGCTCGCGACCGGACAATTGGTTGGCCATGCGCAGGGGTTCTACTGCGGAGGCCAAAGAAATAAGCGTGAAATTGTCCAGCAGCAAAAAGCCGATGGATTGAGGCGCACGGTTCTGGGGTTGAGCTCCAGAGTTGAACGACGTCATCGCGGTATCTCCTCACACAAAGCGGGTGATGGCCTCAGGCGGAGGCTCTTGTTATGGCCATCGTTCTCTCGCGGAGACGGGCTTTGTTATGACAGAGCAATTGCCATGCCTAAAGTTGAATGCGCATTCAATAACTCCTGAAAACGACGTCGCGAAGCGTCTATATAGCCCCCGCGCGGAGTGAGGGTTATCAGCGAGGAAGAGGTGCGTAGGCGCTTTGCCCCGGGGGCTGTGAGCAAATCGGTAGCACTTGTGGGAAAAGTACTGAGAACCCTTGGGAAAGAGTGTCACCTCAAGCACGGGTGACCAACGGTCAGGGTCGAAATCGAGCCCTGACCTGAGGGTGTTTCTCTTATCTGTCAGCGACGCGCCAAAAAGCAGCGCTTATTCGAATCAGTGTTCACTTACCGCGCAGTTTTGACTGGTCTGACGCGATGAAGGCCACTCGGTTTTACTGGTGTACTGCGCTCAACACTCCACCGCACTCACCGCCAGCCCACCGCGCGAGGTCTCTTTGTATTTGTCGTGCATGTCGGCACCGGTGTCGCGCATGGTGCGGATCACCCGGTCCAGGGAGATAAAGTGCTGGCCATCCCCACGCAGGGCCATCTGTGCGGCGTTGATGGCCTTTACTGCGGCAATCGCATTACGCTCGATACACGGCACTTGCACCAGGCCGCCCACCGGATCGCAGGTCAGACCCAGGTTATGTTCCAGGCCGATTTCCGCCGCGTTGCACAGTTGCTCCGGTGTCGCGCCGAGAATTTCCGCCAGCCCGGCCGCGGCCATGGCACACGCCGAACCGACCTCACCCTGACAGCCGACTTCGGCACCGGAAATCGACGCGTTCTTTTTACACAGAATCCCGATCGCCGCCGCACTCAGGAAATAGTCGACGACGTTGGCATCGGTCACCGCTTCGCTGAATTTCATGAAGTAGTGCAGCACCGCCGGAATGATCCCTGCCGCACCGTTGGTCGGTGCCGTGACCATGCGCCCGCCGGCAGCGTTCTCTTCGTTGACCGCCAGGGCGAACAGGTTGACCCACTCCATGGCGCTCAAGGTCGAGCCGATCACGTTGGGTTTGTTCAGCTCTTGCAGGCTGCGGTGCAGCTTGGCGGCGCGGCGTCGCACATTAAGACCACCGGGCAGGACGCCTTCGTGCTTGAGCCCTTGCTCGACACAGTCCTGCATCGCGCGCCAGAGCTTCATCAAGCCACTGCGAATTTCTTCTTCCGGGCGCCAGACCTTCTCGTTAGCCATCATCAGTTCGGCGACACGCAGGTTGTGTTTCTTGCAGAGGCTGAGCAGTTCGACCGCGCTGGAGAAATCGTAAGGCAGCACAGTGCGATCAAGGTCTACCACACCGCTGCTGGCTTGCGCCTCGTCGACGACAAAACCGCCACCAATGG
Organism: Pseudomonas sp. GW821-FHT07G10; assembly: GCF_059418545.1. Lineage (NCBI taxonomy): Bacteria > Pseudomonadati > Pseudomonadota > Gammaproteobacteria > Pseudomonadales > Pseudomonadaceae > Pseudomonas > Pseudomonas sp. GW821-FHT07G10. Next base: position 21,356 of record NZ_JBWKQB010000011.1, on the reverse strand, counting down.
AGTAATAGGTGTCGCGATGCAGCTCGCCTGCCTCGCCTTCAACGACCAGGGTCATGGCATTGGGGTGGAACGGCAGGTTCTCATCGATCAAGCGCATGTCCCGCGCCCATATAAAGGGGATCGGCAAGCGACCGTCGAGCAGCAGCGTGCCGGTTTCGCGCAGGGTGTTAATACGCACGCCGATCTGCGATGGATCAATGGCGTCCGGCCACTCACTCATCAGCCCCATGATCACCGCGTTGTCGCTGCCGTGACCGATACCGGTGGCGGACAGCGAGCCGTACAACTGCACTTCGACCCGCCGCACCTGATCAAGCAGACCTTGCTCGCGAAGCGTCTGGACGAATAGCGCCGCTGCGCGCATCGGCCCGACGGTATGAGAACTCGAGGGCCCGATACCAATCTTGAACAGGTCAAACACACTGATAGCCATTACCGCGAACCTCCTGATGAGCATACTCCAGGCGCCAAAGCACCCGGTGACGGAGCTGCTACGCTCAAATCGCAATCCGCCTGGATCGCCGCATCATCCGGCTTTTGCAGTCAGGCACGACGTCTCACACCGACTCGCTCATGTCCATCAACGTCGCAATCGGCCAACAGCAAGTTCTGGCCGTTTTTCGCGGTGCAGATGGACAAAAAGTGCGGTTGCAGGGCTGAAAAAATCTGTAAACGACGTTACCGACACTGGATGCGACCCTCCCTGTACTGGATACGACGCACCCTGTAGGCGTCAGATTTTCACTGGTACATGATCAGTCTCGACTCGATTGCAAGATGCTGTGGTAGAGCTGCTCCCCACACGTCTCCAACCGCAACACATAAGCGCGGTCATCCAGTCGGTAAACCGCCAAAAAAAAACATCCAGGAGTCCACCCATGAAAGGTTCCCCGTCGTTGTTGTTGGCCGCCATGCTGAGTCTGCCTGTTCTGGCTCAAGCCGCAGAACCGGCACAGTGCAGCACCGTAAACTTCTCCGATGTCGGCTGGACCGACATCACCGCCACTACCGCGACCACCAGCGTCGTCCTCGATGCCTTGGGTTACAAGACCAAGACCACCATGATTTCCGTGCCGGTGACCTACAAGTCCCTGGCCGACGGCAAGAACATGGACGTATTCCTCGGCAACTGGATGCCGACCATGGAAAACGACATCAAGGCCTACCGCGATGCCGGTACCGTGGAAACCGTGCGTACGAACCTCAAAGGTGCCAAGTACACCCTGGCGGTTCCACAGGCTTTGTATGACAAGGGTCTGAAAGATTTCAAAGACATTGCCAAGTTCAAAAAAGAACTGGACGGCAAGATCTACGGCATCGAACCGGGTAATGACGGCAACCGCCTGATCCAGAGTATGATCGACAAGAACGCCTTCGGCCTGAAAGACGCTGGCTTCAAAGTGGTCGAGTCCAGCGAAGCCGGCATGCTCTCCCAAGTCGAGCGCGCCCAGAAGCGCGATACCGCTGTGGTGTTCCTGGGCTGGGCACCGCACCCGATGAACAAGCGCTTCAAGATTGAGTACCTCACCGGTGGCGATGATTACTTCGGGCCGGATTTTGGCGCAGCCACTGTCCTGACCAACACCCGCAAGGGCTACACCCAGGAATGCAGCAACGTTGGTCAGTTGCTGAAGAATCTGGAGTTCACCGTCGACATGGAAAGCTCTCTGATGGGCAACATCCTGGACGACAAGATGAAGCCTGACGCGGCCGCCAAGGCCTGGCTGAAAAAGAATCCACAGGTGCTCGATACCTGGCTCGCTGGCGTGACCACCATTGACGGTAAACCAGGCCTGGAGGCCGTTAAAGCCAAACTCGCGAAGTAATCGTTGACGCCGGGCGGGCTAGCCCGCCCGGGCTGTTTTTTTCCTTGCATGCGGACGTTCACTACCATGCTGACTGATCACAAAATCCCCCTAGGCCAGTACATCGCTGCCTTCGTTGAATGGTTGACGCAACACGGCGCCAGCACTTTCGATGCGATCGCCACGACACTGGAAACGATGATCCATGGCGTGACATTTGCGCTGACCTGGTTCAATCCGCTGGCATTGATCGGCCTGATCGCGCTACTGGCTCATTTCATTCAACGCAAATGGGGCCTGACGGCCTTTGTCGTACTGTCTTTCCTGCTGATCCTGAACCTGGGTTACTGGCAGGAAACCATGGAAACCCTAGCCCAGGTGCTGTTCGCCACACTGGTCTGCGTGGTCATTGGCGTGCCGCTGGGCATCGTCGCGGCGCACAAGCCGATGTTCTATACTTTAATGCGTCCGGTACTCGATCTGATGCAGACCGTACCGACGTTCGTTTACCTCATTCCTACCCTGACCCTGTTCGGTCTGGGTGTGGTGCCCGGTCTGATTTCCACGGTGGTGTTCGCGATTGCCGCGCCCATCCGTCTGACCTACCTGGGTATCCGTGATGTACCGCAAGAGTTGATGGACGCCGGCAAAGCCTTTGGCTGCTCGCGCCGTCAGTTGCTCTCGCGCATCGAACTGCCCCACGCCATGCCGAGCATCGCTGCCGGCATCACCCAGTGCATCATGCTCTCACTGTCGATGGTGGTGATCGCGGCGCTGGTGGGTGCTGATGGCTTGGGTAAACCCGTGGTCAACGCACTGAACACTGCTGATATCGCACTGGGCTTTGAAGCAGGCCTGGCGATCGTATTGCTGGCGATCATGCTCGACCGTATCTGCAAACAACCCGACGCTAAAGTAGGGGGTGACGCATGAGCATAATCCGCTTCGACAAGGTAGATGTTGTCTTCTCCAAAGACCCGCGTGAGGCCCTGAAATTGCTGGACAAGGGCCTGACGCGTGATCAGATCCTGAAACAGACCGGTCAGATCGTCGGCGTCGAAAAAGCCAGTCTGGACATCGAAAAAGGCGAAATCTGCGTGCTGATGGGCCTCTCCGGCTCTGGCAAGTCGAGTCTGTTGCGGTGTATCAACGGCTTGAACACCGTCAGCCGCGGGCAGTTGTTCGTCGAGCACGAAGGCAGGCAAATCGACATCGCCTCTTGTACCCCGGCCGAACTGAAAATGATGCGCACCAAGCGCATTGCCATGGTGTTCCAGAAGTTCGCCCTGATGCCTTGGCTGACCGTGCGCGAGAACATCAGCTTCGGCCTCGAGATGCAGGGTCGTCCGGAAAAGGAACGGAACAAACTGGTCGACGAAAAAATCGAACTGGTGGGCCTGACCCAATGGCGCAACAAGAAGCCCGATGAACTCTCCGGCGGCATGCAACAACGTGTGGGCCTGGCCCGCGCCCTGGCGATGGACGCCGACATTCTCCTGATGGACGAACCCTTCTCGGCCCTCGATCCACTGATCCGCCAAGGCCTGCAAGACGAACTGCTGGAGCTGCAACGCAAGCTGCACAAGACCATCGTGTTCGTGAGCCACGACCTCGATGAAGCCCTGAAGCTGGGCAGCCGTATCGCGATCATGAAAGACGGTCGGATCGTCCAGTACAGCAAACCGGAAGAAATCGTGCTGAACCCGGCCGATGACTATGTTCGCACGTTCGTTGCCCATACCAACCCGCTCAACGTCCTGTGCGGTCGCAGCCTGATGCGCACGCTGGACAACTGCAAACGCATCAACGGTTCCGTATGCCTCGACCCAGGCGGTGACTCCTGGCTCGATCTGGCCGAAGGCAACACCATCAAGGGCGCACGCCAGAACGGCGCCAGCCTTGATCTGCAGAACTGGATACCTGGCCAGGCGGTGGAAGGACTGGGGCGTCGACCAACCCTGGTGGACTTCAACATCGGCATGCGCGAAGCCTTGCAGATCCGCTACCAGACCGGCAACAAGCTTGTTCTGCATGACAACCACAAGGTGGTCGGAATACTCGGCGACAGCGAGCTCTACCATGCGTTGCTAGGGAAGAATCTGGGGTAAGACAGCACACATAAAAACGCCGCGATCCTCGCGGCGTTTTTATGTGTGCGATCAGTGGACGCAGAGCGTGCTGGATCGTTCCCACGCTCCGCGTGGGAACGATCACCAAGCACAAAAAAGGAGCTCTATCCGAGCCCCTTATGCTTTAGCTATACACCCGGCCCAGGAGCTGCCGATGGCTTTCAAACTGATCGAGCACGTCACGGGTAATCTGCTCTGGAGTGAACCCCATCAAGTCATATTCCTGACTGCCGCTGTGCAGGTAAACCTCGGCACGGTAGTAACGACTGCGCACTTCAGGCTCCACACCCGCTCCTTCAGGCTGAACCGATTCGCTCGGCGCCGCCAGATAACCCTCCAGGCTGACCTCGTAAACGAACGGATTGCCCTCATTCATTTCCACCTGCAGGCCAATATTGCTGCGGGATTTGCCCAGGTTGCTCTGCACCGTCAGGCCCAGGTTACGCAGTTGCGCGGCGGCATCTTGCAGCGCCGCACTGACGTGCTTGTCCATGTAGCGTTGCACCATGGCCTGAGTCGGTTGCAGATCCAGCGCACTCAAACGTTCGCTGAAACCACGACGACCGCGAGCGGCCAATTCGGCTTGCTCCTGCTCGATCTGCACGTCCTGGCGCATGGCCTTGTGCAAACCGAACATGAAGAACACCAACACCACCGAGAACGGCAGACCGGCCAGCACCACCATGGTTTGCATGGCTTCGAAGTTACCGGCGAACAACAGACCGATGGTCACCAGCGTGATCACCACCGACCAGAAGATCCGCAACCAGTGCGGCGCGTCTTCATCGACATTGCCGCCCTTGCAGGACAGGTTGGCCATCATCACCGCGCCAGAGTCGGCCGGGGTCAGGAACAACACGAAACCGACAAAGATCGACACGCCGATCACGATTTTCGACGCTGGGTAGTGCTCAAGCAGCTGGTAGATCGCCATGGACGGCTGCTCGAGCGCCGTCTTCCCAAGCTCCACCGCTCCCTGGTTCATCACCAGATCCAAAGCCGAGTTACCGAAGATCGACAGCCAGGCCAGGGTGAAACCCAGCGGAATCAGCAACACGCCAGCCACCAGTTCACGCACGGTACGACCGCGGGAAATACGCGCGATGAACATGCCTACGAATGGGGCCCAGGAAATCCACCAGGCCCAGTAGAACAGAGTCCACAGGCCCAACCAGCGCTCGGATTTGGCGTTGTCGGCTTCGTACACATAAAGGTCGAAGGTTTTCAGCACCACGCCGTTCAGGTAGTCGCCGATGTTCTGCACAAAACCGTTAAGCAGGTGCAGGGTCGGGCCGAACAGCAGCACGAAAATCAGCAGACCGCTGAACAGCACGATGTTCAGGTTGGACAGACGACGGATGCCGTTTTCCACGCCAGACACGGCAGCGATGGTCGCCACAGTGCTCATCACGATGATTACGATCAACAGGTTGGTGTTGTTGTGCTCCATGCCAAAGAGGTTCTCAAGCCCCGACGACACTTGCAGCGAGCCAATCCCCAGGTTGGTCACCAGACCCAGCAGGGTCACGAACATGCCAAAGCCGTCGACCGCATGACCGGCCGTGCCTTTGACCCAACGCTCGCCCACCAGCGGATACAGCGCCGAACGCAGCGCCAGCGGCTGGTTATGACGGTAAGCAAAGTACGCCACGGCCAGGCCGACCAACGCGTAGATCGCCCAGCCATGCAGGCCCCAATGCAGGAACGTCAGCTGCACTGCCTGACGTGCCGCCAGGTTGCTGCCGGCCACGCCTTCCGGCGGGTTGAAATAGTGATCCAGAGGCTCGGAAGCACCAAAGTAGAGCAGCGAGATGCCGATGCCGGACGAGAACAGCATCCCGGCCCAGGCGCCATAGCTGAAGTCCGGGGTGTCGTCCTTGCTGCCCAGTTTGAGCTTGCCATAGGACGAAAACGCCAGACCGACGACGAATACCAGGTAGGCGGCGATCACCACCATGTAGTACCAGCCGAAGCTGCGCGACAACCAGGCCTGGGCTATCCCCAGCACTCTCCCGGCTTCTTGCGGCGCGGCGATGAGGATGGCGGTCAGCAGCAGGATCAATGCGGTCGAGGTGTAGAACACCCAACCGTTGACCGTCACCTTTTCGGGCGAGGTCTTTATAAGAGAGGCAGAACTCATTGCACAGATGCTCCAGGCAGTGCGAGAGAAGGACACAAGGCAAAGCGTTACCCGACCAATCGGTTAGTTGGCAGCCGATCAGCGGGTGATATAAAGACACCCCGAAAAAAGCCCGAACCCACAGGAACGGCGCTGAAAACCGGCGAGGGGTTTGCGCGAAAGAATGCTTGGCCATTTGACCTCAAGCACTCGACACGTCTTTCCTCGGCGGTTAACGCCATGTCCTGAGTGGGTTTCGAGCTTTTTGGGATGCCGTTTTTCCGCCATCTACACGTAGGAAAAACCTGCAGATAGCGACGATTTGTCGCAGATCTTATTCTTTGTTGATTGAACGTTCAATCAAAACAAAATAGACTGGCCTTCACGTCAGTGGTCACTGGTCGACTGCTGGCAGGCCTAAGGAGATGTGCAAGATGCCCAAGGTCGGTATGCAACCCATACGCCGCCAGCAGTTGATCGAAGCCACCTTGCTGGCAGTCGATCAGGTCGGAATGGGGGACGCCAGCATTGCGCTGATCGCCCGTTTGGCCGGTGTCTCGAATGGCATCATCAGTCACTATTTTCAGGACAAGAATGGCCTGATCGCCGCCACGATGCGGTATCTGATGAGCGTCCTGAGCGAGAACGTCACCGCGCGCCGCCAGGCGCTGGAAGATAGCTGCCCACGGGCTCATCTCCAGGTGATTATCGAAGGCAACTTCGACGCCAGCCAGGTCAATGGCCCGGCAATGAAAACCTGGCTGGCCTTCTGGGCCACCAGCATGCACCACCCGTCATTGCACAGGTTGCAGCGGATCAACGATCACCGACTGTATTCCAACCTGTGTTGCCAGTTCCGCCGAGTGCTGCCGATTGACGCAGCACGCAGCGCAGCACGCGGTCTGGCAGCCCTGATTGACGGTTTGTGGTTGCGCGGCGCGCTGTCGGGAGATGCTTTCGACACCGAGCAGGCGCAACGGATTGCTTACGAATACATGGATTTCCAACTGGCTAAGCAGGAGCGCTAGAGCACACATAACCGCTCGGCCCCTGAACGGCCACTGACCAGCGATGCCCAGGCTTTACGGCACGCCCAGTGGTTAACGCCAACCACTTATGCACTTGCGAGGACACTATGGCCCGTTTCGAACTGCAAAAACTTTACATCGACGGCGGTTACTCCGACGCCAGCGGCGACGCCACCTTCGAAGCCATCAACCCGGCTAACGGTGAAGTTCTCGCACAAGTGCAACGTGCGACCTTCGCTGACGTCGAGCGCGCCGTTGTTGCCGCCGAAAAGGGCCAGAAAGTCTGGGCCGCGATGACCGCCATGCAGCGTTCGCGCATCCTGCGTCGTGCCGTTGAAATCCTCCGCGAGCGCAACGACGAACTGGCCGTTCTGGAAACCCTGGACACCGGCAAGTCGTACTCGGAAACCCGTTACGTCGACATCGTTACCGGCGCTGACGTGCTCGAGTACTACGCCGGTCTGGTCCCGGCCATCGAAGGCGAGCAGATCCCGCTGCGCACTACCTCTTTCGTCTACACCCGTCGCGAGCCGCTGGGCGTCGTCGCGGGTATCGGCGCGTGGAACTATCCGATCCAGATCGCTCTGTGGAAATCCGCTCCGGCCCTGGCGGCCGGTAACGCGATGATCTTCAAGCCAAGCGAAGTCACCTCCCTGACTACCCTGAAGCTGGCTGAGATCTACACCGAAGCCGGCCTGCCGGATGGCGTGTTCAACGTTCTGACCGGCAGCGGCCGTGAAGTCGGCACCTGGCTGACCGAGCACCCACGCATCGAAAAAATCTCTTTCACCGGCGGCACCGACACCGGCAAGAAGGTCATGGCCAGCGCTTCCAGCTCCTCGCTCAAAGACGTGACCATGGAGCTGGGCGGAAAATCCCCGCTGATCATTTTCGACGACGCCGATCTTGATCGCGCTGCCGACACCGCGATGATGGCCAACTTCTACAGCTCCGGTCAGGTCTGCACCAACGGCACTCGCGTGTTCGTTCCGAGCCACCTGAAAGCCGCTTTCGAAGCCAAAATCGTTGAGCGCGTTGCGCGCATTCGCATTGGCAACCCGCAAGACGAAAACACCAACTTCGGCCCACTGGTCAGCTTCGCCCACATGGAAAGCGTGCTCGGCTACATCGCCAAAGGTAAAGAAGAAGGCGCCCGCGTTCTGTGCGGCGGCGAACGTCTGACCGACGGCGAATTCGCCAAAGGCGCGTTCGTGGCACCGACCGTGTTCACCGACTGCACCGACGAGATGACCATCGTCCGCGAAGAAATCTTCGGCCCGGTGATGAGCATCCTCACCTACGAAACCGAAGAAGAAGTGATCCGCCGTGCCAACGACACCGAGTTCGGCCTGGCCGCTGGCGTCGTCACCAAGGACCTGAACCGCGCTCACCGCGTGATTCATCAACTGGAAGCCGGTATCTGCTGGATCAACGCCTGGGGCGAGTCGGCGGCGGAAATGCCGGTTGGCGGCTTCAAGCAATCGGGCGTGGGTCGCGAAAACGGCATCAGCTCGCTGAACAACTTCACACGCATCAAATCGGTACAGGTCGAGCTGGGCGAATACAACTCGGTGTTCTAAGACTCGAGTCTTTCACCTCTCGCGAGGCCGCCTCGCGAGCAAGCTCGCTCCTACAGGTTTTGCGCGGGCCCTGTAGGAGCGAGCTTGCTCGCGATCGAGTGCGCAGCACTCGCAACGGCCCCACCTGACCCAACATCAAAGAGGGTGCATTCAATGTCCCAAGAATTCGACTACATCATCATTGGTGCCGGCTCTGCCGGTAACACCCTGGCGACCCGTCTGACTGAAGACGAAGGCGTCACCGTGCTGCTGCTCGAAGCAGGCGGCCCGGACTACCGTTACGACTTCCGCACGCAAATGCCTGCGGCCCTGGCGTTTCCGCTGCAAGGCCGTCGCTACAACTGGGCCTACGAAACCGACCCAGAGCCACACATGGATGGCCGTCGGATGGAATGCGGTCGCGGCAAGGGCCTGGGCGGTTCTTCGCTGATCAACGGCATGTGCTACATCCGCGGTAACGCCATGGACTACGACGGCTGGGCGAAAAACCCTGGCCTGGAAGACTGGACCTACCTGGACTGCCTGCCGTACTTCCGCAAAGCGGAAACCCGCGACATCGGCCCGAACGACTACCACGGTGGCGAAGGCCCGGTCAGCGTGACCACGCCCAAAGCCGGCAACAACCCGCTGTTCCACGCGATGGTTGAAGCAGGCGTGCAGGCCGGTTACCCGCGCACCGAAGATCTGAACGGCTACCAGCAGGAAGGTTTCGGTCCAATGGACCGTACCGTGACGCCTAAAGGCCGTCGCTCCAGCACCGCACGCGGCTACCTGGACATCGCCAAAAAGCGTTCGACCCTGCACATCGTCACCCACGCTCTGACCGACAAGATTCTGTTCGAGGGCAAACGTGCCGTTGGCGTACGTTACCTGGTGGGCAGCGCCGAAGAGCGCGTTGAAGCCCGTGCACGCAAGGAAGTGCTGCTGTGCAGCGGCGCGATCGCTTCGCCACAGATCCTGCAACGCTCCGGCGTCGGCCCGGCCCAATTGCTGAAAAGCCTGGACATCCCGGTCGTTCACGATCTGCCAGGTGTTGGCGAGAACCTGCAAGACCACCTGGAGCTTTACCTGCAGTACGCCTGCACCCAGCCGGTCTCGCTGTACCCCTCGCTGCTGCTGCACAACCAGCCGGCCATCGGTGCCGAATGGTTGTTCAACGGCACCGGTATCGGCGCCAGCAACCAGTTCGAGGCCGGTGGTTTTATCCGTACTCGTCCGGACTTCAAATGGCCGAACATTCAGTACCACTTCCTGCCGGTTGCGATTAACTACAACGGCAGCAACGGTGTGAAGGAGCACGGTTTCCAGGCGCACATGGGCTCCATGCGTTCGCCAAGCCGCGGCCGCATCCAGGTCAAATCCAAGGATCCGCGCCAGCACCCGAGCATCCTGTTCAACTACATGGCCACCGAGCAAGACTGGCAGGAATTTCGCGACGGCATCCGCCTGACCCGTGAAATCATGCAGCAGCCGGCACTCGACGCCTTCCGTGGTCGCGAACTGAGCCCGGGCATCGAGGTGCAAACCGACGAGCAACTGGACAAGTTCATCCGTGAACACGCCGAAACCGCGTTCCACCCGTCCTGCTCGTGCAAAATGGGCACCGACGAGATGGCCGTGGTCGATGGCCAGGGTCGCGTCCACGGGATGCAAGGCCTGCGCGTGATCGACGCCTCGATCATGCCGCTGATCACCACCGGTAACCTGAACGCGCCAACGATCATGATCGCCGAGAAAATCGCCGACAAGATCCGTGGTCGCAAGCCACTGCCTCGCAGCAAGGCCAAGTACTATGTGGCGGGCAACGCCCCGGTACGTGGCAAGCCACTGCGTGAAGTGGGCCCAACCGCGCAGTAACCGTTACACCGCGGTGCTGCCTTCGCGAGCAAGCCCGCTCCCACATTAGTTTTGTGTCGAGTCACTATTAAGTGTTCAACGCAAATCCAATGTGGGAGCGGGCTTGCTCGCGAATGGCGCCCGACCAAACAACACATCACCTCCTGCGGTAACCCGCTTCACCCTTGATCCCACCCCCCGCGCAGGCCTAATCTAGTCACCGCGCAAACGTTTCACCCCCCGCCCCCATCGACAAGCCGCCACCTGGCTGGCCACGAGGCATACTCATGTTTGATGTCGTTTCTTCGAGCAAATGGCCCACCGGCTTCCTGATCAATCCAAACGTTGAACCCCTCGATCCAAAATGGCTGAAGGAATTCAGCAAGATCCCCGCCGCTGCCGTCAGCGATTGCCTGGGCCGCAATGTCGGTGGCCTGGGTCTCAAAGCCTTCCACGGTAACGCTCCGATGCTTGGCAGCGCGCTGACCGTGCGCGTGCGCCCCGGCGACAACCTGATGATTCTCAAAGCCATGCAGATGGCCCGCCCCGGTGACGTGCTGGTGATCGACGGCAGCGCCGACCTGACTCGCGCAGTGTTCGGCGGCATCATGCGCGCCATGGCGCTGAAAGCCGGAATCGTCGGCGTGGTGATCAACGGTGCTCTGCGCGACCTCGACGAATGGCAAACCGGTGAACTGCCGGCCTACGCCATCGGCGGCGTACACCGTGGCCCGAGCACCGACGGCGGCGGTGAAATCAACGTGCCGATTTCCTGTGCCGGGATGCTCGTCGCACCAGGCGACCTGATGATCGGCGACGGTGACGGTGTGGTGGCCGCATCGCGCAGCGAACTGCCGGAACTGTTGGTGCGTTGCCACGACCTGCTGGCCCGCGAAAAAGCGACATTGGCAGCAATTGAAGCCGGCACCCTGGACCCGGATCGCTTCGACGCCATATTGCGCGCCAAGGGTTGCCCGGTTTAACCGCCTTACCACCTGATCGTTCCCACGCTCTGCGTGGGAATGCCTCAATGGACGCTCCGCGTCCGCTTCGGATGTGACGCAGAGCGTCACGGGCTGCATTCCCACGCGGAGCGTGGGAACGATCTTTTTAAGGAGGTTCCCCGCATGTTCGATTTCCACCCCCAGCTCAAGCAGCGCTTCGCTGCGTTGCGCACAGGCGCTGAATTCTTTTCGCTGCGCTACGTGCGTGAGTCGGGCCAGTACCTGTCGGTGCGCAAGAACGTTGCAGAGCCCCCACACCTTGGCCGCGACGAAGGCGCGATGCTGACCGCACGGGTCAACGGCGTTGAAGCCTATGCCGCGACCAACGATCTTTCCCAATCCGGCCTGCAAGCCGCCCTCGAACGGGCCGAGCAGCAAGCCCGGTTGATCGCCGCCCACGCCCTGCTCGACCTGCGCCAACAGCCGGTTTCCAGCGAGCGCGGCGATTACTTGTCACCGAACTTCGAACACCCCTTCCCATCCCTGAGTGACTGCTACCAGTTACTTGGAGACGAATCCGCCGCCGTGCCAAAAGACCAGCGGCTGGTGAACTGGGAAGTGAGCATCGGCATCACCAATGTCGAGCAGATCTACCTCAACAGTGCAGGTGCCGAACTGCGCCAGGCGCAGCGTTTCGTCTACCCGAGCCTGGAGGTTACCGCCTACGACGGCAGCGACAGCCAGACCCGCAGCCTGGGCCGCGAGAACTTCGGCCAGCAGGGCGGCGCCGACGTGATCAGCCGCTGCGGGCTGGTGGGCGCCGGCCCAACAGTGGCCGACCAGGCCCTGCAACTGCTGCTGGCGCCGAACACCCCGCAAGGCCCGCGCGACCTGTTGTTGATGCCGGACCAGATGATGCTGCAGATCCACGAGTCCATCGGTCACCCGCTGGAACTGGATCGCATCCTCGGCGACGAGCGCAATTACGCCGGCACCAGTTTCGTCAAAGCCGGCGACTTCGGCAGCCTGCAATACGGCTCCAAATTGCTCAACGTGACCTTCGACCCGGACATTCCCGAACAGCTCGCCAGCTACGGCCATGACGACGACGGTACGGCCGCCAGCAAACAATTCCTGATCCGTGACGGGTTGCTGCTGCGTCCGCTGGGCGGCGCGCTGTCGCAATACCGCTCCGGCCTCGACGGCGTCGCCAACAGCCGCGCCTGTAGCTGGAACCGTCCGCCGATCGATCGCATGGCCAACTTGAATATCGAGCCGGGCGATCAGCCTCTTGAGCAACTGATCGGCGGTATCGAGCACGGCGTGCTGATGTCGACCAACCGCTCCTGGTCGATCGACGATGCGCGCAACAAATTCCAGTTCGGCTGCGAATGGGGCCAGTTGATCGAAAACGGCGAACTCAAGGGCGTCGTGAAGAACCCCAACTACCGTGCCATTTCCGCGCAGTTCTGGCGCAACCTCAGCGCCGTCGGTGACGCCGGCACCTTCAAGGTCCTCGGCACGCCGAACTGCGGCAAAGGCGAGCCAAATCAGGTGATCCGCGTCGGCCATGCATCGCCCGCCTGCGTATTCAGCAACGTTGATGTGTTTGGAGGGGATGCCTGATGAGTACTGCCATGAGTCAGGAGCAACAATTCCAGGCACTGGTCGGTTGGTTGCAGGGCAACCTGCGCGAGCCAGAGCAATTCACCCTGAGCTACGACGCCGAATCCTCGGAGTTCATTCGTTTCAACCATGCCAAGGTGCGTCAGGCCGGGCATGTGCAGCAGGCCAGCCTGAGCTTCAAGCTGATTGACGATGGTCGTCATGCAAACCTCGGCATCACCCTCGCCGGCGACCCGCAAGTCGACCGTCAGCGCCTGGCCGAAGGCCTGCAACAGCTGCGCGAAACCTTGCCGTTGTTGCCGCAGGACCCGTATCTGTTGCTCAACTACAACGGCTGGCAGAGCCAGAATGTGCAGGACCACCCACTACCGGACACCGCCCAGGTCGTTGAAGCCATCAGCCGTGCCGCTGACGGGCTCGACCTGGTCGGCTTCTATGCTGCCGGTCCTGTCAGCCGTGGCTTCGCCAGCTCGGCCGGGGCCTTTGGCTGGCATCAGGCCAACAGTTTCAACTTCGACTTCAGCCTGTTTCACGCCAACGGCCAAGCGGTGAAAGCCAGCTACGCCGGGCATGACTGGAGCAGCGAGGGTTTCGCCAAGCGCTTCCAGCAGGCCCGCGAGCAGTTGCAATACCTGAGCCGCCCCCTGCGCACGTTGGCGCCGGGACAGTACCGTGCTTACCTCGCGCCGGCTGCCCTTGAAGAAATTCTGGGCATGCTCTGCTGGGGCGGTTTTTCAGCCCGCTCGATCGCCAGCAAGAGCAGTCCGCTGCAACGACTGTACGGCGGCGATTGCGCGTTCAGCCCGCTGGTGTCTCTGGATGAGAAAGTGACAGGCTCGCTGAGCCCGGCGTTTTCCGGCGAGGGTTATCCGCGTAGCGATCTGACGCTGATCAATGCCGGCCAGGCTGATGCGCAACTGGTCAACTCGCGCAGTGCCGCCGAATACGGCCTCACCGCCAACGGCGCCGCTAGCGGCGAAGCGCCGAGTGCATTGAACATGGCGGCGGGTTCGCTGGCGCAGGAGGACATTCTCAAGCAACTGGGAACGGGCCTGTACATCAGCAACCTCTGGTACCTGAACTACTCGGACCTGCCGGCAGCACGCCTGACCGGCATGACTCGCTTCGCCACCTTCTGGGTGGAAAACGGCGAGATACAGGCACCGGTCAGCACCATGCGTTTCGACGACAGCGCCTACAGCTTGCTCGGCTCGCAACTGGAAGCACTGACCCGCGAGCGGGAACTGATTTTGTCGGCCAGTACCTACAGCCAGCGCCAAACCGCCTCGGCGCTGCTGCCGGGAGCACTGGTCAGCCGACTCACGTTGACCCTGTAGTGACGCACGTTGCCCCTGTAGTGACGATCGTTCCCACGCTCTGCGTGGGAGTGTATCCATGGACGCTCTGCGTCCGCTCTTGAACTGTGACGCGGAGCGTCACGGGCTGCATTCCCACGCAGAGCGTGGGAACGATCACTGACTCACACTCACAAGAGGTCCCATGCCCAACCGCCCGACGCTTGATGCAACAACCGCCCGCTGGGTGCCGTGGGTAGTGGCCATCGCGTTTTTCATGCAGTCCCTCGACGGGACAATCCTCAACACAGCATTGCCCGCCATGGCCCGGGATCTGGCGGAGGACCCGCTGCGCATGCAAGGCGTGGTCATCGCCTACATGCTCACTGTGGCCCTGCTGATTCCCGCCTCGGGCTGGATCGCCGACCGCTTCGGCACCAAAAAGATTTTCTTCGGCGCGATATTTCTGTTCAGCATCGGCTCGCTGCTCTGCGCGTTATCCCACTCGCTGAACATGCTGATCGGCGCCCGGGTCGTGCAGGGTCTGGGCGGCGCACTGATGTTGCCGGTAGGCAGGCTGGTGGTGCTGCGGGCTTACCCACGCTCTGATCTGGTGCGGATTATGGGTTTCATCACCATTCCCGGCCTGCTCGGCCCGCTGCTCGGCCCGACCATGGGCGGCTGGATGGTGCAGTACCTGACCTGGCACTGGATTTTCCTGATCAATCTGCCGGTCGGCCTGATCGGCTGCTACGCCGTCTGGCGCTTCATTCCCGACCTGCGCGGCAGCGAGCGCACGCGCTTCGACGGCCTCGGTTTCCTGTTCTTCGGCGCGGCGATGGTACTGATCACCATCGCCATGGAGGGTCTCGGCGAACTGCACCTGCCGCACTTGCGGGTGATGTTGCTGCTGTTCGGCGGCATGGCCTGCCTCGCGGCGTATTGGCTGCGGGCCGGGCACATCGACAACCCCTTGTTTGCACCGTCGCTATTCAAGACCCGGACCTTTGCCGTGGGCATCCTCGGTAACCTGTTCGCCCGTCTGGGCAGCGGCGCCCTGCCGTTTCTGGTGCCGTTGCTGCTGCAAATCGCCCTCGGTTATTCGCCGTCCCAGGCCGGGATGAGCATGCTGCCGCTGGCCGCGGCGGCAATGATCGCCAAATCCATCGCCCGGCCGCTGATCGAACGCCTGGGTTATCGGATCCTGCTCACCGGCAACACCCTGGCGCTGGGTTTACTGCTGGCGAGCATGGGGCTGGTCAGCGAACAAACGCCTTACGGGTTGTTGCTGTTTCAATTGGCGCTGCTCGGTGCAGTCAACTCGTTGCAGTTCACCGCGATGAACACCGTCACCCTGATCGACCTCGACGACGCCAGCGCCAGCAGCGGCAACAGCCTGCTGTCGGTGGTCGCACAGCTATCCCTGAGTCTGGGCGTGGCCTGTGCCGGTGCTCTGCTCGGCGGCTTTACCGCTGAGGTGGGCAACGACGGTGTGAACAGCGTTTTGGGCGCCTTCCAGTTGACCTTCGTGACCGTCGGCATCATGGCAATGCTGGCTGCGGCGATCTTTTTGCAACTGTCGCCAAAAGACGGCCGGCGTATTCGCCGTCCGCAAGAGCACATCGAGCCGTAGTTTCTGACAAAAGGTGCCCGCACCTGGCTACTTTTCGTCCATAACTTGCGGGGAAAATGCTTGGGACTGGTACACTGCGCGACATTTTGTTTTGCAGGCCAGTCCCGTGACCACCATCGCCACCGCTTTTAATACTTTGCCGCTGTCCGCCGCCATGCTGGCTAACCTCGACTCCCTCGGTTATGCCCAGATGACGCCGATCCAGGCGCAAAGCTTGCCGGTGATCCTCAAGGGGATGGACCTGATCGCCCAGGCCAAGACCGGTAGCGGCAAAACCGCCGCCTTCGGTATCGGCCTGTTGAACCCGATCAATCCGCGCTTCTTTGGCTGCCAGGCACTGGTCATCTGCCCGACCCGTGAGCTGGCCGACCAGGTCGCCAAGGAAATCCGTCGCCTGGCCCGCGCCGAAGACAACATCAAGGTCCTGACCCTGTGCGGCGGCGTGTCCTTCGGCCCGCAGATCGGTTCGCTGGAACACGGCGCGCACATCATCGTCGGCACCCCGGGCCGGATTCAGCAGCACCTGCGCAAGGGTTCGCTGGTGCTCCATGGACTGAACACCCTGATCCTCGACGAAGCCGACCGCATGCTCGACATGGGTTTCTACGATTCCATCGAAGAAATCATCGCCCAGTCCCCGGAGCGTCGCCAGACCCTGCTGTTCTCCGCCACCTACCCGGTGGGCATCAAGCAGCTGGCGTCGAAGTTCATGCGCAACCCGCAGCAAGTGAAGGCCGAGGCGTTCCACGACGACACGCAGATCGAACAGCGTTTCTTCGAGATTTCGCCGGAAGAGCGCATGGACGCGGTGGTCAAGGTCCTCGCGCATTTCCGTCCGCAATCCACTGTGGCGTTCTGCTTCACCAAGCAGCAGGTGCAGGAAACCGTTGATCACCTGACCGCCAAAGGCATTTCCGCCGTCGGCCTGCATGGCGACCTGGAACAGCGTGATCGTGACCAGGTGCTGGCGATGTTCGCCAACCGCAGTACTTCGGTACTGGTCGCCACTGACGTCGCCGCTCGCGGTCTGGACATCGATGCGCTGGACATGGTGGTCAACGTCGAACTGGCCCGTGACTCGGAAATCCACATCCACCGCGTCGGCCGTACCGGTCGTGCCGGTGAGAAAGGCATTGCGATCAGTCTGGTCGCGCCGTCCGAAGCCCATCGCGCCCAGGCCATCGAGCTGCTGCAGAAATCGCCACTGAGCTGGGACCAACTGGACAACCTGAAATCCCAGGGCGGCGCCCCGCTGCTGCCGGCCATGAGCACCCTGTGCATCGGCGCCGGCCGTAAAGACAAGGTTCGCCCGGGCGATATCCTCGGCGCCCTGACCGGCGATGCCGGCATCCCGGGTGCCCAGGTCGGCAAAATCGCGATCTTCGACTTCCAGGCCTACGTGGCCGTGGAACGCACAATCGCCAAGCAGGCTGTGCAGCGCTTGAGCGAAGGCAAAATCAAAGGCCGGTCGCTGCGCGTGCGGATTTTGTAAGAACATCGCAACAATGATCGTTCCCACGCTACCGCGTGGGAATGCATCCCGTGACGCTCTGCGTCACAAAAGCGGACGCGGAGCGTCCAAGGCGGCGTTCCCACGCAGAGCGTGGGAACGATCGAACATGTTGAGGGTTTCGTTTTGCGCTCTACCGAAGTCGTGATCATTGGCGCTGGCGCCGCAGGTTTGATGTGTGCACTGACCGCCGCCGGGCGTGGGCGCAAGGTGATGTTGATCGACCATGCAAACAAGGCCGGCAAGAAAATCCTGATGTCCGGTGGTGGGCGCTGCAATTTCACCAACATGTACACCGAACCGAACAATTTTCTCTCGCAGAACGCGCACTTCTGCAAATCCGCCCTCGCCCGCTACAACCAATGGGATTTCATCGGGTTGGTGGCCAAGCACGGCGTGCCGTACCACGAGAAGAAGCTCGGCCAGTTGTTCTGCGATAACAAATCCAGCGACATCCTCGCCATGCTGCTCGAGGAGTGCGAACAGGTCGGCGTCAGCCTGCACCTGGACACTTCGATCCAGCAGATCGAAAAACTCGAGAGCGGCTACCTGCTGGAAACCACCCTGGGGCAGTTGACCTGCGAATCCCTGGTGATCGCCACCGGCGGCCTGTCGATTCCAACCCTCGGTGCTACCGGTTTTGGCTACCAAGTGGCCAAGCAATTCGGCCATGAGCTGCTGCCGACTCGCGCAGGGCTGGTGCCGTTCACCATCACCGATCAGCTCAAAGAATTGTGCGGCGAGCTGTCGGGTACCTCGGTGGATTGCCTGGTGAGCTGCAACGATCAGAGTTTCCGCGAGAACATCCTGTTCACCCACCGCGGCCTGAGTGGCCCGGCAATTTTGCAGATCTCCTCGTACTGGCAATCGGGCGACACCGTGGAGATCAACCTGCTGCCCGATTACGACGTGCCGGGCTGGCTGCAACAGCAACAAGCCGAACGCCCCAACAGCGAGTTGAAAACCCTGCTTGGCGAGATCTTTACCAAGAAGATGGCCAACCTGCTGGCCGAACAATGGTTCGCCTCCAAGCCAATGAAGCAGTACACCCACGCTGAGTTGGCCGATATCGCCGAAAAGCTGGCGAGCTGGAAACTGGTGCCGGCCGGCACCGAAGGTTATCGCACCGCGGAAGTAACGTTGGGCGGCGTGGACACTCGCGAAGTGTCATCCAAAACCATGGAATCACTGAAAAGCCCAGGGCTGTATTTCATCGGCGAAGTACTGGACGTCACCGGGCACCTCGGCGGTTTCAACTTCCAGTGGGCCTGGGCCTCGGGTTACGCGGCCGCGCAATACGTTTAATCAACACAGACCTCCTGCGTAGCAGCCTGCGTCCGGCTGCGCGGCAGTCGTAAAACCAGACAGTGCGGTGTGCCAGGCAAATCGCGGCGCCTGACTTGCCAGGACTGCGTCCTGGAACGCAGCCTGCGGCAGCTGCTACATGGTGTTATCCAACAGTTGCTCCCACGGAACAGATTTTGCTGTCAGATGTGATCGACGCCATTGCGTCGACGTCATTACTGGCTCAATTTAGCTGCATTGCCCCGGAAGGCCTTCGCACTTCATGTCATCGACCTCGTTCCGTCAGTCTCTGCGGCGCCTTTGGGCGCTGGATAAATTCAGCTACAGCGTGCGGGTATTCGTCGCCCTGACCGGTACGATGGCGCTGTGTTGGTATCAGGATGAAATGGGGCTGCTGATCCCGTTGTTCCTGGGGATTATCGCCAGCGCCCTGGCCGAGACCGACGACGGCTGGCAAGGCCGCTTGAATGCCTTGGCCGTGACCCTGGTCTGTTTCAGCGTCGCGGCGCTTTCCGTCGAACTGTTATTCCCCTACCCGCTGATTTTTGTCGGCGCTCTGGCGCTGGCCAGTTTCAGCCTGACCATGCTCGGCGCCTTGGGCGAACGTTACGGTGCGATTGCTTCGGCGACCTTGATTCTCTCGGTCTACACCATGATTGGCGTGGACCAGCGCGGCGGCGCGGTCAACGACTTCTGGCATGAGCCGGTGCTGCTGGTGGCCGGTGCCGCCTGGTACGGCCTGCTATCCGTGCTGTGGCAGGCGCTGTTTTCCAACCAGCCGGTGCAACAGAGTCTCGCCCGGCTGTTTCGTGAGCTGGGTTATTACCTGAAGCTGAAGTCGTTGCTGTTCGAGCCGATCCGGCAGATGGATGTCGAGGCGCGGCGTCTGCAACTGGCCCAGCAAAACGGCCGGGTCGTCGCAGCGCTCAACGCCGCCAAGGAAATCATTCTGCATCGGGTCGGCAATGGCCGACCGGGCTCGAAAGTCAGCCGCTACCTGAAGCTGTACTTCCTCGCCCAGGACATCCACGAACGCGCCAGCTCTTCTCACTATCCCTACAACGCGCTGGCCGAAGCCTTTTTCCATAGCGACGTGCTGTTTCGCTGCCAGCGCCTGCTACGCCAGCAAGGCAAAGCCTGCCGGGCACTGGCCGAGACGATTCAGTTGCGCCAACCGTTCGTGTATGACGCCAACTTCGCCGAAGCGCTGAGCGACCTGCACGCCTCCCTCGAACACTTGCGCATCCAGAGCAACCCGGCCTGGCGCGGCTTGCTGCGCTCTTTGCGTGCCCTGGCGGCAAACCTGAGCACCCTCGACCGGCTGCTCAGCGATGCGAGCAACCCCGACAGCCTGGCCGACGCCACCGACAGCAGTCTGCTGGACCGTTCGCCGCGCAACCTCAAGGACGTCTGGACGCGCCTGCGAACCCAACTGACACCAACTTCGCTGTTGTTCCGCCATGCCCTGCGTTTACCCCTGGCCTTGAGCATTGGCTACGGCATGGTGCATTTGATTCACCCGTCCCAAGGCTATTGGATCATCCTCACCACACTGTTCGTCTGCCAGCCGAACTATGGCGCGACCCGGCGCAAGCTTGGTCAACGGGTCATCGGCACGGCGATCGGTTTGACTGCGGCCTGGGCACTGTTCGATCTATTCCCCAGCTCCCTGATCCAGTCGCTGTTCGCCATCGCCGCCGGGATAGTGTTCTTTATCAACCGCACCACCCGTTACACCCTGGCCACGGCGGCGATCACCTTGATGGTGCTGTTCTGCTTCAATCAGGTCGGCGATGGTTACGGGCTATTCCTGCCACGACTGCTCGATACCTTGCTCGGCAGCCTGATCGCGGGGCTTGCGGTGTTCCTGTTCCTGCCGGACTGGCAAGGTCGACGCTTGAACAAAGTGCTGGCCAATACCCTGACCTGCAACAGCATCTACTTGCGGCAAATCATGCAGCAATATGCCATCGGCAAAAGTGACGATCTGGCGTATCGCCTGGCCCGACGCAATGCCCACAACGCCGATGCGGCGCTGTCGACCACGCTGGCCAACATGCTGATGGAGCCGGGGCATTTTCGCAAAGAAGCCGACGTCGGTTTCCGCTTTCTGGTGCTCTCCCACACCTTGCTCAGCTACCTGTCGGGCCTCGGTGCCCACCGTGAAACCCCGTTACCGCCGCCAGTGCGCGAGCAGTTGATCGACGGCGCCGGCGTCAGCCTGGCGGCGAGCATCGATGAAATCGCTCAGGGGTTGGCAAGCAAACTGCCGATTGCGATTCAGAGCGATGCCGAAGAAGCGCTGGCCAATGAGCTGGAACAGATGCCGGATGAAATCGACGAAGGCCAGCGGCTGGTGCAAACCCAGCTGGCACTGATTTGCCGCCAGCTCGGCCCATTGCGGACCCTGGCGGCGCATTTGATCAAGGATACGAGCGAGGATTAGCAGGGCAGATCGTTCCCACGCTCTGAACTGACCCCACAAAGTTGGACGATTATCTATCTATGCCTGAGCGGCCTGAGTTCTGTATTCAACAGGACTCAGG
>NZ_JBWKQB010000010.1:0-172500 GCF_059418545.1 Pseudomonas sp. GW821-FHT07G10 | reverse complement strand
ATCGCCGATGGTAGTGTGGGGTTTCCCCATGTGAGAGTAGGTCATCGTCAAGATTAACTTCCGAAACCCCTATCTGCGTGCGCAGGTAGGGGTTTTGTTTTTGCGCGCAAGAAGCTCACCGTCTTGCGTTTTCTATGCAACGGCTCTAGGCATGGCTATCATGCGTGCCTCATTGTGAGGCGGGATGCGCATGCTGACGTTGTTAAAGCTTCTGAAGGACGGTCGATTTCACTCGGGACAAGCGCTTGGTGCTGCTTTGGGCATTAGTCGCAGTGCTGTGTGGAAGCAGCTTCAGCATTTAGAGGCCGACCTGAATCTATCCATTCACAAGGTGCGTGGTCGTGGCTATCAATTGGCTACACCGCTGACGCTTCTAAATCCTGCCGAGATCGCCGGACACGCGCCGGATTGTGCGTGGCCGGTGATGATTTTCGACTCTATTGACTCCACTAACGCAGAGGCCCTGCGCTCCATCGAGAGGGGGCTGCCTGCGCCGTTTGTTGTGCTTGCAGAGCGACAGACTGCTGGCAGGGGGCGGCGGGGTCGAAAGTGGGCAAGTCCTTTCGCAGAAAACATTTATTACAGTCTGGTACTGCGTATAGACGGCGGAATGCGACAACTTGAGGGGCTCAGTCTCGTCGTCGGTTTGGCTGTAATGCAGACCTTGCGTGAGTTGGGAGTGCTGGAAGCGGGTCTGAAGTGGCCAAATGACGTTCTAGTCGGTCAGAAAAAGATTGCCGGGATACTATTGGAGTTGGTTGGCGATCCTGCTGACGTGTGCCACGTCGTCTTGGGTGTAGGGATTAACGTGAACATGCAGATGACTGAGGAGGTCGATCAGCAATGGACCTCGATGCGCCTCGAGGCGGGCAAGGCTTTCGATCGCAATCACCTGGTTGCTAGCCTGGGGGGGATGCTTCAGAAGTATTTGAGTCTCCATCAGGATTCGGGCTTTGCCGCTATCCAGGCGGAATGGGAGCAGAACCATCTATGGCAAGGACGCGCAGTTTCGTTGATCGCTGGAGTTAACCAGATTGATGGAATTGTAATGGGCATCGATCGGCAGGGCGGGTTACGTTTGAAGGTGGGTGGCGTGGAAAAAGTATTCAGTGGCGGTGAGCTCAGCTTGAGGTTGCGCAATGATTCTTGAGCTCGACTGCGGTAATAGCTTCATCAAGTGGCGTGTGCTTCTTGCTGATGCGGCTCGTGTATTTGCCGAGGGTGTGGTTGATTCGGATCTCGCTCTGCTGGACAGCTTGCATAAGTGTGACGGGTTGCTCCTGACGCGCTGTCGGTTAGTCAGTGTCCGGACCAATGAAGAGACTCGCGCGCTTATCTCTTCATTGGTTGACTCGTTCGGGGTATCTGTTGCCTGTGCGGCGCCGGCTCGTGAGATGTCGGGGGTTCGAAACGGTTATAAGGAGTACGAGAGGTTAGGTCTCGATCGGTGGCTTGCGATGCTCGGTGGGTTCCATCTCGCGTCTGGAGCTTGTCTGGTGCTCGATTTTGGCACGGCAGTGACAGCTGACTTCATTGCAGCGGATGGCGAGCACCTGGGCGGATTCATCTGTCCAGGAATGCCGTTGATGCGTAACCAGTTGCGCACCCATACGCGGCGAATCCGTTATGACGACCTTGCAGCTGAGCGGGCATTGGAAAAGCTGGTGCCGGGTATTACAACGGTCGAAGCGGTTGAGCGCGGTTGCTCATTGATGTTGAGAGGCTTCGTCCTGACCCAGCTGGAGCTGGCGCGCAACTATTGGGGGCAGAATAATTTCACGGTGTTCCTCACGGGTGGTGATGCGGGGCTGGTTTCAGAGGTTGTGCCGGGGGCCAGGGTTGTCCCGGATCTTGTATTTGTAGGCTTGGCTATGGCGTGTCCCTTGTCCTGAGGTTTTTATGCGTTGGTTGTTTCTGTTGTTGCTGGTTCTCAATGGGTTCTATTACGTCTGGCATCAGCAGGAGGCACCTTTGCGGGCAAAAGAGGTGATGCCGCTTACCTTATATCGTGGTTCGCAGCAGGATATCCGTTTGCTGAACGAGTCGGCTGATGCGGTGGCGAGGCGCGACAAGGGGCGGTCGGCTGATATGGATAGCAATTGCCTTTATGTGGGGGGCTTTGCTCGTCAGGAAGCTGCTCAGGTACTCGAACAGCGGTTGAGTGGTCTGGATATCAAGGTCCGGCCGCAGTTACTCAGCCTTGCTGATTCCGCCGGTTATTGGCTGCGTGTGGCGCCGGAAAGCCGGCATCTGGCGGACGATATGCTTCTGCAAAGCCTTTCCAAAGAATTCAATGAGTTAAAACATAAAATAATGCCATGCGAAGGCATTGCAACTGTCGAATAGTTTGCATAGAATGGCGCCCGCTCCGCAGTGAACACCTCTTGAGGTGTTAGTAGCGAAGCAGAAGGTCATGCAGCTAACCTCAGGTTTTTAATGAGAAAATGCTTGACAGAAGGGCAGCGTAGTATAGAATGCTGCCTCGCTTAGGAGGGGTTCCCGAGCGGCCAAAGGGATCAGACTGTAAATCTGACGTCTACGACTTCGAAGGTTCGAATCCTTCCCCCTCCACCATATTTTAAGCGTGAGCTGCAAGCTCCGCGGGTATAGTTTAGTGGTAGAACCTCAGCCTTCCAAGCTGATGATGCGGGTTCGATTCCCGCTACCCGCTCCAAGTTTGCTGTTTGTGCACAGTGTTTCGCTCTTGTAGCTCAGTTGGTAGAGCACACCCTTGGTAAGGGTGAGGTCAGCGGTTCAAGTCCGCTCAAGAGCTCCATATAACAAGGCAGATATGAAAATATCTGCCTTTGTTTTAATGGTTGATGTAGCTAGCTCAATTCTTCTCCTGAGGGTGATTTCGATGGCTAAGGAAAAGTTCGAACGTAATAAGCCGCACGTCAACGTAGGTACCATTGGTCACGTCGACCACGGTAAGACCACGCTGACCGCTGCGCTGACTCGTGTCTGCTCCGAGGTTTTCGGTTCGGCAAAAGTTGACTTCGACAAGATCGATAGCGCCCCGGAAGAAAAAGCTCGCGGTATCACCATCAATACCGCTCACGTTGAATACGATTCGGCCGTGCGTCACTATGCACACGTTGACTGCCCGGGTCATGCCGACTACGTAAAAAACATGATCACCGGTGCTGCCCAGATGGATGGCGCGATCCTGGTTTGCTCGGCCGCTGATGGTCCGATGCCGCAGACTCGTGAGCACATCCTGTTGTCTCGTCAGGTTGGCGTTCCGTACATCGTCGTCTTCCTGAATAAGGCTGACATGGTTGACGATGCTGAGCTGCTGGAACTGGTTGAGATGGAAGTGCGTGATTTGCTGAGCGCTTACGATTTCCCGGGTGACGACACTCCGATTATCATCGGTTCCGCTTTGATGGCTCTGAACGGCCAAGATGACAACGAGATGGGTACCACTGCGGTTCGTAAGCTCGTTGAGACTCTGGATAGCTATATTCCTGAGCCGGTTCGTGCAATTGACAAGCCGTTCCTGATGCCGATCGAGGACGTGTTCTCTATTTCTGGTCGCGGTACTGTTGTGACTGGGCGTATCGAGCGCGGAATCGTCAAGATTCAGGAAGAGATCGAGATTGTTGGTCTGCGTGATACTATCAAGACTACTTGTACGGGTGTTGAGATGTTCCGCAAGTTGCTCGACGAAGGTCGTGCTGGCGAGAACTGCGGTGTTCTGCTGCGTGGTACCAAGCGTGACGACGTTGAGCGTGGTCAGGTTTTGGTCAAGCCAGGTAGCGTGAAGCCTCACACCAAGTTTGTTGCTGAGGTTTACGTTCTGAGCAAGGAGGAGGGTGGTCGTCATACCCCATTCTTCAAGGGTTACCGTCCGCAGTTCTACTTCCGTACGACTGATGTGACCGGTAATTGCGAATTGCCAGAAGGCGTTGAAATGGTGATGCCGGGTGATAACGTTCAGATGACCGTTACCCTGATCAAGACCATTGCAATGGAAGATGGTTTGCGTTTCGCCATTCGTGAAGGCGGTCGTACCGTCGGCGCCGGTGTCGTGGCAAAAGTCATCGAGTAAGTTGTTGAAGTATCTTTGTCGGGCCGACATAATGGTCGGCCTGATTTTGTTTTTAGGTCAGTAGCTCAATTGGCAGAGCGACGGTCTCCAAAACCGTAGGTTGGGGGTTCGATTCCCTCCTGACCTGCCAGATTCACTCGGTGTGTCTGGCTTTCTTTTCACAGGATTTTCTTAGATGACACCCAAGGCTGAAGCTCAAGGTTCTCGCTTCGATCTGCTTAAGTGGCTTGTAGTAGTCGCTTTGGTGGTTGTCGGTGTTGTGGGTAATCAGTATTACTCCGGTTCGCCGATCCTGTACCGCGTACTCGTGTTGCTCGTCATTGCTGCTGTAGCTGCCTTTGTAGGCCTGCAGACTGTCAAGGGCAAGTCTTTCTTTGTACTGGTTAAGGAAGCTCGCACCGAAATTCGTAAAGTCGTATGGCCAACTCGCCAAGAAACCACGCAGACCACGTTGATTGTTGTGGCTGTTGTTCTGGTTATGGCGTTGCTGTTGTGGGGGCTTGACTCCCTGCTCGGCTGGCTTGTTTCCTTGATTGTTGGCTAAGGGTGTCCCGTGGCTAAGCGTTGGTACGTTGTGCATGCTTACTCGGGTTACGAGAAGCATGTCATGCGCTCGTTGATCGAGCGTGTGAAGCTGGCTGGCATGGAAGAAGGCTTTGGCGAAATTCTGGTTCCCACTGAAGAAGTGGTTGAAATGCGTAATGGCCAGAAGCGCAAAAGCGAGCGCAAGTTCTTTCCAGGCTATGTGCTGGTTCAGATGGATATGAATGAGGGTACTTGGCACTTGGTCAAGGATACTCCTCGTGTGATGGGTTTCATCGGCGGAACCGCCGACAAGCCCGCGCCGATCACCGACAAAGAGGCTGAAGCCATTCTGCGTCGTGTCGCTGATGGTAGCGACAAGCCGAAGCCGAAGACGTTGTTCGAGCCGGGTGAAGTGGTGCGCGTCACAGATGGTCCGTTTGCTGATTTCAACGGTACTGTCGAAGAAGTTAACTACGAAAAGAGCCGGATCCAAGTCGCAGTGCTCATTTTCGGTCGCTCTACTCCGGTAGAGTTAGAGTTCAGTCAGGTCGAAAAGGCATAACTGAACAAGCATCCCATACCCCCGCAGCCCTAGGCTGTGGGGTTTTGTCGTCACTGGGATAAACGCGCAAGTAACCGGGGAGCCTTTTCAGGCGTTTGAACCCGTAATTGGAGTGCCTCATGGCTAAGAAGATTACTGCTTACATCAAGCTGCAAGTGAAGGCCGCACAGGCCAACCCAAGTCCACCCGTCGGCCCGGCTCTGGGTCAGCACGGCGTGAACATCATGGAATTCTGCAAGGCATTCAACGCCCGTACTCAGGGTCTTGAGCCAGGTCTGCCGACTCCTGTGATCATCACTGTTTACAGTGACCGCAGCTTCACTTTCGAAACTAAAAGCACCCCAGCTTCGGTTCTGCTGAAGAAGGCTGCTGGTCTGACTAGCGGTTCCGCTCGTCCGAACACCGTTAAGGTTGGCACCGTGACTCGTGCTCAGCTGGAAGAAATCGCGAAAACCAAAAACGCGGATCTGACTGCAGCTGATATGGAAGCAGCCGTGCGTACTATCGCCGGTTCTGCTCGTAGCATGGGCCTTAACGTGGAGGGTGTGTAATGGCTAAGTTGACCAAGCGTCAAAAGGCTATCGCCGGCAAAATCGAAGCAGGCAAGGCCTACAACTTTGTAGATGCCGCTGCTCTGTTGACCGAGCTGTCGACTGTCAAGTTCAGCGAGTCGGTTGACGTCGCTGTAAACCTGGGTGTTGACCCGCGTAAATCCGACCAGGTTGTTCGTAGCGCTACTGTGCTGCCGCACGGCACTGGCAAGACCGTTCGCGTTGCTGTTTTCACCCAGGGCCCAGCCGCTGAAGCTGCTCTGGCTGCCGGCGCTGATCGTGTAGGTATGGACGATCTGGCTGCTGAAATGAAGGGTGGCGACCTGAACTATGACGTCGTTATTGCTTCCCCGGATGCAATGCGCGTTGTTGGTCAGCTGGGTCAGATCCTCGGTCCACGTGGCCTGATGCCTAACCCTAAAGTCGGTACTGTTACTCCAGACGTCGCTACCGCGGTTAAAAACGCCAAGGCTGGTCAGGTTCGTTATCGCACCGACAAAAACGGCATCATTCACACTTCCGTTGGCAAGGTCGGTTTCGACGCCGTCAAGCTGAAGGAAAACGTTGAAGCCCTGATCGCTGATCTGAAGCGTATCAAGCCGGCCTCCTCGAAAGGCATCTACGTCAAGCGCGTTACCCTGAGCACCACTATGGGCCCAGGTCTGGTCATCGACCAAGGTTCGCTGGACGTATAAGACACAAATTGGCGTGAGAGATCGCGCCAATTGAAAGATTGGGGTCCCTGCCTGGCGGGGGCTATCCAAGACCGTAGGCGACGCAAGTCTTAAACCTCAAGCCTACGCAGATGGTGCTCCCGGTTCCTTACCGAATCAGACACCAAAACGACATCCGGTCTCGACTGGATGAAACGGTAACAAGCAGGAGTTAAACCCGTGGCAATTAAACTCGAAGACAAGAAGGCCATCGTCGCTGAAGTCAACGAGGCTGCCAAAGTCGCTCTGTCCGCTGTCGTGGCTGATGCCCGTGGCGTAACAGTAGGCGCGATGACCGGACTCCGTAAAGAGGCTCGTGAAGCTGGCGTTTACGTACGTGTTGTACGTAACACCCTGCTCAAGCGCGCTGTTGCTGACACTGAATACAGTGTTCTCAACGACGTGTTCACTGGCCCGACCTTGATCGCGTTCTCCAACCAACATCCTGGCGCTGCTGCCCGTTTGTTCAAGGAATTCGCCAAAGGTCAGGACAAGTTCGAGATCAAGGCAGCTGCGTTCGAGGGCAAGTTCCTCGCAGCTAATCAGATCGACGTACTGGCAACTCTGCCGACCCGTGACGAAGCAATTTCCCAGCTGATGAGCGTGATTCAAGGCGCTACCAGCAAGTTGGCTCGTACTCTGGCGGCTATTCGCGACCAAAAAGAAGCTGTTGCAGCCTAAGGCTGAGCACTTCCTTTCGCGCTTTTTTGTTTATTTCGATGGTCGCGTAGGCCGTCCCCAAATCAGGAATTAGAGTCATGTCTATCTCTCAAGACGATATCCTCAACGCCGTAGCTGAAATGTCCGTTATTCAGGTTGTTGAGCTGATCAAAGCTTTCGAAGAAAAATTCGGCGTTACCGCTGCTGCTGCTTCCGCTGGCCCAGCTGTTGCTGCTGCCGTTGCTGAAGAGCAAACCGAATTCAACGTCATGCTGCTTGAAGCTGGCGAGAAGAAAGTTAACGTGATCAAGGCTGTACGTGAGCTGACCGGTCTGGGCTTGAAAGAAGCCAAGGCTGTAGTTGACGGCGCTCCAGGCATGGTTCTGGAAGCTGTAGCTAAAGACGCTGCTGACAAAGCCAAGGCTACCTTGGAAGAAGCAGGCGCTAAAGTCGAGCTGAAGTAAGCATCGACTTTGCGTCTCCAGCCCAAGCGTTAAGCGGAAGGCTGATGGCTGGTGGCTCTTGCCACCGGCCTTTTTCCGTTATTGGCAATCGACTCGGTCGTCGCCACTAACGTGCTGTAACCACCCGATGCGGTGGCGCAAACCATGGGGTTTGCAAGATTTTCTGGCTGCTCCCGTCGGGAGGGGCCAAACAAGCAGGTGACCAAGCTGGGGAACGCTGATGGCTTACTCATATACTGAGAAAAAACGTATCCGCAAGGACTTTAGCAAGTTGCCGGACGTCATGGATGTGCCGTACCTCCTGGCCATCCAGCTGGATTCGTATCGTGAATTCTTGCAAGCGGGAGCGACTAAAGATCAGTTCCGCGACGTGGGCCTGCATGCGGCCTTCAAATCCGTTTTCCCGATCATCAGCTACTCCGGCAATGCTGCGCTGGAGTACGTCGGTTATCGCTTGGGCGAACCGGCATTTGATGTCAAAGAATGCGTGCTGCGCGGTGTCACGTACGCCGTACCTTTGCGGGTAAAAGTTCGTCTGATCATTTTCGACAAAGAATCGTCGAACAAAGCGATCAAGGACATCAAAGAGCAAGAAGTCTACATGGGTGAAATCCCCCTGATGACTGAGAACGGTACCTTCGTAATCAACGGTACCGAGCGCGTAATCGTTTCCCAGTTGCACCGTTCCCCGGGCGTGTTCTTCGACCACGACCGCGGCAAGACGCACAGCTCCGGTAAACTGCTGTACTCCGCGCGGATCATTCCTTACCGCGGTTCGTGGCTGGACTTCGAGTTCGACCCGAAAGACTGCGTGTTCGTGCGTATCGACCGTCGTCGCAAGCTGCCTGCATCGGTACTGCTGCGTGCGCTTGGCTATACCACTGAACAAGTGCTCGACGCGTTCTACACCACCAACGTATTCCATGTGCAGGGTGAAAGCCTCAACCTGGAGCTGGTGCCTCAGCGCCTGCGTGGTGAAATTGCTGTTCTCGATATTCAGGATGACAAAGGCAAGGTTATTGTCGAGCAGGGTCGTCGTATCACCGCTCGTCACATCAATCAGCTGGAAAAAGCCGGGATCAAAGAGCTGCAAGTGCCTCTGGACTATGTCCTGGGTCGCACTACCGCCAAGGTCATCGTGCATCCGGCAACCGGCGAAATCCTGGCTGAGTGCAACACCGAGCTGAACACCGAGATCCTGGCGAAAATTGCCAAGGCCCAGGTCGTTCGCATCGAGACGCTGTACACCAACGATATCGACTGTGGTCCGTTCGTCTCCGACACTCTGAAGATCGACTCCACCAGCAACCAATTGGAAGCGCTGGTCGAGATCTATCGCATGATGCGTCCTGGCGAGCCGCCAACCAAAGATGCTGCCGAGACCCTGTTCAACAACCTGTTCTTCAGCCCTGAGCGCTATGACCTGTCTGCGGTCGGCCGGATGAAGTTCAACCGTCGTATCGGTCGTACCGAGATCGAAGGTTCGGGCGTGTTGTGCAAAGAAGATATCGTCGCAGTCCTCAAGACTCTGGTTGATATCCGTAACGGCAAAGGCATCGTCGATGACATCGACCACCTGGGTAACCGCCGTGTTCGCTGCGTAGGCGAAATGGCTGAAAACCAGTTCCGCGTTGGCCTGGTGCGTGTTGAGCGTGCGGTCAAAGAGCGTCTGTCGATGGCTGAAAGCGAAGGCCTGATGCCGCAAGACCTGATCAACGCCAAGCCAGTGGCTGCGGCGGTGAAAGAGTTCTTCGGTTCCAGCCAGCTGTCCCAGTTCATGGACCAGAACAACCCGCTGTCCGAGATTACCCACAAGCGTCGTGTCTCTGCACTCGGCCCTGGCGGTTTGACTCGTGAGCGTGCCGGCTTTGAAGTTCGTGACGTACACCCGACTCACTATGGTCGTGTATGCCCGATTGAAACGCCGGAAGGTCCGAACATCGGCCTGATCAACTCCCTGGCCGCTTATGCGCGCACCAACCAGTACGGCTTCCTCGAGAGTCCGTACCGTGTGGTGAAGGACGCTCTGGTCACTGACGAGATCGTGTTCCTGTCCGCCATCGAAGAAGCTGATCACGTGATCGCTCAGGCTTCGGCCACGATGAACGATAAGAAAGTCCTGATCGACGAGCTGGTAGCTGTTCGTCACTTGAACGAGTTCACCGTCAAGGCGCCGGAAGACGTCACCTTGATGGACGTTTCGCCGAAGCAGGTAGTTTCGGTTGCTGCGTC
The DNA here is from genome assembly GCF_059418545.1 of Pseudomonas sp. GW821-FHT07G10. Classification (NCBI taxonomy): domain Bacteria; kingdom Pseudomonadati; phylum Pseudomonadota; class Gammaproteobacteria; order Pseudomonadales; family Pseudomonadaceae; genus Pseudomonas; species Pseudomonas sp. GW821-FHT07G10. The sequence continues at coordinate 162,739 of NZ_JBWKQB010000010.1, read as the reverse complement.
GCTGATCCCGTTTCTCGAGCACGATGACGCCAACCGTGCGTTGATGGGTTCGAACATGCAGCGTCAGGCTGTACCGACCCTGCGTGCCGACAAGCCGTTGGTCGGTACCGGCATGGAGCGCAACGTTGCTCGTGACTCCGGCGTTTGCGTCGTGGCTCGTCGTGGCGGCGTGATTGACTCGGTCGATGCTAGCCGTATCGTGGTTCGTGTTGCTGATGACGAAGTTGAAACCGGCGAAGCTGGTGTCGACATCTACAACCTGACCAAGTACACCCGCTCCAACCAGAACACCTGCATCAACCAGCGTCCACTGGTGAGCAAGGGTGATCGGGTTCAGCGCAGCGACATCATGGCCGACGGCCCGTCCACCGATATGGGTGAGCTGGCTCTGGGTCAGAACATGCGCATCGCGTTCATGGCATGGAACGGCTTCAACTTCGAAGACTCCATCTGCCTGTCCGAGCGTGTGGTTCAGGAAGACCGTTTCACCACGATCCACATCCAGGAACTGACCTGTGTGGCGCGTGACACCAAGCTTGGGCCAGAGGAAATCACTGCAGACATCCCGAACGTGGGTGAAGCTGCACTGAACAAACTGGACGAAGCCGGTATCGTTTACGTAGGTGCTGAAGTTGGCGCAGGCGACATTCTGGTAGGTAAGGTCACTCCGAAAGGCGAGACTCAGCTGACCCCGGAAGAAAAACTGCTGCGTGCCATCTTCGGTGAAAAAGCCAGCGACGTTAAAGACACCTCCCTGCGTGTGCCTACCGGCACCAAAGGTACTGTTATCGACGTACAGGTCTTCACTCGTGACGGTGTCGAGCGTGATGCTCGTGCTCTGTCGATCGAGAAGACCCAGCTCGACGAGATCCGCAAGGACCTGAACGAAGAGTTCCGTATCGTTGAAGGCGCTACTTTCGAACGTCTGCGTTCCGCTCTGGTCGGCCACAAAGCCGAAGGCGGCGCCGGTCTGAAGAAAGGTCAGGAAATCACCGACGAAGTTCTCGACGGTCTTGAGCATGGTCAGTGGTTCAAACTGCGCATGGCTGAAGATGCTCTGAACGAGCAGCTCGAGAAGGCTCAGGCCTACATCGTTGATCGCCGCCGTCTGCTGGACGACAAGTTCGAAGACAAGAAGCGCAAACTGCAGCAGGGCGATGACCTGGCTCCAGGCGTGCTGAAAATCGTCAAGGTTTACCTGGCAATCCGTCGCCGCATCCAGCCGGGCGACAAGATGGCCGGTCGTCACGGTAACAAGGGTGTGGTCTCCGTGATCATGCCGGTTGAAGACATGCCACACGATGCCAATGGCACCCCGGTCGACGTCGTCCTCAACCCGTTGGGCGTACCTTCGCGTATGAACGTTGGTCAGATCCTTGAAACCCACCTGGGCCTCGCGGCCAAAGGTCTGGGCGAGAAGATCAACCGTATGATCGAAGAGCAGCGCAAGGTTGCTGACCTTCGCAAGTTCCTGCACGAGATCTACAACGAGATCGGCGGCCGCAACGAAGAGCTGGACACCTTCTCCGACCAGGAAATCCTGGATCTGGCGAAGAACCTGCGCGGCGGCGTACCGATGGCCACTCCGGTGTTCGACGGTGCCAAGGAAAGCGAAATCAAGGCCATGCTGAAACTGGCAGACCTGCCAGAAAGCGGCCAGATGCAGCTAACTGACGGCCGTACCGGCAACAAGTTCGAGCGCCCGGTTACCGTTGGCTACATGTACATGCTGAAGCTGAACCACTTGGTAGACGACAAGATGCACGCTCGTTCTACCGGTTCGTACAGCCTGGTTACCCAGCAGCCGCTGGGTGGTAAGGCGCAGTTCGGTGGTCAGCGTTTCGGGGAGATGGAGGTCTGGGCACTGGAAGCATACGGTGCTGCTTACACTCTGCAAGAAATGCTCACAGTGAAGTCGGACGATGTGAACGGCCGGACCAAGATGTACAAAAACATCGTGGACGGCGATCACCGTATGGAGCCGGGCATGCCCGAGTCCTTCAACGTGTTGATCAAGGAAATTCGTTCCCTCGGCATCGATATCGATCTGGAAACCGAATAACACGTGACGCGAATGAGAGCGGGGCAGGATTGCCCGCTCTCTGCTCCGCCAGGAGGAAAGGCCTTGAAAGACCTACTGAATTTGCTGAAAAACCAGGGTCAAGTCGAAGAGTTCGACGCCATCCGTATCGGATTGGCATCGCCTGAGATGATCCGTTCGTGGTCGTTCGGTGAAGTTAAAAAGCCGGAAACCATCAACTACCGTACGTTCAAACCTGAGCGTGACGGCCTGTTCTGCGCCAAGATCTTTGGCCCGGTAAAGGATTACGAGTGCCTGTGCGGTAAGTACAAGCGCTTGAAGCACCGCGGTGTGATCTGCGAGAAGTGCGGCGTTGAAGTCGCGCTGGCAAAAGTTCGTCGTGAGCGCATGGCGCACATTGAACTGGCCTCGCCAGTTGCCCACATCTGGTTCCTGAAATCGCTGCCGTCCCGTATCGGCTTGCTGATGGACATGACCCTGCGTGATATCGAACGCGTTCTCTACTTCGAGAGCTATGTCGTTATCGATCCAGGCATGACCACCCTTGAAAAAGGTCAGCTGCTGAACGACGAGCAGTACTTCGAAGCGCTGGAAGAGTTCGGTGATGATTTCGACGCCCGCATGGGTGCCGAGGCTGTCCGTGAGCTGCTGCACGCTATCGATCTGGAGCACGAGATTGGTCGTCTGCGCGAAGAGATTCCGCAAACCAACTCCGAAACCAAAATCAAGAAGCTGTCCAAGCGTCTGAAGTTGATGGAAGCCTTCCAGGGTTCCGGCAACCTGCCAGAGTGGATGGTGCTGACCGTTCTGCCGGTTCTGCCGCCAGATCTGCGTCCACTGGTCCCGCTGGATGGCGGTCGTTTCGCGACTTCCGACCTCAACGATCTGTATCGTCGAGTGATCAACCGTAACAACCGCTTGAAGCGCCTGCTTGATCTGTCCGCTCCGGACATCATCGTGCGCAACGAAAAGCGTATGTTGCAGGAAGCTGTCGACGCCCTGCTTGACAACGGTCGTCGTGGCCGCGCTATCACCGGTTCCAACAAGCGTCCTCTGAAATCCCTGGCTGACATGATCAAGGGTAAGCAAGGTCGTTTCCGTCAGAACCTGCTCGGTAAGCGTGTTGACTACTCCGGTCGTTCGGTAATTACCGTAGGTCCGACCCTGCGTCTGCACCAGTGCGGTCTGCCGAAGAAAATGGCTCTCGAGCTGTTCAAACCGTTCATTTTCGGCAAGTTGGAAATGCGTGGCCTGGCCACCACCATCAAAGCCGCGAAGAAAATGGTTGAGCGCGAGCTGCCAGAGGTTTGGGACGTTCTTGCTGAAGTAATTCGCGAACACCCAGTACTCCTCAACCGTGCACCGACCCTTCACCGTCTGGGTATCCAGGCGTTTGAGCCAGTACTGATCGAAGGTAAGGCTATCCAGCTGCACCCACTGGTCTGTGCTGCGTACAACGCCGACTTCGACGGCGACCAAATGGCCGTGCACGTACCGCTGACACTGGAAGCCCAGTTGGAAGCGCGTGCGTTGATGATGTCGACCAACAACATTCTGTCGCCAGCCAACGGTGAGCCAATCATCGTGCCGTCGCAGGACGTTGTATTGGGTCTGTACTACATGACTCGTGAAGCGATCAACGCAAAAGGCGAAGGTCGTGTGTTCGCGGATCTGCAAGAAGTTGACCGTGTATTCCGCGCCGGCGAAGCCGCGCTGCATGCCAAAGTCAAAGTTCGGATCAACGAAACCGTAAACGATCGTGACGGTGGCAGCGTGACCAACACCCGTATCGTCGACACCACTGTCGGCCGTGCGCTGTTGTTCCAGGTTGTGCCAAAAGGCCTGTCTTTCGACGTCGTCAACCTGCCGATGAAGAAAAAGGCGATCTCCAAACTGATCAACCAGTGCTATCGCGTGGTTGGTTTGAAAGAGACCGTGATCTTCGCTGACCAGTTGATGTACACCGGCTTTGCCTATTCGACCATTTCCGGCGTTTCCATTGGTGTTAACGACTTCGTTATCCCTGATGAAAAAGCGGCCATCATCGGTGCTGCTACCGACGAAGTGAAAGAGATCGAAAGTCAGTACGCCTCCGGCCTGGTAACCCAGGGCGAGAAGTACAACAAAGTGATCGACCTTTGGTCCAAGGCGAACGACGAAGTTTCCAAGGCGATGATGTCGAACCTCTCGAAAGAGAAGGTTATCGACCGTCACGGCGTCGAAGTCGACCAAGAGTCCTTCAACTCGATGTACATGATGGCCGACTCGGGCGCACGGGGTTCTGCTGCGCAGATCCGTCAGCTCGCCGGTATGCGTGGTCTGATGGCCAAGCCGGACGGTTCCATCATTGAAACGCCGATTACTGCGAACTTCCGTGAAGGTTTGAGCGTACTTCAGTACTTCATCTCTACTCACGGTGCTCGTAAAGGTCTGGCGGATACCGCGTTGAAAACTGCGAACTCCGGTTACCTGACTCGTCGTCTGGTAGACGTGGCGCAGGATCTGGTTGTTACAGAGATCGACTGCGGCACCGAACACGGTCTGGTGATGACTCCGCACATCGAAGGCGGCGACGTTGTAGAGCCGTTGGGTGAGCGCGTGTTGGGTCGTGTAATTGCTCGCGACGTATTCAAGCCAGGTACTGAGGACGTTATCGTTCCTGCCGGCACTCTGGTCGACGAGAAGTGGGTCGAGTTCATCGAGCTGAACAGCATCGACGAAGTGATCGTTCGTTCGCCGATCAGCTGCGAAACCCGCTACGGCATCTGTGCCAAGTGCTACGGCCGTGACTTGGCTCGTGGTCACCAGGTGAACATTGGTGAAGCTGTCGGTGTTATCGCTGCTCAGTCGATCGGTGAGCCAGGTACACAGCTGACGATGCGTACGTTCCACATTGGTGGTGCGGCGAGCCGGACCTCTGCTGCTGACAGCGTTCAGGTGAAGAATGGCGGTACTGTCCGTCTGCACAACCTGAAGCACGTTGAGCGGGTGGATGGTCACCTGGTGGCTGTGTCCCGTTCCGGTGAGCTGGCAATCGCGGATGACTTCGGTCGTGAGCGTGAGCGTTACAAGCTGCCGTACGGTGCTGTGATTTCGGTGAAAGAGGGTGACAAGGTCGACGCTGGCGCAATCGTGGCCAAGTGGGATCCGCACACTCACCCAATCGTTACCGAAATGAAAGGTACCGTGACCTACGTGGGCATGGAAGAAGGCATCACGATCAAGCGTCAGACTGACGAATTGACCGGTATGACCAACATTGAAGTACTCGACGCCAAAGACCGTCCAGCTGCCGGCAAAGACATCCGTCCTGCCGTGAAGATGGTAGGCATGGATGGCAAGGATCTGCTGTTGCCAGGTACCGACGTACCGGCTCAGTACTTCCTGCCAGCCAACGCCCTGGTCGGCGTTGCGGATGGTGCGCAGATCGCGATCGGTGATGTTATCGCTCGTATCCCGCAAGAAACTTCGAAAACCCGTGACATCACCGGTGGTCTGCCGCGTGTTGCCGACTTGTTCGAAGCTCGTCGTCCGAAAGAAGCCTCGATTCTGGCTGAAGTCAGCGGCACTATCGCGTTCGGTAAAGAGACCAAAGGCAAGCGCCGTCTGGTCATTACCCCGAACGACGGTAGCGATCCGTACGAAGAGCTGATTCCGAAGTGGCGTCACCTGAACGTCTTCGAAGGCGAACAGGTAAACCGCGGCGAAGTTATCTCCGACGGTCCGAGCGATCCACACGACATCCTGCGTCTGCTGGGTGTGAGTGCGCTGGCCAAGTACATCGTCAACGAGATCCAGGACGTTTATCGTCTGCAAGGCGTGAAGATCAACGATAAGCACATCGAGACCATCCTGCGTCAGATGCTGCGTAAAGTTGAAATCGCTGAATCTGGCGATTCCACTTTCATCAAGGGCGACCAGATGGAGCTGACTCACGTTTTGGTCGAGAACGAGCGTTTGAGCGCGGACGAGAAATTCGTTTCCAAGTTCACTCGAGTGTTGCTGGGTATCACCAAGGCGTCGTTGTCCACCGAATCGTTCATCTCGGCAGCCTCTTTCCAAGAGACTACCCGCGTACTGACCGAAGCGGCGGTAACCGGCAAGCGCGATTACCTGCGCGGCCTGAAAGAAAACGTGGTTGTGGGTCGTTTGATCCCGGCCGGTACCGGTTTGGCTTATCACAGCGAGCGTAAGCGTCGCCGTGAAGCTGACAAACCGTTGCGCGTTAGCGCCAGTGAAGTGGAAGCTGCACTGACCGAAGCGCTGAACTCGAGCGGTAACTGAGTTCTGCGATAAATAGGCGCCGGGCCCTGACAGCCCCATTCAGCGGATCGATGCATTTGTCGAGGTTCGTTGAGCGGGGAGGTCGGGGCCTTGCCTTGACTGGGGGCAAGATCCTCTTTAGACTCTTGTACCCCTAAATTTGGCGGGAATTCGTTCCTGCCATTTTTGCTTTTCTTGCAAGACAATAGCGTCGCAAGACAACAGTGGAGCTAGTAGATGGCAACTATCAACCAGCTGGTACGTCAGCCGCGTAAGCGTATCGTCGAGAAATCCGACGTGCCTGCGCTGCAGAACTGCCCGCAACGTCGTGGCGTGTGCACTCGCGTGTATACCACTACGCCGAAAAAACCTAACTCGGCACTGCGTAAAGTATGCCGTGTGCGTCTGACCAACGGTTTCGAGGTTTCCTCGTACATCGGCGGTGAAGGCCACAACCTGCAAGAGCACAGCGTGGTACTGATCCGCGGCGGTCGTGTAAAAGACTTGCCAGGTGTTCGTTATCACACCGTTCGCGGCTCTTTGGATACTTCCGGCGTTAAAGGTCGTAACCAAGGTCGTTCGAAGTACGGTACCAAGAAGCCTAAGTAGTAGCGGCTTTTTGTAAAAACTGAATTATCTATTTTTCTGAGTCGATAAGAGTAAGGTCGGAGGCGTCCCGAAAGGGCACCGATTCCGAGCGAACCTGAAGACCGTTTGAGGGCTTATCCATGCCAAGAAGACGCGTAGCAGCCAAGCGCGAAGTGCTTGACGATCCAAAATACGGAAGCCAAATCCTGGCCAAGTTCATGAACCACGTAATGGAAAGCGGCAAGAAAGCCGTTGCCGAGCGTATCGTTTATGGCGCGCTGGAGAAGGTTAAAGAACGCAAGAACAGCGACCCCCTGGAAATCTTCGAGAAAGCTCTCGACGCCATCGCTCCGCTGGTCGAAGTGAAGTCGCGCCGTGTAGGCGGTGCTACTTACCAGGTTCCGGTCGAAGTTCGTCCGTCCCGTCGTAACGCTCTGGCAATGCGCTGGTTGGTAGACTTCGCCCGTAAGCGTGGCGAGAAGTCTATGGCTCTGCGTTTGGCTGGCGAACTGTTGGACGCTGCTGAAGGTAAAGGTGCTGCAGTTAAGAAGCGTGAAGACGTGCACCGTATGGCTGAAGCTAACAAGGCTTTCTCGCACTACCGCTTCTAATTTTAGCGTCACTAATTTTGCGAGGGCTTTATGGCTCGTACTACTCCGATTAACCGCTACCGTAACATCGGTATCGTTGCTCACGTGGATGCTGGTAAAACCACCACCACCGAGCGCGTCCTTTTTTACACTGGCGTAAACCACAAGATGGGCGAGGTGCACGACGGCGCCGCGACCATGGACTGGATGGTGCAGGAGCAGGAGCGTGGTATTACTATCACCTCCGCTGCAACCACGGCCTTCTGGTCGGGTTCTGTCAAGCAGTTCGACAAGTATCGCTTCAACATCATCGATACCCCGGGCCACGTTGACTTCACCATTGAAGTGGAGCGCTCGTTGCGCGTGCTCGATGGCGCGGTCGTTGTGTTCTGCGGTACTTCGGGTGTTGAGCCTCAGTCGGAAACCGTATGGCGTCAAGCCAACAAATACGGCGTCCCACGTCTTGTTTATGTAAACAAGATGGACCGTGCTGGTGCGAACTTCCTGCGCGTGATCGATCAGATCAAAAAGCGTCTGGGTCACACTCCGGTGCCAATCCAGTTGGCCATTGGTTCGGAAGACAACTTCCAGGGTCAGGTTGATCTGATCAATATGGAAGCGGTCTACTGGGATGATGCCGACAAGGGCATGGCTCCTCGTCGCGAGGCTATTCCGGCAGATATGCAGGAACTGGCTGAAGAGTGGCGCAGCAACATGGTTGAGGCTGCTGCCGAAGCCAGCGAAGAGCTGATGAACAAGTATCTCGAAGGTGAAGAGCTCACCATCGAGGAAATCAAGGCGGCTCTGCGTCAGCGTACTATCGCTGGTGAGATCGTCTTGGCTGTTTGCGGTTCTTCCTTCAAGAACAAGGGTGTTCCCCTGGTTCTCGACGCCGTTATCGACTTCCTGCCGGCACCAGTCGACATTCCTGCCATCAAGGGTACCGACCCGGATGACGAGACTGTTGAAATGGAGCGTCATGCGGACGACAGCGAGCCGTTCTCGGCTCTGGCGTTCAAGATCGCTACTGACCCATTCGTGGGTACTTTGACCTTTGCTCGCGTTTACTCGGGCGTGTTGAGCTCCGGCGACGGCGTGATCAACTCGGTTAAAGGCAAGAAAGAGCGCGTGGGTCGTATGGTGCAAATGCACGCAAACACCCGTGAAGAGATCAAGGAAGTACGCGCTGGCGACATCGCGGCCCTGATCGGCATGAAGGACGTTACCACTGGTGACACCCTCTGCTCCGCTGACAAGCCAATCATCCTGGTTCGTATGGACTTCCCGGAGCCGGTTATTTCGGTTGCCGTTGAGCCAAAGACCAAGGATGACCAGGAAAAAATGGGCATCGCTCTGGGCAAACTTGCTCAGGAAGACCCGTCTTTCCGCGTCAAGACTGATGAAGAGACTGGTCAAACGATCATCTCCGGTATGGGCGAGTTGCACCTGGACATCCTGGTTGACCGGATGCGCCGTGAGTTCAACGTCGAAGCCAACATCGGTAAGCCGCAGGTTTCCTATCGTGAGCGCATCACGAAGAACTGCGAAATCGAAGGCAAGTTCGTTCGCCAGTCCGGTGGTCGTGGTCAGTTCGGCCATTGCTGGATTCGTTTTGCTCCTGCTGATGAAGGTCAGGAAGGTCTGCAATTCGTGAACGAAGTGGTGGGTGGTGTGGTTCCTAAGGAATACATCCCGGCTATCCAGAAGGGTATCGAAGAGCAGATGAAGAACGGCGTTGTTGCCGGTTATCCGCTGATCGGCCTGAAGGCTACCGTTTTTGATGGTTCTTACCACGACGTCGACTCCAACGAGATGGCGTTCAAGGTGGCTGCTTCCATGGCAACCAAGCAACTGGCTACCAAAGGTGGTGGTGAGCTGCTTGAACCGATCATGGCTGTAGAGGTTGTTACACCTGAGGACTATATGGGTGACGTGATGGGTGACCTGAACCGTCGTCGCGGCATGATCTTGGGTATGGAAGACACGGTTTCCGGCAAAGTGATTCGTGCCGAGGTTCCGCTGGGTGAGATGTTCGGTTATGCGACCGACGTCCGTTCCATGTCTCAGGGTCGCGCAAGCTACTCTATGGAATTCAAAAAATATGATACGGCTCCGGCGCATGTCGCAGAAGCTGTCACTAAAAAACAAGGCTGATTCAGCCCTTTAGGCAAGGAGTTAATTGTCGTGGCTAAAGAAAAATTTGATCGTTCCCTACCGCACGTCAACGTTGGCACCATCGGTCACGTTGACCATGGTAAAACCACTCTGACTGCTGCTCTGACTCGCGTCTGCTCCGAAGTTTTCGGTTCGGCTCGTGTTGACTTCGACAAGATCGACAGCGCACCAGAAGAGAAAGCTCGCGGTATCACCATCAACACCGCTCACGTTGAGTACAACTCGAAGATTCGTCACTACGCTCACGTTGACTGCCCAGGTCACGCTGACTATGTGAAGAACATGATCACCGGTGCTGCCCAGATGGACGGCGCGATCCTGGTTTGCTCGGCTGCTGATGGTCCGATGCCGCAAACTCGTGAGCACATCCTGTTGTCCCGTCAGGTAGGTGTTCCGTACATCGTGGTCTTCCTGAACAAGGCTGACCTGGTAGACGACGCTGAGCTGCTGGAACTGGTTGAGATGGAAGTGCGCGATCTGTTGAGCACTTACGACTTCCCAGGCGACGACACTCCAATCATCATCGGCTCTGCCCGTATGGCTCTGGAAGGTCTGGACGATAACGAAATGGGCACCACTGCCGTTCGTAAGCTGGTTGAGACTCTGGACTCCTACATTCCTGAGCCTGAGCGTGCTATCGACAAGCCATTCCTGATGCCAATCGAAGACGTATTCTCGATCTCGGGTCGTGGTACTGTTGTGACTGGTCGTATCGAGCGCGGTATCGTTCGCGTTCAAGACTCTCTGGAAATCGTTGGTCTGCGTGACACCACCACCACCACCTGCACTGGTGTTGAAATGTTCCGCAAGCTGCTCGACGAAGGTCGTGCTGGCGAGAACTGCGGTGTTCTGCTGCGTGGCACCAAGCGTGACGACGTTGAGCGTGGTCAGGTTCTGGTCAAGCCAGGTTCGGTTAAGCCGCACACCAAGTTCACCGCAGAAGTTTATGTTCTGAGCAAAGAAGAAGGCGGTCGTCACACTCCGTTCTTCAAAGGCTACCGTCCACAGTTCTACTTCCGGACCACTGACGTGACCGGTAACTGCGAGCTGCCGGAAGGCGTTGAAATGGTAATGCCAGGCGATAACATTCAAATGACTGTTACCCTGATCAAGACCATTGCAATGGAAGATGGCCTGCGTTTCGCTATCCGTGAAGGCGGTCGTACCGTCGGCGCTGGCGTCGTAGCTAAAATCATCGAGTAATATCGATGAGTTGAAAAAAGCCCCCGCCTAGCGGGGGCTTTTTTATTGGGTTGACACTATGTTGGCCCGTCTATAGAATTGCGCCTCCTTTTAACGGGCGTATTGCGCTCGGTGGGAATAGCAGCCTGGAGTCTGAAATCCAATGCAAAATCAGCAAATCCGTATCAGGTTGAAGGCTTTTGACCATCGCCTGATCGACCAATCCACCCAGGAAATCGTGGAAACCGCGAAACGTACTGGTGCTCAAGTGCGTGGTCCAATTCCACTGCCTACCCGTAAAGAGCGGTTCACCGTTCTGGTCTCCCCGCACGTCAACAAAGACGCGCGCGACCAGTACGAGATCCGTACTCATAAGCGCGTACTGGATATTGTCCAGCCAACGGATAAAACCGTTGATGCACTTATGAAGCTTGATCTTGCGGCCGGTGTGGAAGTGCAGATCAGCCTCGGCTAAGACTCGGTCTTAGTCGTGTAACGCTCTGAAATGGGCGGCCATAGCGGGTGAAAGCCCCGTACACTCATGAGGTTTACAACATGACTATTGGTGTAGTCGGTCGTAAATGCGGTATGACCCGTATTTTCACCGAAGAAGGTGTCTCCATTCCGGTCACGGTCATTGAGATCGAGCCGAATCGCGTCACCCAGTTCAAAACTGAAGAAACCGATGGCTATCGTGCAGTGCAAGTCACTGTCGGCGAGCGTCGTGCTTCGCGTGTGACTGCTGCTCAAGCAGGTCACTTCGCTAAAGCAAACGTTGCAGCTGGTCGTACCGTAATGGAATTCCGTCTTGAAGAAGGCGAGTACCAGGCCGGCGATCTGATCAACGCTGAAATCTTCGCTGCTGGTCAACTGGTTGATGTAACCGGTCAGTCCAAAGGTAAAGGCTTCCAGGGTACGATCAAGCGTTGGAATTTCCGTGGCCAAGACAACACTCACGGTAACTCCGTTTCCCACCGCGTCCCGGGCTCTATTGGCCAGTGCCAGACTCCTGGTCGTGTATTCAAGGGCAAGAAAATGTCCGGTCATATGGGCGCTGAGCGCGTGACCGTGCAGTCCCTCGAAGTAGTGCGCGTCGACGCTGAACGCAATCTGTTGTTGGTCAAGGGTGCTGTTCCTGGCGCCACTGGCGGCAACCTGGTTGTACGTCCAGCGGCCAAGGCTCGCGGTTAAGGGGAAGCTGACATGCAATTAAATGTAAATGACGCTCAAGCGATCGAAGTTTCCGAACTGACATTCGGCGGCGATTTCAACGAGACGCTGGTTCACCAAGCAGTCGTGGCCTATATGGCCGGCGGCCGTCAAGGTAGCAAGCAGCAAAAGACCCGTTCCGACGTTTCTGGTGGCGGCAAGCGCCCTTGGCGTCAGAAAGGTACTGGCCGTGCTCGTGCCGGTACTATCCGTAGCCCAATCTGGCGTGGCGGCGGTACCACTTTCGCAGCTCGTCCACAGGATCACTCCCAGAAGCTCAACAAGAAGATGTATCGCGCAGCTCTGCGCTCCATCCTTGCTGAACTGGTGCGTACTGATCGTCTGGTCGTGGTTCAGGACTTCGCTGTTGAAGCGCCGAAAACCAAAGATCTGCTGAACAAGCTGAATGGCATGGGTCTGACTGATGTCCTGATCGTGTCTGAAGTTGTTGATCAGAACCTGTACCTGGCTGCTCGTAACCTGCCACACGTTGATGTACGTGACGTGCAAGGTTCCGATCCAGTTAGTCTGATCGCATACGACAAGGTGTTGATCACCGTGTCGGCCGTGAAGAAATTCGAGGAGCTGCTGGGATGAACCAGGAACGCGTATTTAAAGTTCTGCTTGGCCCGCACGTTTCCGAGAAGGCTACGGTTCTGGCAGACAAGAAAGGCCAGTTCGTTTTCAAGGTTGCTACTGATGCAACCAAGCTGGAAATCAAGAAGGCCGTCGAAAGCCTGTTCAGCGTGAAAGTAGAGCGTGTTACTACCCTGAACGTTCTGGGTAAGAGCAAGCGCACTGCTCGCGGTCTGGGCAAGCGTAATGACTGGAAGAAGGCAGTTATCTCCCTTCAGCCAGGCCAAGATCTCGATTTCAGCAGCAGTGCTGAGTAAGGAAGGGGTGCATCATGGCAATCGTTAAATGCAAACCGACTTCCCCTGGCCGCCGTTTTGTGGTCAAGGTGGTCAACCAGGAGCTGCATAAAGGCGCTCCTCACGCACCGCTGCTCGAGAAGAAATCGAAGTCTGGTGGTCGTAACAATAATGGCCGTATTACCACTCGTCACATCGGTGGTGGTCATAAGCAGCATTATCGTCTGGTCGACTTCCGTCGCAACGACAAAGATGGCATCGCTGCCACTGTCGAGCGTATCGAATACGATCCAAACCGTACTGCTCACATCGCTCTGCTGCTGTACGCAGATGGCGAGCGTCGCTACATCATCGCCCCTAAAGGCGTGAGCGCTGGCGACCAGCTGATCGCAGGTGCTTTGGCGCCGATCAAGCCGGGCAACGCTCTGCAACTGCGTAACATTCCAGTTGGTAGCACCGTACACGGCATCGAATTGAAGCCGGGTAAAGGCGCGCAAATCGCTCGTTCCGCTGGTGCTTCGGCTCAGCTGATCGCTCGTGAAGGTGTCTACGTGACCCTGCGTCTGCGCTCTGGTGAAATGCGTAAAGTATTGGCTGAATGCCGTGCAACGCTTGGCGAAGTCTCGAACTCCGAGCACAGCCTGCGTTCGCTGGGTAAAGCTGGTGCCAAACGCTGGCGTGGCGTTCGCCCAACCGTTCGTGGTGTTGCCATGAACCCGGTTGACCACCCACATGGTGGTGGTGAAGGTCGTACCTCTGGTGGTCGTCATCCGGTATCGCCATGGGGCTTCCCGACTAAGGGCGCGAAGACTCGTGGTAATAAGCGTACCGACAAAATGATCGTCCGTCGTCGCAAGTAAATAGAGGGATACGACAGTGCCACGTTCTCTGAAAAAAGGTCCTTTTATTGATCTTCACCTACTGAAGAAGATCGAAGTGGCGGCGGAAAAGAACGATCGCAAACCAGTTAAGACCTGGTCGCGCCGTTCCATGATCCTGCCACAAATGGTCGGTTTGACCATTGCTGTGCATAACGGTCGTCAGCATGTTCCAGTTCTCGTGAACGAAGACATGGTCGGCCACAAACTAGGCGAGTTTGCCGGTACCCGCACATATCGTGGGCACGTGGCAGACAAGAAAGCCAAGCGTTAAGGGGTAAGGAACGATGGAAGTAGCCGCTAAGTTGTCGGGCGCTCGAATCTCCGCCCAGAAAGCCCGCTTGGTCGCCGACCAGATCCGCGGGAAGAAGGTGGGCGAAGCGCTCAACCTGTTGGCTTTCAGCAGTAAGAAAGCCGCCGAGATCATCAAGAAAGTGCTGGAGTCGGCCGTAGCCAACGCCGAGCATAACGAAGGCGCAGACGTTGACGACCTTAAAGTCGCCACCGTTTTCGTCAACGAAGGGCGTTCGCTGAAGCGCATCATGCCGCGTGCCAAAGGCCGTGCTGATCGCATCGTCAAGCGGTCTTGCCATATCACTGTCAAGGTTGCTGACAAGTAACGGAGTCGAAGAGATGGGTCAGAAAGTACATCCCATTGGCATTCGCCTGGGAATCGTCAAGGAGCACACCTCTGTCTGGTACGCAGACGGTCGGACTTATGCGGACTATTTGTTCGCTGATCTGAAGGTGCGTGAGTATCTCCAAGACAAACTAAAAAGCGCGTCCGTAAGCCGTATCGATATCCATCGTCCGGCTCAAACTGCACGTATCACCATCCACACCGCTCGTCCAGGTATCGTTATCGGGAAGAAAGGTGAAGATGTTGAGAAACTGCGTCAGGACCTGACCAAGCAAATGGGTGTGCCTGTGCACATCAATATCGAAGAGATCCGCAAGCCGGAACTCGACGGTATGCTGGTTGCGCAGAGCGTAGCTCAGCAGCTGGAGCGTCGCGTAATGTTCCGTCGCGCTATGAAGCGCGCAGTACAGAACGCCATGCGCATTGGTGCCAAAGGCATCAAAATCCAAGTGAGCGGTCGTCTCGGCGGTGCTGAAATCGCACGTACTGAATGGTATCGCGAAGGTCGTGTGCCACTGCACACCCTGCGTGCCGACATCGACTATGCCAACTACGAAGCTCACACCACTTATGGTGTGATCGGTGTAAAGGTTTGGATCTTCAAAGGCGAAGTAATTGGTGGTCGCCAAGAAGAGCTGAAACCACAAGCACCAGCGCCTCGTAAAAAAGCTGCTAAGTAAGGGGTACGCCAAATGTTGCAACCAAAGCGTACGAAGTTCCGCAAGCAGATGACAGGCCACAACCGTGGCTTGGCTCAGCGCGGTAGCAAAGTCAGCTTCGGCGAATATGCGCTGAAGTCTGTTGCTCGTGGTCGTCTCACCGCTCGTCAGATCGAGTCAGCGCGTCGTGCTCTGACCCGTCACGTAAAACGTGGCGGCAAGATCTGGATCCGTGTATTCCCGGACAAGCCTGTCACCAAAAAGCCACTCGAAGTTCGGATGGGTAAAGGTAAGGGTAACGTGGAATATTGGGTTGCCCAGATTCAGCCAGGCAAAGTCCTGTATGAAATCGAGGGTGTTACTGAAGAGCTGGCGCGTGAGGCTTTCGCCCTGGCTGCTGCAAAGCTGCCGCTCGCCACCTCCTTTGTTAAACGGACGGTGATGTGATGAAAGCGAATGAACTTCGTGAAAAATCAGCACAGCAGCTGAACGAGCAACTGCTCGGCCTGCTGCGCGACCAGTTCAATCTGCGTATGCAGAAAGCAACTGGCCAGTTGGGGCAGTCTCACCTGCTCTCGCAAGTTAAGCGTGACATCGCTCGCGTGAAGACTGTGCTCAACCAGCAGGCAGGTAAGTAATCATGGCTGAAGCCGAAAAAACCGTCCGTACGCTGACTGGCCGTGTTGTCAGCGACAAGATGGACAAGACCATCACCGTTCTGATCGAGCGTCGCGTCAAGCACCCGATCTACGGTAAATACGTTAAGCGTTCGACTAAGCTGCACGCGCACGACGAAACCAATCAGTGCCACATCGGCGACAAAGTCACTATTCGTGAAACTCGTCCGCTGGCCAAGACCAAGTCTTGGGCATTGGTTGAAGTTCTCGAACGCGCTGTGGAAGTCTAAGGACTAGGGGTCGGAGAAATTATATGATTCAGACTCAATCCATGCTCGATGTGGCCGATAACAGCGGCGCTCGCCGTGTTATGTGCATCAAGGTGCTGGGTGGCTCCCATCGTCGTTACGCTGGTATCGGTGACATCATCAAAGTTACCGTGAAGGAAGCAATTCCTCGCGGTAAGGTGAAAAAAGGCCAAGTGATGACTGCTGTTGTAGTCCGCACTCGCCATGGTGTCCGTCGTGCTGACGGCTCCATCATCCGCTTTGATGGCAACGCTGCTGTTCTGTTGAACAACAAGCAAGAGCCGATCGGCACCCGTATCTTTGGGCCAGTGACCCGTGAACTTCGTACCGAGAAGTTCATGAAGATCGTCTCGCTCGCCCCAGAAGTGCTGTAAGGAGATCCGACATGCAAAAGATTCGTCGTGACGACGAGATCATCGTGATCGCCGGCAAAGACAAAGGTAAGCGCGGTAAGGTGCTTAAGGTTCTCGCTGACGACCGTCTGGTTGTTGGTGGTCTGAACCTGGTTAAGCGTCATACCAAGCCTAACCCGATGTCGGGCGTACAAGGCGGTATCGTCGAGAAAGAAGCGCCACTGCACGCTTCCAACGTCGCCATTTTCAACGGCGAAACCAACAAGGCTGACCGCGTTGGTTTCAAAGTAGAAGACGGCAAGAAAATTCGTGTCTTCAAGTCGACCCAAAAAGCGGTTGATGCTTGAACACTGCTAGGTAGAAGACCATGGCACGACTAAAAGAGATTTACCGGAAGGAAATCGCACCGAAACTTAAGGAAGAACTTAAGCTTTCGAACGTGATGGAAGTTCCGCGCGTTACCAAAATCACCCTGAACATGGGTCTGGGCGAAGCGATCGGCGACAAAAAAGTCATCGAGCACGCTGTTGCTGACCTGGAAAAGATCACCGGTCAAAAAGTCGTTGTGACTTACGCTCGGAAATCCATCGCTGGCTTTAAAGTCCGTGAAGGTTGGCCGATCGGCGTCAAAGTGACTCTGCGCCGTGAGCGTATGTACGAGTTCCTGGATCGTCTGCTGTCGATCTCCCTGCCTCGGGTTCGCGACTTCCGCGGCCTGAATGCCAAGTCCTTCGATGGTCGTGGTAACTACAGCATGGGCGTTAAAGAGCAGATCATCTTCCCGGAAATCGACTACGACAAGATCGATGCTCTCCGCGGTCTGGACATTACCCTGACCACCACTGCCAAGAACGATGATGAAGGTCGCGCTCTGCTGCGCGCTTTCAAATTCCCGTTCCGCAACTGATTGGAGTAGGAAAATGGCCAAGATGAGCATGAAAAACCGCGAGCTGAAGCGTCAGCTCACGGTTGCCAAGTACGCCAAAAAGCGTGCAGCGCTTAAAGCTATCATCGTTGATCTGAACGCAAGTCCAGAAGCGCGTTGGGAAGCTACCGTAGCTCTGCAGAAGCAGCCACGTGACGCAAGCGCTTCGCGCATGCGTAACCGCTGCCGCCTGACCGGTCGTCCGCACGGCGTTTACCGCAAGTTCGGCCTCGGCCGTAACAAGTTGCGTGAAGCAGCAATGCGTGGCGACGTACCGGGTCTGGTTAAAGCCAGCTGGTAAGTACTGTCAAAGTCTCGATGTTCGGGATCGCAAGATCCTGACCGTCGGTGGCCTTGAATCTGAATCAAGCCCCTTTTGGGGCTTGATTCATTTCTGGGGTGTGTCTAGAATGACCGGCTCGCCTGAGCCCGTGCCTTTTGTGTGCGGAGTTTTTCGGCGAAGGTTGTAGCCGCAAGGCTTATTTTTTTTGTATCAGGAGCGTCTAGCCCATGAGTATGCAGGACCCGTTAGCGGACATGCTAACTCGAATCCGTAATGCCCAGATGGCTGAAAAGTCCGTCGTAAGCATGCCATCTTCCACGTTGAAGGTAGCTGTAGCAAAAGTCCTGAAGGACGAAGGTTACATCGCGGGTTATCAGATCAGCAGCGAAATCAAACCACTGCTGTCCATCGAGCTGAAGTACTTCGAAGGCCGTCCGGTCATCGAGGAAGTGAAGCGCGTTAGCCGTCCAGGCCTGCGTCAGTACAAGTCCGTCGAGGATCTGCCAAAAGTTCGTGGCGGTCTCGGTGTGTCTATCGTCTCCACCAACAAAGGTGTGATGACGGATCGTGCTGCGCGCGCTGCCGGTGTCGGCGGCGAAGTTCTTTGCACTGTGTTCTAAGGGGGGATAAGCATGTCTCGCGTCGCTAAGAACCCCGTTAAGCTGCCAGCTGGTGTCGAAGTAAAATTCGCAGGCCAACAGCTTTCGGTGAAGGGTGCCAAGGGTACTCTCGAACTGAACATCCATTCGTCCGTTGAGATCGTTGAAGAAGCCGGTGAGCTGCGTTTTGCTGCTCGCAATGGCGATCAACAGACTCGCGCAATGGCCGGTACCACTCGTGCGTTGGTAAACAACATGGTCCAGGGCGTAAGCCAAGGCTTCGAGCGCAAGCTCCAGCTGGTCGGTGTTGGTTACAAAGCGCAAGCAAAAGGCACAGTGCTGAACCTGGCTCTCGGCTTCTCGCACCCAGTGGATTACGAACTGCCGGAAGGCATCACCGCTGAGACTCCTAGCCAGACCGATATCCTGATCCGGGGTATCGATAAGCAGCTGGTAGGTCAAGTGGCCGCCGAGATCCGCGACTTCCGTCCACCAGAGCCTTACAAAGGTAAAGGTGTGCGCTACGCGGACGAAGTCGTCCGTCGTAAAGAAGCCAAGAAGAAGTAGGGCATAGCAAATGACCGACAAAAAAGTTACTCGACTGCGTCGCGCTCGCAAAGCACGCCTGAAAATGCACGAACTCGAAGTCGTGCGTCTCTGCGTGTTCCGCTCTTCGCAGCACATCTACGCCCAGGTCATTTCGGCCGACGGCAACAAAGTCCTGGCAAGCGCCTCGACTTTGGACAAAGAACTGCGTGATGGTGCCACTGGCAACATCGACGCGGCCACTAAGGTTGGCCAGCTGGTCGCTACGCGTGCTAAAGCCGCCGGCGTCTCGCAGGTGGCTTTCGACCGCTCTGGCTTCAAGTACCACGGCCGCGTCAAGGCGCTGGCTGATGCTGCTCGTGAAGCTGGGCTGGAGTTCTAAGTTATGTCAAATAACGACCAAAAGCGCGACGAAGGCTACATCGAGAAGCTGGTTCAAGTTAACCGCGTAGCCAAAACCGTTAAAGGCGGCCGTAT
The DNA here is from genome assembly GCF_059418545.1 of Pseudomonas sp. GW821-FHT07G10. Taxonomy (NCBI): domain Bacteria; kingdom Pseudomonadati; phylum Pseudomonadota; class Gammaproteobacteria; order Pseudomonadales; family Pseudomonadaceae; genus Pseudomonas; species Pseudomonas sp. GW821-FHT07G10. The sequence goes on along the minus strand of NZ_JBWKQB010000010.1, from coordinate 143,534 downwards.
CTTCACTTTCACCGCGTTGACCGTGGTTGGTGATGGTAAAGGTCGCGTTGGCTTCGGCCGTGGCAAGTCACGTGAAGTGCCTGCTGCGATCCAGAAAGCAATGGAAGCTGCTCGTCGCAACATGATTCAAGTGGACCTTAACGGCACCACTTTGCAGTACGCAATGAAATCCGCCCATGGCGCTTCCAAGGTGTATATGCAGCCTGCTTCTGAAGGTACCGGTATCATCGCTGGCGGCGCTATGCGTGCTGTCCTCGAGGTTGCTGGCGTTCAGAACGTTCTGGCCAAGTGCTACGGCTCGACTAACCCGGTAAACGTGGTTCACGCCACTTTCAAAGGTTTGAAAGCAATGCAGTCTCCTGAGTCCATTGCCGCCAAGCGTGGCAAAAGCGTCAAGGAGATCTTCTGATCATGGCTACCGTTAAAGTAACGCTGATCAAAAGCATGACCGGCCGTATCCCTAACCACAAATTGTGCGTTAAGGGTCTGGGTCTGCGTCGCATCGGTCACACTGTAGAAGTACTTGATACTCCCGAGAATCGCGGGATGATCAACAAGGCTTACTACATGCTGCGAGTCGAGGGTTAATCGATGAAACTCAATGATCTGAGTCCTGCGCCGGGTTCCCGTCGCGAGAAGCATCGTCCGGGCCGTGGTATCGGTAGTGGTTTGGGTAAGACTGGTGGCCGTGGTCACAAAGGTCAGTCCTCCCGCTCCGGTGGCACCATTGCTCCAGGCTTTGAAGGCGGTCAACAGCCGCTGCATCGTCGTCTGCCGAAGTTCGGTTTCGTTTCCCTGAAGGCCATGGACCGCGCAGAAGTGCGTCTGTCCGAACTGGCTAAAGTGGAAGGCGATATCGTCACCGTGCAGTCCCTGAAGGATGCCAACGTGATTAACCAAAACGTACAGCGTGTGAAAATCATGCTGTCCGGTGAAGTTACTCGCGCAGTCACCATCAAGGGTATCGCCGCCACCAAAGGTGCGCGTGCGGCTATCGAAGCAGCTGGCGGCAAGTTCGAGGAATAAATGGCTAAGCAAGGTGCTCTCTCAGCGCTCAGCAAAGGCGGGTTATCCGAGCTCTGGGCTCGACTGCGTTTTCTATTCCTGGCGATTATCGTCTACCGGATAGGCGCACACATCCCAGTTCCAGGTATCAACCCGGACCGGCTGGCGGACCTGTTTCGACAGAATGAGGGGACCATTCTTAGCTTGTTCAACATGTTTTCCGGCGGCGCGCTGGAACGGATGAGCATCTTTGCGCTGGGGATCATGCCGTACATTTCGGCATCGATCATCATGCAATTGATGACCGCCGTCAGCCCGCAGCTGGAGCAGTTGAAGAAGGAAGGTGAGGCTGGTCGTCGTAAGATCAGTCAATACACCCGCTATGGCACCGTCGCCCTTGCTCTTGTTCAGGCTATCGGCATGTCCGTTGGGCTGGCGGGGCAGGGCGTTGCGTTCACTGGTGACTTTGGCTTCCATTTCGTCGCGGTATCCACGTTTGTGGCTGGTGCGATGTTCATGATGTGGCTGGGTGAGCAGATTACTGAGCGTGGTGTTGGTAACGGTATCTCGATGTTGATTTTTTCGGGTATCGTCGCCGGTCTTCCGAGAGCGATCGGGCAGTCTTTCGAGTCTGCGCGTCAGGGTGATATCAATATCTTCGCCCTGGTTGCCATCGGTTTGCTGGCAGTAGCGATTATCGGTTTCGTGGTGTTCATTGAGCGTGGTCAGCGGCGTATCGCCGTTCATTACGCCAAGCGTCAGCAGGGCCGTAAGGTGTTTGCTGCGCAGACTAGCCACTTGCCGCTGAAAGTGAATATGGCCGGTGTTATTCCTGCTATTTTCGCGAGCAGCATTTTGCTGTTCCCGGCTTCGTTGGGTGCCTGGTTCGGTCAGTCTGAAGGTTTGGGCTGGTTGCAGGACATCTCGCAGTCGATCGCTCCTGGTCAGCCGTTGAATATTCTGCTGTTTAGTGCAGGGATTATTTTCTTCTGCTTCTTCTATACGGCGTTGATGTTCAATCCGAAAGACGTAGCGGAAAACCTGAAGAAGTCCGGTGCCTTTATTCCGGGTATCCGTCCAGGTGAGCAGTCTGCACGCTATATTGATGGCGTTCTGACCCGCTTGACCATGTTCGGTGCTCTATATATGACGGCCGTGTGCCTGTTGCCCCAGTTCCTGGTGGTTGCAGCAAACGTTCCGTTCTACCTTGGCGGGACCTCGTTGCTGATCGTGGTCGTGGTTGTTATGGACTTTATGTCCCAAGTACAATCGCACCTCGTTTCGCACCAGTACGAATCCCTGATGAAGAAAGCCAACCTGAAGGGTTACGGCAGCGGCATGTTGCGCTGAGTACCCATAAGGTTCGAGGAGTTGGTGATGAAAGTTCGTGCATCGGTGAAAAAGCTGTGCCGTAACTGCAAAATTATTCGCCGCGAAGGTGTTGTTCGAGTAATTTGCAGCGCGGAACCGCGTCACAAACAGCGCCAAGGCTGAGTGTGATCCGCTTGAAGCCCAGCAGCTAGTGCGCTGCTGGGTTGATTATTTGTTATTACAGCGATATTATCTCGCGCCCTATTTCTTGGCTTCCGGGGCGTAGGTAGCTGTCAATTGGAGTCCCACTGAATGGCCCGTATTGCAGGCGTTAACATTCCAGATAACAAGCACACTGTTATCTCGCTGACCTACATCTATGGTGTTGGTCGCACTACTGCGCAGAAAATTTGTGCAGTGACTGGGGTCAACCCAGCCGCAAAGATCAAGGATCTGAGCGACGAGCAGATTGAACAGCTGCGTGGCGAAGTGGCGAAGTTCACCACTGAAGGTGACCTGCGTCGCGAAATCAACATGAAAATCAAGCGTTTGATGGACCTCGGTTGCTATCGCGGTCTGCGTCATCGTCGTGGTCTTCCAGTACGCGGTCAGCGTACCAAGACTAACGCGCGTACCCGTAAAGGTCCGCGTAAGCCGATCCGCAAGTAATCGCCCCAGCGAATCGACAGGAATTTAATCATGGCAAAACCTGCTGCTCGTCCTCGTAAAAAAGTCAAAAAGACAGTGGTTGATGGCATCGCCCACATCCACGCGTCTTTTAACAACACCATCGTGACCATCACCGACCGTCAAGGTAATGCGCTTTCTTGGGCTACCTCCGGTGGTTCGGGTTTCCGCGGTTCTCGCAAGTCCACTCCGTTCGCTGCTCAAGTAGCTGCTGAACGTGCTGGTCAAGCTGCGCTGGAATATGGCCTGAAAAACCTCGACGTCAACGTCAAAGGTCCAGGTCCAGGTCGTGAGTCCGCTGTCCGTGCATTGAACGGCTGTGGCTATAAGATCGCCAGCATCACCGACGTGACGCCAATCCCGCACAACGGGTGCCGTCCGCCGAAGAAGCGCCGCGTGTAATCCAGGAGATTGTAAAGAATGGCTCGTTACATTGGTCCAAAATGCAAACTCGCTCGTCGCGAAGGCACCGATCTCTTCCTGAAGAGCGGCGTGCGCGCGATCGAATCGAAGTGCAACATTGAAGCAGCACCTGGTATCCACGGCCAACGCCGCGGTCGCCAGTCCGATTACGGCACCCAACTGCGTGAAAAGCAGAAGGTCCGTCGTATTTATGGCGTTCTCGAGCGTCAGTTCAGCGGTTACTACAAAGAAGCTGCCGGCAAGAAAGGCGCTACTGGTGAGAACCTGTTGCAACTGCTCGAATGCCGTCTGGACAACGTTGTATACCGTATGGGTTTTGGCTCTACTCGTGCCGAATCCCGTCAGCTGGTATCGCACAAATCCGTCAGCGTTAACGGTCAGACCGTAAACGTGCCGTCTTACCAGGTTCGTGCTGGTGACGTGGTCGCGATTCGCGAGAAAGCAAAGAACCAACTTCGCATTGTCCAAGCTCTCGATCTGTGTGCCCAACGTGGCCGCGTAGAATGGGTAGAAGTAGACACTGAGAAGAAGTCGGGCGTTTTCAAGAACGTTCCTGCTCGCAGTGATCTGTCCGCCGACATCAACGAAAGCCTGATTGTCGAGCTCTACTCCAAGTAAGGGCTAGAAAATAGGTGCATCCATGCAGATTTCGGTAAATGAGTTCCTGACACCCCGCCATATTGATGTGCAGGTTGTCAGTCCAACCCGCGCCAAGATCACTCTCGAGCCTCTCGAGCGTGGTTTCGGCCACACCCTGGGCAACGCGCTGCGCCGCATCCTGTTGTCCTCAATGCCCGGCTGTGCAGTAGTCGAGGCCGAGATTGACGGTGTGCTCCACGAGTACAGCGCCATCGAAGGTGTACAGGAAGACGTAATTGAAATCCTGTTGAACCTTAAAGGTCTGGCTATCAAGCTGCATGGCCGTGACGAAGTTACGCTGACCTTGTCGAAGAAGGGTTCGGGGGTGGTTACCGCTGCCGATATTCAGCTGGATCATGATGTCGAGATCGTTAATCCCGATCACGTAATCGCTAACCTGGCGTCTAACGGCGCCCTGAACATGAGGCTCACTGTAGCTCGTGGTCGTGGTTATGAACCGGCCGACTCGCGTCAGAGCGATGAAGACGAAAGCCGCAGCATCGGTCGCTTGCAGCTTGACTCTTCGTTCAGCCCGGTTCGCCGTATCGCATACGTGGTGGAAAACGCCCGTGTCGAGCAGCGTACTAACCTGGACAAGCTGGTTATTGATCTGGAAACCAACGGTACTCTGGATCCTGAAGAGGCTATCCGTCGTGCTGCAACCATTCTGCAACAGCAGTTGGCTGCGTTCGTCGACCTCAAAGGTGACAGTGAGCCAGTGGTAATCGAGCAGGAAGACGAGATCGATCCGATCCTGCTTCGCCCGGTTGACGATCTGGAACTGACTGTACGTTCGGCTAACTGCCTTAAGGCGGAAAACATTTACTACATCGGCGACCTGATTCAGCGTACCGAAGTAGAACTGTTGAAGACTCCGAACCTGGGCAAGAAATCCTTGACTGAAATCAAGGACGTTCTGGCCTCCCGCGGTCTGTCCCTCGGCATGCGCCTCGACAACTGGCCGCCTGCAAGTCTTAAGAAGGACGACAAGGCGACTGCCTGATCGTCGTAATCACCGAACGTGAGTTTGGTAAGGAATGAACCATGCGTCATCGTAAAAGTGGTCGTCACCTGAGCCGTACCAGCTCGCACCGCAAGGCCATGTTTCAAAACATGGCGGTGTCGCTGTTCGAGCACGAGCTGATCAAAACTACACTGCCGAAAGCCAAAGAACTGCGTCGCGTTGCTGAGCCGCTGATCACTTTGGCCAAGACAGACAGCCTGGCTAACCGCCGTCTGGCCTTCGACCGTACTCGTTCGAAAGCCATCGTTGGTAAGCTCTTCAACGACCTGGGCAAGCGTTACGCTACCCGTGAGGGTGGCTACCTGCGCATCCTCAAGTGCGGTTTCCGCGCTGGCGACAACGCGCCTATGGCGTACGTCGAGTTGGTTGATCGTGCTGTCGGCGGTGAAGCTGTATCCGCTGAGTAAGACGTCAGACTGAACAAAGAACCGGGCCTAGTGCCCGGTTTTTTGTGTTCGCCATATTAGTAAATTTCTATCGATAGCAATGACTTAATGAATTTGATGGTGTCATCTCGACGGTCAATACTTCCGCTCAGCCGATTAGCCGGCAGTTCAAAGACTGACAGAGGAAGTTTGAGCATGAGCCAGAAAAAAACGCTTACTACCGCCAGTGGTGCCCCTGTAGCTGATAACCAGAATTCTCGTTCCGCCGGCCCACGTGGCCCGCTGCTGCTCGACGACTTTCACCTGATCGAGAAGCTTGCCCACTTCAACCGTGAAAACATCCCCGAGCGCCGTGTCCACGCCAAAGGTTCGGGTGCTTACGGTACATTCACCGTTTCCCGTGATATCACCCAATACACGAGTGCAAAGCTGTTCGAGTTCGTCGGCAAGCAAACCCCAACCTTCTTACGCTTCTCTACTGTAGGTGGTGAGCGCGGTTCGGCTGATACCGAGCGTGATCCACGTGGCTTCGCTTTGAAGTTCTATACCGAAGAAGGCAACTGGGACATTGTTGGCAACAACACTCCAGTGTTCTTTATCCGTGATCCACTGAAATTCCCGGACTTTATCCACACCCAAAAACGCCTGCCGCAAAGCAACCTGAAGAGCGCGCAGATGATGTGGGACTTCTGGTCGCATTCGCCTGAAGCGTTGCATCAGATCACCATCCTGTTCTCGGATCGCGGGATCCCTGACGGCTATCGCCACATGCACGGCTTTGGTAGTCACACCTACAGCCTGATCAACGCCAAGGGCGAGCGGCACTGGGTGAAATGGCATTACAAAACCAGGCAGGGAATCAAGAATCTGGTTCCGGCGGAAGCCGCACGGCTGGCCGGTACTGATCCAGACTATGCCCAGCGTGACCTGTTTGGGGCAATCGAGCGTGGTGACTTCCCGAAATGGCGCGTGTGCATTCAGATCATGACCGAGGCCCAAGCCGCGGCGCACTACGAGAACCCGTTTGATGTGACCAAAACCTGGTCGCAGAAGGAGTTCCCGCTGATCGAAGTGGGTGAACTTGAGCTCAACCGTAATCCGCAGAATTACTTCGCTGAAGTCGAGCAGGCGGCTTTTGCTCCAAGCAACATGGTGCCAGGTGTTGGTCTGTCGCCGGATCGCATGCTGCAAGGCCGCGTGTTCGCCTATGCCGATGCACACCGCTATCGTATTGGCACCAATCACCAGCATTTGCCGGTGAATGCGCCGAAGAGTCCGGTCAACAGCTACCAGCGTGATGGCTCCATGGCGTTTGGCAGCAACGCAGGTGCTACTCCGAACTACGAGCCGAACAGCTACGCTGACGCACCGAAACAAGCGCCGCAGTACGCAGAGCCAGCGCTGGCTTTGAGTGGTGCCGCAGATCGGTACGATCATCGCGAAGATACCGACTATTACAGTCACGCCGGTGCGCTGTTCCGTTTGATGAACGATGAGCAGAAGGCGCTGCTGATCAACAACATCGCGGGGACCATGGGCGGAGTTTCGGCCGATGTCGTTCAGCGTCAACTGCAGCACTTCTCCAAGGTCGATGCCGCTTACGGGGAAGGTATCGCCAAGGCGTTGGGTGTACAGCTTAACTAAGTCTAAGTGATAAACGAAACCGCCCTCATTTGGGCGGTTTTCGTTTCAGTTCGCCGGTTTTTCTCGACAATTTCGTACCTTCCAGGCTTTTTTGAAGTGACCTGTAAGTCAGCTTGGTTCAAACTACAAACTTTCAAGCAGGGAGATGCAGAGCGATGCAAGGCCACCCGGATGTAATCGATTACCTCAACACGTTGCTGACGGGCGAACTGGCGGCACGTGATCAATATTTCATCCATTCGCGGATGTATGAGGACTGGGGCTTCAGCGAGCTCTACGAGCGCATCAATCACGAGATGGAAGAAGAAGCGCAACACGCTGACGCCTTGATGCGTCGGATCCTGATGCTTGAGGGTACGCCGCGTATGCGTCCGGATGACCTGGACACCGGTACCACGGTGCCTGAGATGCTCGCCAGTGACCTGCGCCTGGAATACAAGGTCCGTGCCGCACTCTGCAAGGGCATTGAGCTTTGTGAGTTGCACAAGGACTATGTCAGCCGCGAGATCCTGCGTGTCCAGTTGGCCGACACCGAAGAAGATCACACCTATTGGCTTGAGAAGCAGCTGGGTCTGATCAAATTGGTCGGCCTGGAGAACTATCTGCAATCGCAGTTCTGAATCCCGCCGGTGCTTTGCTCGCGACAGCGGTCTAACAGATACAAAAAAGCCCCTGTCACTGACGAAGTGACAGGGGCTTTTTCATTGGCCTCAGGCCCTGTCGCGTTCCAGCAGCGGCTTCAAGTAGTAGCCGGTGTAGGACTGTGGCATCTCTGCCACTTCTTCAGGTGTGCCGACAGCAATGATCTGTCCGCCCTTTGAGCCGCCTTCAGGCCCCAGGTCCACCAGCCAGTCGGCGGTCTTGATCACGTCCAGGTTGTGTTCAATCACGACCACGGTGTTGCCGTGATCGCGCAGGCGATGGAGTACATCGAGCAGTTGCTGGATATCGGCGAAGTGCAGGCCGGTAGTCGGCTCGTCGAGGATGTACAGGGTCTTGCCGGTATCGCGCTTGGACAGTTCGCGGGATAGCTTGACCCGCTGCGCCTCACCACCGGACAGGGTGGTTGCCGACTGCCCCAGCTTGATGTACGACAGACCAACGTCCATCAGCGTTTGCAGTTTGCGCGCCAGGGCCGGAACCGCGTCGAAGAACACTCGCGCTTCTTCGATGGTCATTTCCAGCGTCTCGTGGATGCTCTTGCCCTTGTACTTGATCTCCAGAGTTTCGCGGTTGTAGCGCTTGCTCTTGCAGACGTCGCACGGCACGTAAATGTCCGGCAGAAAGTGCATCTCCACCTTGATCAGACCGTCGCCCTGACACGCCTCGCAGCGCCCGCCCTTCACGTTGAACGAGAAACGTCCCGGACCGTAGCCACGGGAGCGCGATTCCGGTACGCCAGCGAACAGCTCACGAATCGGCGTGAAGAGCCCGGTGTAAGTCGCCGGGTTGGAACGCGGCGTACGACCGATCGGGCTCTGGTCGATATCCACCACTTTGTCCAGATGCTGCAAGCCGTTGATGCTGTCGTGACCCGACGCCTCAAGGGTGGTCGCCCCGTTCAGTGCCGTAGCGCTGAGTGGGAACAGGGTGTTGTTGATCAACGTCGACTTGCCCGAGCCGGACACGCCGGTGACACACGTCAGAAGGCCGATCGGGATATCCAGGTCGACTTCGCGCAGGTTGTTGCCACGGGCGCCCTTGAGCGACAGCGAGAGCTTTTTGTTACGGGGCGTACGTTTGGCCGGCACTTCAATCTTCACCCGGCCGGACAGGTACTTGCCGGTCAGTGAGTCAGGGTGAGCCATGACTTCAGCCGGTGTTCCTTCGGCGACGATATGGCCGCCATGCACGCCAGCGCCTGGACCGATATCCACTACATAGTCGGCCAGACGAATCGCGTCTTCGTCGTGTTCGACCACGATCACGGTATTACCGATATCCCGCAGATGCTTCAGCGTACCGAGCAGTCGATCGTTATCGCGCTGATGCAAACCAATCGACGGTTCATCGAGGATGTACAGAACTCCGACCAGGCCTGCACCGATCTGGCTGGCCAGACGGATACGCTGAGCCTCGCCACCGGACAAGGTATCGGCACTTCGATCAAGGGACAGGTAGTCGAGGCCGACGTTGACCAGAAACTGCAAGCGCTCGCGGATTTCCTTGAGAATCTTGTCGGCAATTTCGCCACGTCGGCCGGTCAGTTTCAGGACGCCGAAATACTCACACGCTTCGCCAATGGGCAGGTTGGTGACCGCCGGCAGCGTCTTCTCACCAACCCACACATGACGTGCCTCCCGACGCAGACGGGTGCCGCGGCAATCCGGGCAGGGTTGGGTGCTGAGGAACTTGGCCAACTCTTCACGTACGGAGGCCGACTCGGTTTCGCGGTAGCGACGCTCCAGGTTCGGCACGATGCCTTCGAACGGGTGCGAGCGTTTGACGATATCACCACGATCGTTCAGGTACTTGAAGTCGACGTTCTGCGAACCGCTGCCATGCAGGATGACTTTTTGTTGATCCGCCGGTAGTTCATTGAACGGCACCTCCAGGCTGAAACCGTAATGGGAGGCCAGGGAGCCGAGCATCTGGAAGTAATAAACGTTGCGCCGGTCCCAGCCGCGAATCGCTCCCTCGGCCAGTGTCAGCTCGCCATTGACCAAACGCTTGATGTCGAAGAACTGTTTGACCCCCAGACCATCACAGGTCGGGCAAGCGCCCGCCGGATTGTTGAAGGAGAACAGCTTGGGTTCCAGCTCGCTGATGGCGTGGCCACAGATCGGGCAGGCGAAGCGCGCAGAAAAGATGATTTCTTCGCCGGGCTCTTCGTCCATCGGTGCGACCAGCGCAATACCGTCGGCGAGCTTCAAGGCGGTTTCGAATGACTCGGCCAGTCGTTGCTGCAGATCAGCGCGAACCTTGAAGCGGTCGACCACTACGTCGATCGAGTGCTTCTTCTGTTTGTCGAGCTTGGGCAGCTCATCCAGTTCATAGAGCTTGCCATTGACCCGGGCGCGTACGAAGCCTTGGGCACGCAACTCTTCGAATACCGAGAGGTGTTCGCCTTTGCGTTCGCGAATCACCGGAGCCAGCAGCATCAGCTTGCTGCCTTCGGGCTGTGCCAGGACCAGATCGACCATCTGGCTGACGGTCTGCGCCTCCAGCGGGATGTCGTGGTCCGGGCAGCGTGGAATACCGACGCGAGCGTAAAGCAGACGCAGGTAGTCGTAGATTTCGGTGATGGTACCGACGGTCGAACGCGGGTTGTGCGAGGTCGACTTTTGTTCGATGGAGATTGCCGGCGACAGGCCTTCGATGGTGTCGACGTCAGGCTTTTCCATCATCGACAGAAACTGCCGGGCATAAGCCGACAGCGACTCGACATAGCGACGTTGTCCTTCGGCGTACAGCGTGTCGAAAGCCAGGGATGATTTGCCCGATCCGGACAGTCCGGTGATGACGATCAGTTTGTCCCGTGGAAGGGTCAGGTCGATGTTCTTCAGGTTGTGGGTTCGGGCCCCACGAATCAGGATCTTGTCCAAAAGTGGCCTCGCTCGGCGGGCGTAAACGTAGGAGTATAAGGCCAAATACTGGATGGATGCACACTATCAAATTAGAGTATTTGAGCTACCCATGACAGGGCGCGGCACAAGTGCGCAGAGCAAGCTCGCGACAAAGCGTCGCCCTATACCCCCTCAATCGATGGGACTGGTAGAATCTCCGCCGGTTCACATGAGGTTTATCCATGCACGATCCCCACAGCGAACGCATGAGTGGCAGCGAGACCCGCGCAGCAAGCGGTCTGGCCCTGGTGTTCGCATTCCGTATGCTTGGCATGTTTATGGTATTGCCGGTCCTGGCGACCTATGGAATGGATCTCGCAGGAGCGACCCCGGCCCTTATCGGGCTGGCGATAGGCGCTTACGGCTTGACCCAGGCAATCTTCCAGATCCCGTTCGGGTTCATTTCCGACCGCATTGGTCGGCGTCCGGTGATTTACCTGGGGCTGGTCGTGTTTGCGCTTGGCAGTGTGCTGGCGGCCAATGCCGATTCGATCTGGGGTGTGATCGCCGGACGAATCCTGCAAGGCGCCGGGGCGATTTCCGCTGCGGTCATGGCCTTGCTGTCAGACCTGACCCGCGAACAGCACCGCACCAAGGCCATGGCCATGATCGGCATGACCATTGGCCTGTCCTTCGCGGTCGCCATGGTTGTCGGCCCGTTGCTGACCCGTGCATTCGGGCTGTCCGGGCTGTTCCTCGCCACTGGCGGCATGGCGCTGTTTGGCATCGTGATCGTGATGTTCATGGTGCCGCGTTCCACCGGACCGTTGCAGCATCGTGAATCGGGCGTGGCGCGTCAGGCCTTGGGGCCGACCTTGCGGCATCCCGATTTGCTGCGCCTGGATCTCGGGATTTTTGTGTTACATGCGATGCTGATGTCCAGCTTCGTTGCCTTGCCTCTGGCACTGGTGGAAAAAGCCGGATTGCCTAAAGAGCAGCATTGGTGGGTCTATCTGACAGCCTTGTTGATTTCATTCTTCGCCATGATCCCGTTCATTATCTACGGCGAGAAGAAACGCAAAATGAAACGAGTTTTACTCGGTGCGGTCAGTACGCTGATGCTCACTGAGCTATTCTTCTGGCAGTTTGGCGACAGCTTGCGGGCCCTGGTGATTGGTACGGTGGTGTTTTTCACTGCGTTCAATCTGCTGGAAGCCTCGCTGCCGTCGTTGATCAGCAAGGTTTCACCGGCGGGCGGCAAAGGCACGGCGATGGGGGTTTATTCCACCAGCCAGTTTCTTGGGTCGGCGGCGGGCGGGATTCTCGGCGGCTGGCTGTTCCAGCATGGCGGTCTGTCGGTTGTGTTCCTTGGATGCGCGGGCCTGGCTGCACTTTGGTTGGCCTTTGCTGTTACCATGCGTGAACCCCCATATGTGACGAGCCTGCGCTTGCCGTTATCGCCTGAAGCGATCCGCGAAGCTGGTCTGGTCGAGCGCCTGCTGGCCGTCGTTGGGGTAACAGATGCAGTGGTGGTTGCTGATGAGGCGGCCATTTACATCAAATTGGACACCGAACTATTGGATCGCACGACCCTCGAGCGCCTGGTCAACAACCCGACGCCGACGATGTGCGAAGCCTAGGAGAACGTTATGGCCCGTGGGGTTAACAAAGTCATATTGGTCGGCACTTGCGGCCAGGATCCCGAAGTTCGCTACTTGCCTAACGGTAACGCCGTGACCAACCTGAGTCTGGCGACCAGCGAACAGTGGACCGACAAGCAAACCGGTCAGAAGGTCGAGAAGACCGAATGGCACCGTGTGTCGATGTTCGGCAAGGTTGCGGAAATCGCTGGCGAGTACCTGCGTAAAGGTTCGCAGGTCTACATCGAAGGCAAACTGCAAACCCGCGAGTGGGAAAAAGACGGTATCAAGCGTTACACCACTGAAATCGTGGTCGACATGCAAGGCACCATGCAACTGCTGGGCGGCCGTCCACAGGGCGACCAGCAAGGCCAGGGCGGCATGTCCAACTCGGCGCCGCGTCCTCAGCAGTCGCGTCCGCAGCAATCTCAGCCATCGCAGCAGCCACAACGTGAGTCGCGTCCAGCGCCACAACAGGCCGCACCGCAACCGGCTCCGGATTTCGACAGCTTTGATGACGATATTCCGTTCTGAACCTCATAAGGTCAGAATGTAAAGCTTTTTACCAAAAAAGGGCCCCTGATTCTTGTAAAGGAAATCAGGGGCTCTTTTTTTGTGTATAAAGCTTGCTCCAGTAAAACCCGGCAAACGGTTTTGACAATCTACACCGCCGGGATCGACTTACATAGCTTCTTCGTTTTGAGTCCTTTCCAAGTGGTTTACAAGTAGCCACCATAGATGTTCAGACGCAGGGTGTAGCCGTCGATCAGAGCTACGAAGAATATGGCACTGTGATTCCCTTGCGATTGAGTGATCAAGTGGTATAGCTAAAAGTTTTGAATCCCCGCCTTGTTGCCCAAGCGATTGGGCTGTCATGAAAGCTACCCCAAGGCCAGCTTGGCATAAAGTTATCGCAACTGACTGCTGGTTACAGCGATAGGCTGGTGTGAAAATCAAGCTTTCGGACTCGAACATTTTATTTACATAGCGTTGTATGCCATACGCATTTGAAAGTCCTATGAGTCTATGGTTTACAAGCTCTTTTATGGGGATGGTTGTGAAGTTTTTTAATGGATGATCATCGGGAACAATTGCGCAAATAGGGCCTCTTGTAAAACTGCGTCGCTGAAGAGAGACGTTATCGATAGGGCCGAAGGATAAAGCCATATCTACTTCTCCGCGTACGAGCATCATTAGCGTAGCGCTCATATCGCCTGAGCTAATGTCTACAAACACGTCAGGGTAGACTTTGGAGAATTCACGTAGCTCGTTTGCCACAAAGTTGGTAACCATTCCCGGCCCGATACGAAGGGTTACCGTTCCGCCTCGCATATATCGAAGGTCATTCAAGTGTTTGGTTAGAGCTTCTCGGCGATCTTGAGTTTCTGAGAAATGATCCGAAAGGAGTTTTCCGGCCTCAGTCAGCACCACGTTTCGTCCACGACGTTCAAGTAGCGGTAAATGCAAGCTTCGCTCAAGAAGGGCAATCTGTCGGCTGATGACGGAGGGATTGATGTTAAGCACGTCAGCTGCCTTGCGAATGCCGCCTTGAAGCCCAACCTCGTGGAGGTAGCCCAGACGCTTTTCTTGAAATTCGTGCTCCATATCTAACCCTTCTAGTAGTCAACTGTTGCCCTCAGGGCAACAATTTAGTGCCGCTCCTCGTATTTTTCAAGCAATGGAGGCGCTCCATACTCAGGTTCCATTCTTCCATGACAGGCTCGAAAAATATGAGTGCCGTACAAGAATACCTCCGCCTGCATTCCGACAGTCTTCTCGCCGATCTAAAGCTATTGGTCAGTGCTGAGTCACCCTCCACAGATAAACGGGCGGTTGATGCATGCGGCGAAGTGCTCCAGGAAATCATGGCGCGGCGTATCGGCGCTACCGCAGAGATCGTGCCGCGTGATGGGTACGGAAATCATCTCGTTTTCACGGTCGGTAAAGGTTCAAGGCGCACGGCTATCCTTGGGCACTTTGACACTGTCTGGGATATTGGGCGTCTCCCAATAAAGGTAGAGGACGGCAAGTTATACGGGCCAGGCGTTTTGGATATGAAAGCCGGGCTTATTCAAGCAATTTGGGCGACAAAGGCCCTCATTGATCTTGGTTTGCTCACAGACCGAGAGATCCGTTTTTTATGCTCAAGCGATGAAGAACTCGGCAGCCCGAGCTCTCGGGAGTGGATTGAAAGTGAAGCCCGATTGTGTGAGCAGGTTCTTGTTGTTGAGCCGGCTACGTCATATACCCATGCGCTTAAGACCGAGCGCAAAGGAACGGGGCGTTTCGACATCAATATTAAAGGTCGTGCTGCCCACGCCGGCAACAACCCTGAGGACGGGGTCAGCGCAGTGCATGAGATGGCCGAGCAGATCCTTTTTCTCCATGGCTTAAATGCCCCTGAGTTGGGAACAACACTTAATGTTGGGATCGCGAAAGGAGGTCAACGGACGAATGTTATTGCAGACAGCGCCGAGTTGAATGTTGATTTGCGTGTCAGCAGTTTGTCAGAGGCCAAGCGTATCGAATCGATAGTTAAAGAAATGAAGCCATGTCTGGCCGGTGCGGAAGTTTCTGTAACAGGCGGCTTGGTTCGTCCGCCACTTGAGTATACGCCCGCAAACCAAGCGCTTTTTGCTCTTGCCCAAGATGCGGCGAACGCACTGGGCATTCAAATTCAAGGTGCCTCAGTGGGCGGAGGAAGTGATGGGAACTTTACCTCCGCAGTAGGTATTCCCACACTGGATGGGCTTGGGGCCACAGGTGTTGGGCCGCATGCTATTCATGAACACATCATTATCTCGGACTTGCCAGTACGGGCTGCTCTTCTTGCTGAGCTCATCCAGAGACTTTGAATCTACCCGGAAAATTCGAGGAAAAAGGCTATGATAAATACAACATCGGCCCTTGAGGAAAAAAGCGCTTTCTCAAAGCGCTCAAAGCAAGAAAGCAAGAGTCCCTATGTTTTTCTGTTCATTATTTTAGTGGTTGCCGCTATTGCCACCTGGATTGTTCCGGCGGGTGTTTTTGATCGTGAAGTGCGCGATGGTATTTCATTTGTCATCTCAGGAAGTCTTCATCCAGTTGCCCAAAATGGAGTTCATCCGCTGGGGCTTTTTACGGCGATAGCTTTAGGTTTGCAAAGCTCGGCGCCGATCATATTTTTGATCCTGTTTACAGGCGGTGCTTTGGCTGTACTTGAGAGCACCGGTGCTATTCATCAAGCGCTAAACGGAATAGCACGCAGTACAAAACTTAATGATTTTTTGATCATTATTATATTTGGCTTGATTTTTGGGGCGCTTGGAACAACGGGGGTTGTGGTCAATGCTGTTGTTGCTTTCGTCCCGATTGGTCTGCTGGTTGCTAAATCGCTAGGTTTGAATCCCCTCTTTGGGGTGTCACTGGTGTACCTGACGTGTGCGTCTGGTTTCAATGTTGCGCTTACAAACCCAGTGACAACAGGGCTTACTCAGAGACTTGCGCAACTGCCACTGTTTTCTGGCTTTGGGTTGCGCGGGATTACTTCAGCTCTTTTCATCCTGGCCTGCATTGTTTTTTTGACAGTTTATATGCGGGCTTGTCAAAAAAATGGAGAAAAGCGTCCTGAAGTTATCGAGGTATCTGGGCAAGACTCGATGGCGACAACACGGCACTGGGTTATTCTGGCTTTCGCATCTATTTCCCTGGTTACCTTCATTTATGGTGCTATGACCCTAAGATGGGGTGAAGTTGAAATGACAGCCATGTTTGTGTTCATGGCTATTGTCGCGGGAATGATAGGCGAGCTGTCGGCGTCTGAAATTGCCAATAGCTTTCTTGGCGGGTGTTCTCGGATTGTGTCTGGAGCACTCATTGTCGGCATGGCGCGTGCGATATCGATAGTCTTGGATAACGGTAAAATTCTTGACCCCATTGTCGGATGCCTTGCTGATTTATTAGCCCCGCTACATCCTGCGATGGCAGCAGTAGGCATGTATTTGAGTGCTGCTCTTATGCATTTTGCGATTTCTTCTGGCTCGGGTGAATCGGCTTTACTTATACCTATTTATGTCCCTATCGGAGACATGATAGGGCTGACGCGGCAAGTTGTTGTCCATGCGGTCTTGTTCGGTGAGGGTATCGTTAATTGTATAAATCCGACATCCGGTGTTCTGATGGGGGTTCTTGCTGTGGCAGGAATACCTTTCGGCAAGTGGGTGAAGTTTGTCGCGCCACTGATTGCTGTTTGGATGGTGATCTGCGTGGTCGTACTGATTATCGCAGTGGAAATAAAGTGGGGGCCGTTTTGAGTATTCCCAGTTGCCATCTGTTTGCACCGTAGTGGATGGGTGGGATTTTGTGTTGATTGAGCTGCTTAAAATAAAAAAAGCCGGAGCGCTATAAGTGACCGTAAAGAAAATCGCTACAACTTTCGTACTGAGCAGTATCGCTCTGAGCACCCAGGCTTATGCGGACTTCCTAAGTGACGGGAAAGCGACCCTGGGAATGAGAAATTTCTACTTCAATAATGACAATCGCAATGGAACCGCCACACCTTCGAAAACCGAAGAGTGGGCGCAGGGTTTCATGCTGGACTACAAGTCGGGCTACACCGACGGCACCATCGGTTTTGGCGTCGACGCACTGGGGCTGGTGGGGGTTACGCTGGACAGCGGCAAGGGACGCCACGTCGGCAGCACCATGATTCCTTCGGACAGTGACAACAGAGCCGTCGATGAGTGGAGCCGGCTGGGGCTGACCGGTAAAATCAAAATGTCGAAGACCGAACTGCGCGTGGGCACGCTGATGCCGAAACTTCCGATCCTGGTGGCCAACGATGGACGGCTGCTGCCACAGACCTTCGAAGGTGGCCAGATTACCTCGAGCGAGTTCAAGGATCTGACCCTCACGGGTGGACGAATCGAACATGCAACAGGTCGCGGTTCAACTGATCGGACGGGGCTGGCCGCTGCGGGCGGTACGCGTGAAAGCAACCAGTTCGACTTCGCCGGGGGCGACTGGAAAGTCACCAAGGACCTGACGGCTCAGTACTACTACGCCAATCTCGACAACTACTACACCCAGCAGTTTTTCGGACTGATTCACACGCTTGCGCTCTCGGACAATCAATCCCTGAAAACCGACCTGCGCTACTTCAAGACAGACTCGTCCGGTTCCAACAGCTCGGGGACCACAGGCTACCGAATCAGTGGCTATACCAAAGACGGCGATGGCGAGATCGACAACCGGACCTGGAGTGCCGCGCTGGTATACACCTTGGGTGGCCATGCGATCACCGCGGGCTACCAAAGCGTGTCGGACGGCAGCAACTTCACTCAACTCAATCAGGGCAGCCTGGTAGACAAGGGCGCCGGTGGGGCCAGTCTTTACCTGTATACCGATCGTCTGATCCAAAGCTTCACCCGTGCAGGTGAGCGCACAGCCTTCGGTCAGTACGCTTACGACTTCGCCGCCTTGGGTGTCCCTGGCCTCAAAGCCTCGGTTATCTACCTCTCCGGGGACAACATCAAGACGACGTCCGGCGACAACCAGAAGGAATGGGAGAGGGATATCAGCCTGGACTACGTCCTTCAGTCGGGAACACTAAAAGGCGTCGGATTCGGCTGGCGTAACGGCAAATCCAATAGCGAAGCCGCTCGTGATCAAGATCAGAACCGGGTGTTTGTAAGCTACAGCATTCCGCTTCTCTAAGAGCGCTGCATAACCCTGAAGCTACCAGTGGTGCGTCGATCGAGGCCCTCGGTAGCCATTCTCTGCATTACGGGCGCACCTCATCAGTAAATGTCGGCGGGCCATCCGCAGGTTAGACAGCACGAACAGCCTCACCAACTGAGCGGTGTTCTTTACCGGATCACGGAAGCGCACGTTAACGTAGCCGAACTGCTGCTCGATCACCCGGAATGGATGGGCACGATCTGGTCATCGTCGCCGTGGCCACGCCGGTCATGGGCGGTGGCCCGGTAGCCGTTGGCGGCGAAGTGCAGCATTTGCGATTCCCAGCTGTCGGCGCTCAATGGTCAGCAGTGGCTGAAAACCACGGGTTGTCCGCTGCCCCAATCCTTGTAGTAGAGGGTGGTGCCGTCGCGAGTCGTAAGAGTGGCCATGTCGATAGTCTCCAATGAGTTTGCGGTGGGTGAGGCTTAGCGGCTGGCAGCCAGGAAATCGTCGGTGGACACCACAGTTGCGTAGGCAAAGCCCAATGCCGACATGAAGGCGGCATGCACGTGGGCGGCCGGAACAGTCAGGCCGTTGAACTCAAGATCGCGGGTGGCGCAGGCGTCATGGATTACCGTGACGGTGTAGCCAAGGTCGGCTGCGGCTCGAGTGACGCCGTCGATGCACATGTGGCTCATGCTGCCGACGATCACCAGGCTCTCGATGTCCTGCTGGTCGAGGATTGACTGTAGTTCGGTTTCGCGGAACGAGTTGACGAAGTGCTTGAGCACCACTGGCTCGTTGGCGCGGTTGATGACTTTAGGGTGCAGGCGTGCGCCATCAGAGCCAGGGGTGAAGAACGGTGCCGTGTCGGAGGTGAATTCGTGGCGGATGTGCACCACCGTGTCACCGGTATCGCGAAATGCCTGAATCAGCCGTGCGGCGTTGTCGGCGGCGGCTTCGACGCCCACCAACGGCCATTTGCCGTGGGGGAAGTAGTCGTTCTGGATATCGACTACGATGAGTGCTTGCTTGGCCATGGGTGTTTCCTCGGATGTGTTTGTGTGGCGTGAAGTATTGGGGTTAGCCGGCCGTTCGAGGATTGGCCGCACCGACAATAGAAGGGGGAAAACTGACAATGGGCGTAGAAAGCGCAGCCGCCGAATTGGGCGTGCTGATCTATCCCGGCGCGCAGATGGCGGCGGTACATGGCTTGACCGATCTGTTTGGTGTAGCAAACCGCATTGCGGCCGAATATCAGGCTACGCAACTGCCGCTGCTGCGGGTCAGCCACTGGCGTACCGATGCCTTTGAGGCGCCGGTGCGGGTCTTCGACAGTCATCCGGGGCCCGACCAGGCGTTGATGGCGGTGTTGATCCCGCCTTCGATCGCCGGGTTTTCTGAGGCTCAGGCTCCGTCAGCGTTGACCCATTGGCTTCGCCAGCAACACGCCAGCGGTGCGACTCTCGGCGGGGTGTGCGTGGGTTCTATTCTGATGGCGCAAAGCGGTTTGCTGGATGGCCGCAGCGCGACCACTCACTGGACCTCGGCGAAACAGTTCGCCGAGCGTTACCCGAGGGTCAAACTCAATGCAGACAAACCTATTGTCGACGACGGCGACCTGATCACCACCGCCGGGCTGATGGCCTGGTCCGAGTTGGGATTGCGTCTGGTGGACCGTCTGCTCGGGCCGAGCATTGCGACCGGCACTGCGCGGTTTCTGGTGATCGAGCACAGCGACAGTGCGAGCCGGTGCGGCAGTAACTTTGCGCCACTACTCGGCCATGGCGACCCGGCGATCCTCAAGGTCCAGCATTGGCTGCAAGGTAACGGTGCGGTGGAGGTCTCGCTGACGGCGATGGCCCTGCAGGCCGGTCTGGAGGAACGCACCTTCCTGCGGCGCTTTCGCTCGGCAACCGGTCTGAAACCCACCGAATACTGTCAGCATCTGCGGGTCGGCAAGGCCCGGGAGATGCTCGAGTTCACCAACGGGACCATCGACCACATTGCCTGGACTGTCGGCTATCAGGACCCAAGTGCTTTTCGCGCCACGTTCAAAAAAATTACCGGCCTTGCCCCAAGTGATTACCGCGCACGGTTTGGAGTGACGGCGCCCGCGCGGGTATAAGTGGGGGCGTACAAAAAACGCAGCCCGAAGGCTGCGATCTTTTAATGCCCGGCGACAATCTGCGCCGAACCCTGCGCCGGCTCTGGATACACCGGGCCGAGACGATCGAGACGACCACTCCAGGCGGTCAATGCGAGGGCGACCAGCACCACCAGACCGCCGATCCATGCGGTATGAATCAGGCCCATGTGGGCGACGATCAGACCGCCACCCCAAGCGCCGCCGGCGATGCCAAGGTTGAAAGCTGCGATGTTCATACCGGAAGCCACGTCCACCGCATTCGGGGTGTGATGTTCGGCCTGGCGCACTACATACACTTGCAGGCCCGGTACGTTGCCGAAAGCGACCGCGCCCCAGACCAGTACGGTGGCCAATGCCAGCCAGGGATTACCGGCGGTCAAGGTCAGCACAAAGAGCACAGCGGCGAGCAGGGCGAAGATGAGCTTCAAGGCGCTGATCGGGCCGCGTTTATCGGCCAGTTTGCCGCCCCAGATGTTACCGATGGCCACCGAGATGCCGTAGACCAGCAGCACCAGGCTAACGGTGCTGGCGCTGAAGCCGGAGATGTCCTGAAGAATTGGCGCCAGGAAGGTGAACGCAATGAACGATCCGCCGTAGCCGACCGCAGTCATGGCGAACACCAGCAACAACCGTGGCTGTTTCAGAACTTGCAGTTGCTGTAGCAGCGAAGCAGGTTTGCTGTGGGCAATGTTTTTCGGCACGTAAATCAGGCTGCCGATAAAGGCGATCACACCCAGGGCCGAGACGGCGAGGAAGGTTTCGCGCCAACCGAAGTGCTGGCCGATGAAGGTTCCCAGTGGCACACCAGTGACCAAGGCTACGGTCAGACCGGTAAACATGATCGCAATCGCGCTGGCGGCCTTTTCCTTGGGCACCAGGCTGGTGGCAATGGTCGAGCCGATGGAGAAGAACACCCCGTGGGCGAGCCCGGTAACGATTCGTGCAATGACCAGCGATTCGTAGCTGGGTGCTTTCCAGGCCAACAGGTTGCCGAGGGTGAACAGCACCATCAACGACAACAGCAAGAGTTTGCGCGGCACTTTGCCAGTCAATGCGGTGAGTACCGGTGCGCCAATGGCCACGCCGAGCGCGTAAAGGCTGACCAAAAGACCGGCGGATGGCAGGCTGACGCCAAGGTCGGCACCGAGAGTGGGTAACAGGCCAACGATGACGAACTCGGTCGTCCCGATGGCAAATGCGCTTAGGGTTAGCGCGAGCAAGGCAATGGGCATGGCTGCAACTCCGGTGGGTTTAAATCAGGAGCGCAGTGTCGGTGTTTGACTCGTGTGGAAAAATAGCGGTATCGGCACAAGATATTTGATCGCAAGTCAAATATACGGTCTTGTGTGTTGATGGTTCCCACGCTCGCGCGTGGGAATGCAGCCGGTGACGCTCCGCGTCACAGTAAGAGCGGACGCGGAGCGTCCAGTGAGGCGTTACCACGCAGAGCGAGGGAACGATCACTTACTCAAGAGCGGTGTTGCACCAGTTTGTTGCGCACCTCGGCACTGGCCTGCTGATCCAGTTCCAGCCAGAAATGCTGCTTGCCGGCGATTTCGGCGGCGGCAGGCAAGCCGTCGCGGTACACCAACCGATTGCTGGCCAGCGCAGGGACTTTGCTGCCCGGCAGCAGCGTACCGGCCAGGTTCAACGGGTCGACGCCGCAGACACCAATCAGGCTGCCGTCATGGGGGCGTCGACGTACTTCCCGCAGCAGAGGAATCGCCTCCGGCAACGCGAACTGCTCGCCCGCCAGGCCGCTGACAAATCGCCCACCGCGAATTTCGCCTCGGGCCTCGAGGCGATGGAACGTGCGCAGCAGTTCGCGCCAGACTGGCAGCCAATCAGCCTCGCGCTCAAGCAAACGCCAGAAGACCACGCCATAACGCCGAAGCAGAGTCATCGCGACATGCTCCAGTGTCGCCGTCGGGGTTTGCCCGGGACGAGTGATTTCGCTTGCCACTGCTGCAGCGGGGCGTCGCAACAAGGCCCAACGTCCGGCATCGTCCATCCCGCCGATAAACGCCCCGCGGCCACGGCGACTGCTGCGGGCCTGGCGTTTGCTGGCGGGGGTGATCAGCGCCCGCAGCCCGGCAAAACTGTCGGCATTCACCAGTCCCGCACCAACCAGCTCCTGCAATGCGCTTTCCAGTTCGCTGCGCAGCAGATGCGCTTCATGCAGCAGTTCGTCGAAGAACAAGGCGCCATGTTGGCTCAGGGCCTGGTGAACTTTCCGGGTTTTTGGCGATAGCTCGCTGCTGTCGGTCTGCTCGGTCAAGCCGCTCCAGAGCGCAACCTGGTTGCGTGGCAACAACACGATTGGGGTGCTGCGAAGCGCGGCACTCGCGGGCTTGTTGCGCGCGGTCAACCGGGTCCAGACCAGTTTGCCGCTGCGGCACAGGTCATCCAGCCAACTGGTTGAATAACCCTTGAGCCGCGCCGGCAAAATATCGCTGTCCCAGGCCGCGGCGGCGGCTGGGTAGCCTTCGAACTGGTTGACGATCTCTGGCAAAACGGCGCTGCCCTGGCCCTGAGTTGTCGTAGACAGATGCTGCCAGTCGAACAGGAATCGCATGAAATCCTGCAACGCTACCGGCTCGATTTCCCGGCGCAGTCGTCTGACCGTGTAGCGATGAATACGCGCCAGCAAATGCCGTTCGCACCATTGATCGTCGCTGGCGCCCGGGCTGAAGCGTCCGCGCAGCACGTAACCTTCACGTTCCAGTTGCGCCAAGGCCTGAGTGACGCTGGCCATCGGCAGCGCCAGTGGTTCGGCGATCTGGTTCAAAGGCAGAGGCCCGAAACCACTGAGACGGGCGCGGATCACTTCCACCAGCGCCTCATCGACATCCCAGGGTTCATCGAATCCGGGCAAGGCCAGCAGCCCGGGCTGCAACGCAGCGTCGGGATACAGCGCCCGCAAACATGTCAGTCGCTCCAGTGCCAACCATAACGACTGCTCGGCATTGAGCTGCAGACGGCTGGCCCGACCACTGTCGGCCAAGGCGTGCAGCCAGGTCAGCCAGTGCTCATTGGTCTGCGCCTCAGCATCGCTGATGCACGCCAGACTCATCAGCGCTTCGTGCATTTCGTCGACGCCCGTGGGCGCGGGCCAGGCTTCGTCGCGCACGGCCTGAATCGCCTCGCTATCCAGCGCGCCCAGATCATCGGTCGATTGCGGGTCGCTCCAGCGGCGGTTGAGCACGGCTTGGGTGCGACGTTCTTCCAGTGGTGCGTCATCGAGAAAGGTGTAGGGCCGGGCGCTCAGAATTTCGGCGGCCAAGGGCGACGGCGCCGGCAGATCGCGGCTGATCAACCGCACTTCGCCGTTCTCCATACGCCGCAGCAGTGCCAGCCAGCCTTCGCTGTCCATGGCGTCATGCAGGCAGTCATCAAGGGTTTGCTCCACCAGCGGATGCTCGGGAATTTCCCGCTCGCCGGCGAGGTTTTCCAGGCAAGCGATCTGATCGGGAAACACACTGGCGATCAGGTCTTCGCTTTTCATCCGCTGGATCTGCGGCGGGACTTTGCGCCCGCCGGAATAACGCGGCAGGGCCAGGGCGACGCCAGCATTCCAGCGCCAGCGCACGCCGAACAACGGGGCCTCCAATACAGCCTGGATCAGGATGTGCTCAGCGCTGTTGCTGTGCAGGTAACGCCAGACGTCGTCCAGCTCAAAGCTGTGACTGGTGGACAGCGAGAGCACGATGGCGTCTTCGCTGGCAGCGGCCTGCAATTCGAAATTGAAAGTACGGCAAAAACGCTTGCGCAGCGCCAGGCCCCAAGCGCGATTGATGCGGCTGCCAAACGGCGTATGGATGATCAGTTGGGTGCCGCCGGACTCATCGAAAAAACGCTCCATGATCAGCGTGTCCCGGGACGGTAATGCACCCAGCGTCAAACGTGCGCGCGCCAGATACTCCACCAGCTGCTCGGCGCTGGAGATGCTCAGGCCCAGGGTGTCGGTCAACCAGTCGAGGCTCGGTTGCAAGTCGCCGGGGCTGGCGCTGAGCAGTTCATCGAGTTGCGCGTGCAGGCGCGCCACGGCGAACGACAGTTCTGCGCTGCGACCGGGCGCTTCACCGAGCCAGAACGGAATGGTCGGCGGTTGACCCTGAGCATCTTCGACCCGTACTTTGCCGGTTTCGATGCGCAGTATCCGGTACGAGGTATTGCCCAACTGGAAGATGTCGCCGGCGATGCTTTCGACGGCAAAGTCCTCGTTGACGCTGCCGATGTTCAGGCTCTGTGGCTCCAGCAATACGCTGTAGTCGGCGTTGTCCGGGATCGTCCCGCCGCTGGTTACAGCGGTGAGCTTGCTGCCGCGACGGCCTCGCAGGGTTCGTGTCACGGCATCGCGATGCAGATAAGCGCTGCGGATTCCCTGACGGCCGTTGTAGCCCTCGGCGAGCATCTGCAATAGCGCCTGAAAATGTGCTTCATCGAGATCGCTATAGGGCGACGCACGGCGGAGCATTTCCAGTAGCGCTTGCTCCTGCCATTGCTGGCAACTGACCTCGGCGACGATCTGCTGGGCCAGCACGTCAAGCGGCGCCACGGGAATCAGCAAGGTGTCAAGTTCACCGCGACGCACGCAGTCGAGCAGGGCCGCGCATTCGATCAGGTCGTCCCGTGTGGTGGCGAACAGACGCCCCTTGGGTGTGCCGCC
Organism: Pseudomonas sp. GW821-FHT07G10; assembly: GCF_059418545.1. Taxonomy (NCBI): domain Bacteria; kingdom Pseudomonadati; phylum Pseudomonadota; class Gammaproteobacteria; order Pseudomonadales; family Pseudomonadaceae; genus Pseudomonas; species Pseudomonas sp. GW821-FHT07G10. The sequence goes on along the minus strand of NZ_JBWKQB010000010.1, from coordinate 118,793 downwards.
GACCTGGTGTCCGGAGCGGCCAACCCGTTGTAGAAATGCCGCAATTGAACGCGGCGAGCCTATCTGGCAGACCAGATCGACATCGCCGATATCGATGCCCAGCTCCAGCGACGCGGTGGCGATCAGTACTTGCAGGTCGCCACGCTTGAGCCGTTGCTCGGCGTCCAGTCGGAACTCTTTGGCCAGGCTGCCGTGGTGGGCGGCCACCGCCTCTTTGCCAAGACGTTCGCTCAAATGCCGGCTCAATCGCTCTGCCAGGCGCCGGGTATTGACGAAAACCAGCGTGGTTTTGTGCTCGCGGGCGAGCACGGCGAGCCGGTCGTAGACCAGTTCCCAGACGTCATTGGCCATCACCGCTGACAACGGTACCGGCGGCACTTCGATGCTTAAGTCCCGTGGACGGGCGTGGCCAATGTCGACAATCTCGCAGGCGTGGTCGCGGCCCACCAGAAAGCGTGACACCGCTTCGATGGGTTTTTGCGTGGCCGATAAGCCGATGCGCATCAACGGATCCGGGCACAGCGCCTGTAGGCGCTCCAGGCTCAGGGTTAAATGACTGCCGCGCTTGCTGGAGGCAATGGCGTGGATCTCGTCGACGATCACTGTGCGGGTGCTGGCGAGCATGCGTCGGCCGGAGTCCGAACCGAGTAATACGTAAAGCGACTCCGGGGTGGTCACCAGAATATGCGGCGCGCTTTTACGCATCGCCGTGCGGTCTTTTTGGGTGGTGTCGCCGGTTCGCACAGAGGTGTTGATCTTCAGTTGAGGCAAGCCCATGCAGCGCAATTGTTCGGTAATCCCGGCAAGCGGGTTTTGCAGGTTGATCTGAATGTCGTTGGACAGCGCCTTGAGCGGCGAGACGTAGACCACCAGCGTCTCGTTCGGCAGTTCGCCGTTTTGCTCCAGTCCTTGATGGACCAGGTCATCGATCACCGCGAGAAACGCGGTGAGGGTTTTTCCGGAGCCTGTGGGCGCGGCAATCAACGTCGAGCGGCGCTGGCGGATCAACGGCCACGCCTGAGCCTGGGCGGCGGTGACCGAGGGGAACGTCGCGTTGAACCAGGCTCTGACGGCAGGGTGGAAGCCGGTCAGGGCGTTGTCCGCTGATTCGGGAAGATTCATGAGCAGATTTATGCGACTGACAGGCAGAACTTGCAACCCCTCGCCACAAAGGCCGTATTGTCGGGCCCTGATCAGGCCGTTCTACACTTTGCGGGTGACGGTTGCGCTGGAAACCCGCAAAATGCAACGATTCTGGCAAATGCCAACGGCAAGGCAATATGGCTTGTCCGATATAAACCATCGTTCTAAACAGACTGGGCCTGCTGACTCTATGCGAATGCGCCTTATGTTACTGGGCGGCGGAAATGCCCTTGGGCAAGCGCTGATTCGCCTCGGTGCGGAGGAAGATATTGGTTTCCTCGCCCCCCGTCCGCCGCAAGACGGCTGGGATGCCGCGAGCCTGACGCAACTGCTCGATGACACCCGTCCGGATGCCTTGATCAACCTTGCCTATTACTTCGACTGGTTTCAGGCGGAGACGGTCGGCGAGACGCGTCTGGCCGGGCAGGAGCGGGCGATCGAGCGGCTTGCTGAGCTGTGCCAGCATCACAATATCATCCTGGTGCAGCCCTCCAGCTATCGGGTCTTCGATGGCTCACGAGCGACCGCCTACAGCGAAAAAGACGAACCGGTGCCGCTGGGTCTGCGTGGCCAGGCCTTGTGGCGGATCGAGCAGAGTGTGCGCGCAACCTGTCCGCAGCATGTTTTGTTGCGCTTTGGCTGGCTGCTCGATGACAGTGCCGACGGCACGCTCGGGCGCTTCCTGGCCCGGGCCGAGCGACCCGAAGAGTTGCTGATGGCCGACGACCGTCGCGGTAATCCGACCCCGGTGGATGACGCGGCGCGAGTGATTATTTCGGTACTCAAACAGCTCGATTGCTCGGCGCCGCTGTGGGGCACTTACCACTACGCCGGGCATGAAGCGACTACGCCGCTGGCATTGGGTCAGGCGATTCTCGCCGAGGCCCGGCAGTTGCATCCGCTGGCCATCGAGGCGCCGACTGCGCAAGCCCATGCTGCGCGCCCTGATGCTGCTGAAGAGCCGCAACATGCGGTCCTGGCCTGCAAGAAAATTCTGCACACCTTCGGGATCAAACCCCGCGCCTGGCGTGCGGCACTCCCGGGCTTACTGGATAGGTTTTATCGCCATGGCTGACGGCCCTGTTTTAATCACCGGCGGCGCCGGGTTTATTGGTTCGCACCTGGTCGATGCCTTGCTCGCCAAGGGTTACGAGGTGCGGATTCTCGATGACTTGTCCACCGGCAAACGCAGCAACTTGCCATTGGATAATGCTCGGGTCGAACTGATTGAAGGCGACGTCGCCGATGCTGCGCTAGTGGCGCGGGCGATGGTGGGTTGCCAGGCTGTCGCCCATCTCGCTGCGGTGGCTTCGGTGCAGGCCTCGGTGGATGATCCGGTGCGCACCCACCAGAGCAACTTCATCGGCACGCTGAACGTTTGTGAAGCCATGCGTCAGGCTGGCGTCAAGCGCGTGCTGTTCGCCTCAAGCGCGGCGGTCTATGGCAACAATGGCGAAGGTGAGTCGATCAGCGAAGACACGCCCAAGGCGCCGTTGACGCCTTACGCGTCGGACAAACTGGCGAGCGAGTACTACTTCGACTTCTACCGTCGCCAGCACGCTCTGGAGCCGGTGGTGTTCCGCTTCTTCAACATCTTCGGTCCACGCCAGGATCCGTCGTCGCCGTACTCCGGGGTGATCAGCATTTTCAGTGAGCGGGCACAGAAAGGCCTGCCGATCACCGTGTTCGGTGACGGTGAGCAAACCCGTGACTTCGTTTACGTTGAAGACCTGGTGGACGTGCTGATTCAGGCCATCGAAGCGCCGCAGGTCGAAGAGGGCGCAGTCAACGTCGGGCTGAATCAGGCGACCACACTCAAGCAGATGCTCGAGGCATTGGCTGAGGTAGTGGGGCAGTTGCCGCCGGTGAGCTACGGCCCGGCACGCTCGGGCGATATCCGTCATTCCCGGGCGAATAATCAACGGCTGTTGCAGCGCTTCAAATTTCCTGAGCAGACGCCGATGAGCGTTGGTCTGGCGCGGTTGCTGGGGCGATAGTGTTTTATTGAATGAAAATGGCGCCTTTCGAGGCGCCTTTTTATTGTCGTCGGACTTCAGGTCCCGGGGGGCGGGCCGACGACTTCGCGGGCAAGCCTGTTCCTACAGATGGCGCGGTGCTCTTGTAGGAGCGAGGCTTGCCCGCGATAGAGGTTGAATCAGAACTTGTAACCAACACCCACCATGTACACCCACGGGGAGACATCCACGTCGACTTTGGTCTGGCCGACACCCAGTGCCGTCGGGCCATCGACGGTGGCTTGGGTGTCGATGTCGACGTACCAGACCGAGGCGTTGAACAGCATGTGGTCGGTGATCATGTAGTCAAAGCCCAGTTGCCCGGCGATACCCACCGAGTCCTTGAGTTTCAGGTTGCTGAAACCTTCGTTTTTACGCTGACTGGTCAGGTCTTCGCCAAAGAACATGGTGTAGTTGATACCGACACCGGCATATGGCTGGAACCTGGATGAAGCGTCCAGCGGGTAGTACTGCAGCGACAGGGTCGGTGGCAGTTGCTTGATGTCGGCGAGCTTGCCGTCCAGCGCCGGACCAAGACCTTTTACACCGACTTGGTGCTTGAACGGTGTGGCAGCCAGCAGTTCGAGGCCGATGTGGTCGGTGAACATGTAGGCGAACGCCAGACCCAGTTGCGTGTCGCTGTCCAGAGTCGCTTTGGTACCTGAGATTTTCCTACCGTCGAGTTTCAGCTCGCCGCTGTCTTCGTTGGGCGCGGTGCTGGCAGCACCGGCACGGACGATGAAATCACCGGCCTGGTGGGCGTGAGCGAGTGGGGCTGCAAGCGCGAGGGCGAACAGCGAAGCGCGAAGCAAAGACTTGTGCATGGAGGCTCCAAAGGACGATTCAAGTTGGCTATGTCCAATGTTAAGGAGCGTCAAGAACGAGCCTTTGACTCAGCTCAATGGAATGGTGACGGAGGATAAAAGCGCAGAACCTTCAGGGGCGGCGCCAACCCCCTGTAGCAGGCTTCGCCAGTTACAGGGAGAGTCGTTCCTACTCCGGCAATTCGTAAACGTAGATCTTCTCGGCATCCATTTGGTAACCCGCATCGGCCAGCTCGCTGGTGGACGCTTTGACCTGCATCGCGCCCTCGATCCAGTACGGCTGATACAGCTCATCGAGCTTCACCCCCGCCTCGCTTTTGACATGGACGATCTGATTCGACGGCGGTGGTGGTACGTGGATGCAGGCGCCGAAATACGGCACCAGCAAAAACTCTGTGGTGCGGCCTTCTTCGCTGACTTCCAGCGGCACGATATAACCCGGCAAGCGAATCCGCTGCCCGTCGAGACTCTTGACTACCGGCGCGTTGGGCAGGTCTTGCGTGGCCGCCGGTGCCGCTTCGGCGGACAGAGCGTCGCTCATCTTCGACAGGTCGTGCAGCGGCGTCATGTTCGGGACTTGCGGCGCGGCGTCCGGCGGGATCATTTCCAACCAGGTCAGGTCTTTCGGTTGGGCGGCCCACAACGGCATGGCGACCAGCAACAACAGCGCAAGCAGGGCGCGGGGCATGACGTGGCTCCTCATAAACGGGATGGTCATAAACAGATACTTCATAAACGAATGGACAGGCCATCGGCCAACGATTGTCGGTAGGCGCGCCAGGCCGGCACGCTGCCCATCAGCAATGCGGCAAGCAGGATACCGCCGAGCAGCGTCCACTCATACTCGCTTGGCCAGGCCAGCGGCAGGTACAAACCATAAGTCGACTGCACATAGCCTTGCGCCAGGGCGATGCTCAGGTACAACAGCCCCAATCCGGCAATCACTCCGGACAACGCCAGGGCGAAGGCTTCGAGCACCAGTAAGGTCGCGATATGCCAGGGCCGCGCGCCGACCGACCGCAGGATCGCCATCTCCCGACGGCGTTCGTTGAGGCTGGTGAGAATGGCGGTGAGCATGCCGATCAATCCGGTCAGCACCACGAATAACGAAATCACAAACAAGGCTTTCTCCGCCGTGCCCATCATGCTCCAGAGCTCCTGCAAGGCCACGCCCGGCAGAATCGCCAGCATCGGCTCGCCACGAAACTCGTTGATCTCGCGTTGCATGGCGAAGGTCGCGATCTTGCTGTTGAGGCCCAGCATGAAGGCGGTGATGGCTTGCGGAGTGAGGTCCATGTTGCGTGCCTGATCGGCGCTGATGCGGCCATTGCCCTGGGCCGGAGCACCATTGTGCCAATCGATGTGGATCGCTTCCATGCCGCCGAGGCTGATGTGCAGCGTGCGGTCCACCGGGGTGCCGGTGCGCTGCAAAATGCCAACCACGGTGAACGGTTTGTCGTCGTGTTTGACCAGGCTAATCACCGCCACACCGTGGGCCAGCACCAGTTTGTCGCCGAGTTTGTAATGCAGCGCATCGGCGACTTCGGCACCGAGTACCACTTCAAATGGGTCGGTATTGAAGGCGCGGCCGCTGGCCAGTTGCAGGCTTTGTTGGCGACCGTATTGGTAGTGCTGGAAGTAGGCGTCAGTGGTACCCATTACTCGATAACCGCGATGGGAATCACCGAGGGAAATCGGAATCGCCCACTTCACTTTCGGGCTGTTTGCGAAATGCTCGAAGCTGTCCCAGCGAATGTTGTTGGTGGCGTTACCGATGCGAAATACCGAGTACAGCAGCAGATTGACCGAGCCGGAACGGGCGCCGACGATCAGGTCGGTGCCGCTGATGGTGCTGGCGAAACTGGCGCGGGCTTCGGTGCGCACGCGCTCAACCGCCAGCAACAGGCAAACCGACAGCGCGATGGCGAAGGCGGTGAGGATCGCGGTAAAGCGGCGGTTAGCCAGGCTGGCCATGGCTAGACGAAACAAATACATCTCAAACCTCTGCGGGCACGGCGGCGCGATTGAGTTCGGCCAGCGACAGGTTGCGATCAAACAGCGGCGCCAGGCTTTGGTCATGGCTGACAAACAGCAGGCTGGCCCCGGCTTCACGGCACTCGGCGAACAACAACCGGATAAACGCCTCGCGGGCGTCATAGTCCAGGGCCGAAGTCGGCTCGTCGGCGATCACCAGTTCAGGTTGGCCGATCAACGCCCGGGCGGCGGCGACCCGTTGTTGCTGGCCAATGGACAGTGAGTCGGCGCGACGGCTGAGCAGGCTCGGATCTTTCAAACCCAAGTGGGCCAGCAACGTTGCGGCCGCCTGATCGACACTGCCGTGACGCTGGATTGCCCGGTTGGCGCGCAATTTGGAAAAATGACAGGGCAGTTCGACGTTCTCCCGCACCGAGAGAAACGGTAGCAAGTTGAACTGCTGGAAAATGTAGCCGGTGTGGTCGACCCGGAAGCGGTCACGGGCGCCGGCCGAGAGCTCGGTCAGTTCCTGGCCGAGCAGGCGAATGCTGCCGCGATTGGGCTTCTGCACCCCTCCGAGCAAGCCCAGCAGGGTGGTCTTGCCACTGCCGCTGGGGCCTTTGAGGAACAGCGTTTCGCCAGGTTCGAGGCGGAACGCCGGGATGTCCAGCAACTGCGGATGACCGGGCCAACTGAAGCCCAGGTCGGACAGTTCGATAAGTGCTTGGGTCATTGAGCCGATTTCATGGGTAATAAGCCTTTGTAGGAGCGAGGCTTGCCCGCGATGAACGATAACGCGGTTTGCCTGACAGACCGAGACGCGCCTATCGCGGGCAAGCCTCGCTCCCACAGGTTCGGTGTAATTCAGAACTTCAGGGTGGCAGCCTTCGCCGTTGCTTCAACACCTTGCTGGCCACTCGGGCTGATGAGTTGTACCTGAATTTTCTGGGTGGCGGGGAAGGTCTTGAAGATTTGTGTCAGCTCCAGACTCTTCAGCGCGGTCGGCGTGGCGCAGGTGAGTTGGTAGTGGGCGTGGATCTCGCTGTGTTCATGGTGATGCTCATGACCGTCGGCGTCTTTGGCGTCTGCATCATGGTCTTCATCTTCGTCGTGATCATCGGCATCCGGCTTGTCGCCGAACAGCGGGCTTTCCAGTTCCTGCTTGGCAACCACGCAGCCGGCGGCTTTTGGCAGGCTGAACAGTACCAATGGTTTCTCAAGCTGGGCACGCACAGCGATGACTTTGGCTTTGTCCTCATCAGTGCTGGCGACGTGTTCGAAACCCACCAGGTTCATCGCCGGGCTTTCCAGTTCCAGCTCCAGATTCTGACCATCCAGCGCCGCGTTCAAGCGCCCGACGCCATGTTCGTGGGCGCCGAGGCTGCCGTGTTCATGCTCATGGACCTCGGCGGCATGAGCGATGGCCAGCGGCAGCAGGGCAAACGGCAAGGCGAGAAGCAGACGGCGCATAGCAAGTCTCCGGGAAAGAAGATGAATGTTTTGTTATGTGATCTTATAACAATAGTGGCGGGAGTTTGACCGCCTGCTTGGCGTTGCGCAAGACGCGTGGGAGCATGTTCGTCAGAAACTTGAGGGAAAACCTATGGTGCGGATACGTGGAAGCATCGGCGACTGGCCGGTGGACTTGACCCTGGAGCTGGACGAGGGCGATTGGGCGCAGTTAGGGGCGCAGTTGCAGGTGACCAGGCCCGAGAGCAATACCCCGCAGGCCAAACCAGTGAATCAGGACGATGCACTGTGGCAGATCGCCAAGGATCTGCTGCGCAAGGCAGGGCAGATGAGCGGGCCGGATTTGCTGGAGCAACTGGAAGGACTGACAGGAAGCGCGGCGTCGGGCAAACGCCTGTTGGTGCGCTTGCGCCATTGCGCGGATGTGAAAGTGGTGAGCGGCGGGGATACGCCGCTCTATAGCTGGGTTGACCCCGCGTAGGAGCACAGCTTGCTCGCGATGGCGATCTCAAGAATGCCATCGCCGGCAGCCGTGCTCCTGCTTAATACAACGCAGCAAACATCTTGCGGCGGTACGTGGTCACCAGCGGGTGATCGTTGCCCAGCAATTCGAACACCTGCAGCAAGGTCTTGTGCGGCAGGCCTTCGCTGTAGCTGCGGTTGCGGATGAACAACTTCAGCAACGAATCCAGCGCCGCGTCGTATTGCTGGCGAGCCAGTTGCTGAATCGCCAGTTGATAGACCGCTTCATCGTCCTGCGGGTTTTTCGCCAGGCGCGCCTTCAGGTCTGCCGCATCCGGCAAATCCTTGGCCTGGCCCAGGAACTGGATCTGCGCCTTGGCGCCGGCCAGGGCGGCCTTGTGTTCATCGGTCTTGACCGCGTCGAGCACGGTTTGCGCTTCACCCAGCTCGCCACGTTCGGTGAGGCAGCGGGCGTAGAGGATCAGCGCTTTCGCATTGGTGTTGTCTTCGCCCAGCAGCACTTTGAGGATGGCTTCGGCGTCGGCAAAACGGCCTTCATCGAACAACGCCTGAGCCTGCTCGAAGGGGTCGGCAGCGGCCGGTGGTGGCATCTGTACATGGGGCTCAAGCAACGCGCGGACCGCAGATTCCGGTTGCGCACCGGCAAAACCGTCCACCGGTTGACCGTCCTTGAACAGCACCACGGTCGGCAGGCTGCGGATACCGAAGCGCGAAACGATGTCCGGTTCGGCGTCGCAATTGACCTTGGCCAGCAACAGCTCGCCCTGATAGCTCTCGGTAATCTGCTGGAGCATCGGCATCAGCGCCTTGCACGGCGCACACCATTCGGCCCAGAAATCCACCAGCACCGGTTTGTGGAAAGAGTTCTCGATCACCGACTGGTCGAAATCGACAGTGCTGGCGTCGAAGATATACGGCGTGTCCTGACTCATGGGGCATCTCTTGAAAGCGTGAATGGGCTAACTATAAGGGCTTGAAGGCGCTTTGCGTAGCCGTTGCCGAAGGCTGCGTCCGGGTAACTGCTACAGGTGGCTTCTACCGTCTTTGCGCGTGGTACAGGCTCACATGACGAAACTCTTCAGGCTCGGCCAGATCCGGCAAAGTGAAGGCTTCCAGCATTTCCAGCCGTTGATACGCCGGATGCTGGAAATTGCGCACTCTGGAGTCCGCCACCAGAGCTTCCCGGCCACGACTCAAAAACTCATCGAGCAGCGGCAGGTTGCCGCGGTCGTACAGCACATCGGCCACCAGGATCAGGTCAAAGCGATCGGCTTCGGCGAAAAAGTCCGTCGAGTAGCTGAGCTGTACATCATTGAGTTCAGCATTCGCCCGGCAGGCCGCAATCGCCAGCGGATCAAGATCACAGGCCACCACTTCCAGCGCACCGGCCCTGGCCGCCGCAATACCGGCGACCCCGGAACCGGCTCCGAAATCCAGCACCCGTTTGCCTTCGACCCATTGCGGGCGTTCGGCGAGATAGCGCGCCAACGCCAGGCCGCTGGCCCAGCAGAAACTCCAGTAAGGCGGTTCATGCAGGATTCGCCGGGTTTCTTCCGGGGTGAAGGCGCGGTCCATGTTTTCGGCGTCGATCAACCAGAGCTTGAGCTCGGTCTCCGGCAATGTACAGGAGACAAGCTTTGCGTCACCGAGCAGCTCTCCCAGAGCCTCTTGCAAGTCGAGCGGTACGGTCATGGCGCTTTGAAAAACTGCAATTGACCCAGTGCCTGGGTGATCGGTTGATCAATGCGTCGCGAAGGCAAATGCAGAATCAGTTGTCCGGACTGGCTGGCGCGGCCGCGTAATTCGACGCGAGCCCCGACCGGAAAGGCTTCCGGATTGAAGCGCAGACGGAACGGCAGCACCTGGTTGTTGCCGATCAGGCTAGAGCTGGCCAGCAATTGTTGCGGCCGGCCGCGCTCGTCGATCACCAGCAGCGCCAGTTCGACTTCAGCACCGGCCGGCACGCCTAGCAGGCTACCGCTCAATTCGCGCTGAAAGGCCGGCAGCGGGCCGAGGGTGGCGGACTCCTGAGCTTTCTTCTGTGCCTGCTGTGGCGCAGGCCCTGGCACCGGTGGCGCGGGTTTGGGCGCACTGCTGCACGCGACCAGCAAGCTGACGAGGCTGAGCAATACGAGCGGTCGTAGCGACATGTGAAGCTCCAGCAAGACTAAATTCGGTGTGTATAAATAGTAGCCGGTCTATATACCGTAAAGCCTATGGCTTGTCTTGCCAGTGGGATGCGCTACCATGGCCCTCCCTTTTTTTGTTGCCTGCCACCATGCACTGTCCCTTCTGCGGTGCCAACGACACCAAGGTCATCGACTCGCGTCTGGTCGCCGAGGGCGAGCAGGTGCGCCGCCGGCGTGAATGCCTGGCCTGCGGTGAGCGTTTCACCACCTTCGAAACCGCCGAACTGGTGTTGCCGCGCCTGATCAAAACCGACGGCAGCCGTCAGCCGTTCGACGAAGAAAAACTTCGTGCCGGTATGCAGCGCGCCCTGGAAAAACGTCCAGTGAGCGTCGAGCGCCTGGAAGCTGCGCTGGCGCACATCAAGCACAAACTGCGGGCGACCGGTGAACGAGAGGTCAAGTCACTGGTGGTCGGTGAGCTGGTGATGGCCGAGCTGCAAAAGCTCGATGAAGTCGCCTACATTCGTTTCGCCTCGGTGTATCGACGTTTTCAGGATCTCAACGAGTTCCGCGAAGAAATCGATCGCCTGGCCCGTGAGCCAGCCAAAGAATGACTATGTCCTCTGAACAAACCGTCCTCGACGCCCACTACATGGCTCGGGCCCTGGAGCTGGCGCGCAAAGGCCTTTACACCACCCATCCCAATCCTCGAGTCGGTTGTGTGATTGTGCGTGACGGGCAGATTGTCGGTGAAGGCTGGCATGTGCGCGCCGGCGAGCCCCATGCCGAAGTCCATGCGTTGCGTGCCGCCGGTGAGAGCGCCCGGGGCGCTACCGCCTACGTGACCCTCGAACCGTGCAGTCATCATGGGCGCACGCCGCCGTGCGCCGATGCGTTGGTGAGTGCCGGTGTGGCGCGGGTCGTTGCCGCCATGCAGGACCCGAATCCAGAGGTCGCTGGCCGTGGCATGCAGCGTCTGGCGCAGGCGGGCATCGCAATCCATAGCGGCGTGCTTGAAGGTGAAGCGCGAGCTATCAATCAAGGCTTCCTCAAACGCATGGAACAGGGTCTGCCATTCGTGCGGGTCAAACTGGCCATGAGTCTGGACGGTCGCACCGCCATGGCCAGTGGCGAAAGCCAATGGATCACCGGCCCGGACGCACGTTGCGCCGTGCAGCGCCTGCGCGCCCAGGCCAGCGTGGTGCTGACCGGCGCCGACACGGTATTGGCTGACGGCGCCCGGCTGACGGTGCGCGCTGACGAACTGGGACTGGATGCCGAACAGACCGCGCTGGCGCTTTCCCGACCACCCTTGCGCGTGCTGATCGATGGTCGTCTGCGGGTGCCTCTCGACGCGCCGTTCTTCAAGGCCGGCCCGGCGCTGGTCGCCACCTGCGTCGCGGTGGAAGAACAGTATGCCGGTGGCCCGGAATGCCTGATCGTGCCCGGCTCCGATGGTCAGGTTGATCTGCGCAAGCTGCTGATCGAACTGGCTGCCCGTGGTGTCAACGAGGTGCTGGTGGAAGCCGGTCCGCGTCTGGCGGGAGCTTTCGCTCAGCAAGGCCTGGTGGACGAATATCAAATCTTCGTCGCGGGCAAGTTTCTCGGCTCATCGGCGCGGCCATTGCTGGACTGGCCGCTGGAGCTGATGAGTGAGGCGCCGTTGCTGAAAATCATTGAAATGCGCGCCGTGGGCGATGATTGGCGAGTCACTGCCATTCCTCTGCCACCAGCGAGCGTATAATTCTCGGCTTTCGCTAAGCGTCGGCCCTGTTCTCGAGGAGGACTCCATGTTTACCGGCATCATCGAATCCATCGGCAGTATCCGTGCATTGACCCCAAAAGGCGGCGATGTGCGGGTTTATGTAGAGACTGGCAAGCTTGATCTGGCTGACGTCAAACTCGGCGACAGCATCGCGGTCAACGGCGTTTGCCTGACTGCGGTGGAGCTTCCGGGCGACGGTTTCTGGGCGGACGTCAGCCGCGAAACCCTCGACTGCACGGCGTTCAACGAGCTGAAAAGCGGCAGCCGGGTCAACCTGGAAAAGGCCCTGACTCCGACCACTCGTTTGGGCGGGCATCTGGTCAGCGGTCACGTCGACGGTGTCGGCGAAGTGATTGCCCGGGAAGAAAATGCCCGGGCCATCCAGTTCCGCATCCGTGCGCCAAAAGATCTGGCCAGGTACATCGCCCACAAAGGCTCGATCACCGTCGACGGCACCAGCCTGACGGTGAACGCGGTCAATGGTGCCGAATTCGAACTGACCATTGTCCCGCACACGCTGGCTGAAACCATCATGGCCGACTACCGGCCGGGTCGGCAGGTCAACCTTGAAGTCGACTTGCTGGCACGTTATCTGGAACGCCTGTTGCTCGGCGACAAGGCTGCAGAGCCTAGCGCTGGCAACATTACCGAAAGCTTTCTGGCCGCCAACGGCTATCTCAAATCCTGACTCAAGGGGGTGCCGCGTGGCGCTCAATAGCATCGAAGAACTGGTCGAAGACATCCGCCTAGGCAAGATGGTCATCCTGATGGATGACGAAGATCGCGAGAATGAAGGCGACCTGATCATGGCCGCCGAGTGCTGCCTGCCTGAGCACATCAACTTCATGGCCAAGCATGCCCGCGGCCTGATCTGCATGCCGATGAGCCGCGAGCGCTGCGAACTGCTCAAACTGCCGTTGATGGCGCCGCGCAACGGTTCCGGTTTTGGCACCAAGTTCACCGTCTCGATTGAAGCTGCTGAAGGCGTCACCACCGGTATTTCCGCAGCTGACCGTGCGCGCACCGTTCAAGCCGCCGCCGCCAAAGACGCCAAGGCCGAAGATATCGTCAGTCCGGGTCACATCTTCCCGCTGATGGCCCAGGCTGGCGGTACGCTGGCACGCGCCGGCCACACCGAAGCCGCCTGCGATCTGGCACGGATGGCCGGTTTTGAGCCGAGCGGTGTGATCTGCGAAGTGATGAACGACGACGGCACCATGTCCCGTCGTGCCGAGCTGGAAGCTTTTGCCGTCGAACACAACATCAAGATCGGTACCATCGCCGACCTGATTCACTACCGGATGATCCACGAACGTACCGTTCAGCGGATTGCCGAGCAGCCATTGGACAGCGAACTGGGCCAGTTCAATCTGGTGACCTATCGTGATTCCGTGGAGGGCGATGTGCACATGGCGCTGACCCTGGGCACCATTTGCGCAGAAGAACCGACCCTGGTCCGCGTCCATAACATGGACCCGCTGCGCGATCTGCTGATGGTCAAGCAACCTGGGCGCTGGAGCCTGCGCGCGGCCATGGCCGCGGTGGCCGAGGCGGGCAGCGGTGTGGTGCTGTTGCTCGGTCACCCGCTCGATGGTGATGTATTGCTGGCGCACATCCGCGAAACCGCCGACCACACTGCGGTGAAGAAACCGACCACCTACAGTATCGTCGGTGCCGGTTCGCAGATCCTGCGTGACCTCGGTGTGCGCAAAATGCGCCTGATGAGTGCGCCGATGAAATTTAATGCGATATCCGGTTTCGATCTGGAAGTTGTAGAATACGTGCCCTCCGAATAAAGACCGGCTGTTCCGGCCTTTGATTCGCGGTTCAAATATCACTAAAGAGCGCGTACCGAACGCGCTCTGGCTCTTTAAGAGATTTGTCGAATGACCCTGAAGACCATCGAAGGTACCTTCATCGCCCCCAAAGGCCGCTATGCCCTGGTGGTCGGCCGCTTCAACAGCTTCGTTGTCGAAAGCCTGGTGAGCGGTGCTGTTGATGCCCTGGTTCGCCATGGCGTGAGCGAAAGCGACATCACCATCATCCGTGCTCCTGGCGCATTCGAAATTCCGCTGGTTGCGCAGAAAGTCGCTCAACAAAGCGAGTACGCGGCGATCATCGCCCTGGGCGCGGTCATTCGTGGCGGCACTCCGCACTTCGAATACGTGGCTGGCGAATGCACCAAGGGCCTGGCCCAGGTGTCCATGGAGTTCGGCGTGCCGGTTGCCTTTGGCGTGCTGACCGTCGACTCGATCGAGCAAGCCATTGAGCGTTCCGGCACCAAAGCCGGCAACAAAGGTGCCGAAGCTGCCTTGTCCGCTCTGGAAATGGTCAGCCTGCTGGCGCAGTTGGAGGCCAAGTGATTAGCGACGAAAGCGATCGTTTCAACCCGCGCGATCCGAAACCTGCGGACGCTGGCAAGCCATCCAAGAGCGTCAAGCGTCGCGAAGCCCGTCAGCTCGCGACTCAGGCGCTGTACCAATGGCACATGGCCAAAACTTCGCTGAACGAGATCGAAGCGCAGTTCCGGGTCGATAACGATTTCAGTGATGTCGATGCCGCCTACTTCCACGACATCCTGCATGGCGTGCCGGCGCACAAGACCGAGATCGATTCTGCCCTCGCTCCGTGCCTGGACATCACTATCGATGAGCTCGATCCAGTTGAACTGGCGGTCCTGCGCCTGTCCACCTGGGAGCTGCTCAAGCGCGTCGACGTCCCGTACCGCGTTGTGATCAACGAAGGGATCGAACTGGCCAAGGTCTACGGTTCCACCGACGGTCACAAGTTCGTCAACGGCGTACTCGACAAGCTGGCCCCGCGTCTGCGTGAAGCTGAAGTGAAGGCGTTCAAGCGCTGATTCGCGCTTGCAGTGTCCTGTCTTGCCAATACGTTCCTTTTTGGCGCGTGGCTGTTGTTGCCAGACAAGGCGCCGCGACAAGTCATAGCCTGCTATGGCGAGGAGCGACAACGCAGTATGGCGACAGCAGACGCCGCCCAAAAGGAACAGTATTGGTGAGACAGGACACAACGCCATGGGCGAGTTTGAGCTGATCCGTCATTACTTCGCTGCCGCGCCTTGTGCGCAGGCCGGCGTTGGCGTTGCGCTGGGGATCGGCGATGACTGCGCCTTGCTGACTGTTCCCGCTGGGGAACAGTTGGCTATCTCCACCGACACCCTGGTTGCCGGTGTCCATTTCGCAGACCCCTGCGACCCTTTTCTGCTCGGTCAGCGTTCGCTGGCGGTGGCGGTCAGTGATCTGGCGGCCATGGGCGCAACACCCCTGGCGTTTACTCTTGCCCTGACGTTGCCGACAGTCGATGCCGATTGGCTGCAAGCTTTTGCCCGTGGTTTGAACGCCATGGCGCAAAGCTGCGGCGTGCGGTTGGTGGGCGGGGACACTACGCGCGGTCCGCTGAGTTTGACCATGACGGTGTTTGGCCATGTGCCAACGGGTTTGGCCCTGACCCGCAGCGGCGCGCGGCCGGGTGATCTGCTGTGTGTCGGCGGTGAGCTGGGCAATGCGGCGGGCGCTTTGCCGCTGGTGTTGGGTGAGCGCACGGCGGAGCCGGCTGTTGCCGAGCCATTGTTGGCGCACTATTGGTCGCCCCAGCCGCAACTCGCGTTGGGTCAGGCGTTGCGTGGCAAGGCGACTTCGGCGCTGGATATCTCGGACGGTTTGCTGGCCGATTGCGGGCATATTGCTGCTGCTTCAGCGGTCGGCGTGCTGATCGAAAGCGAAAAACTGCCGTTGTCCAAGGCGCTGCTGACGTTTCTCGGTAAGCCTGCGGCCCAGGCTGCCGCCCTCAGCGGCGGCGATGATTATCTCCTGGCCTTCACTTTGCCGCCTGCCGAGTTGCCGCAGTTGCTGGCGGACGGCTGGCCGGTGCACGTGGTCGGTCGCGTCGTGGCCGGGCAGGGCGTCACGCTTTTGGCTGCAGACGGACAAGACATCACCCCGGCCACCCGGGGTTATCAACATTTTCAGGAGACCCCGTGACAGATCATCCCAAGCAGGTCCCGGCAGAGTCTGTGCCGCCTTCGGTCTGGCGTAATCCCTGGCATTTCCTGGCGTTCGGCTTCGGTTCGGGCACCCTGCCAAAAGCGCCCGGCACCTGGGGCTCGTTGGTTGCGCTACCCTTTGTCCCGCTGTGGCAGATGTTGCCCGGCTGGGGTTACTGGCTGATGCTCGGCATCACCACGCTGTTTGGCTTTTGGCTGTGCGGCAAGGTGGCGGACGATCTGCGGGTACACGACCACGAAGGCATCGTCTGGGACGAAATGGTCGGGATGTGGATAACCCTGTGGCTGGTGCCGCAAGGTTGGTACTGGTTATTGGCGGGCTTCCTGATATTCCGCTTCTTCGACATTCTCAAGCCATGGCCGATCAGCTGGATCGACCGGCATGTGCACGGGGGCGTCGGGATCATGCTCGACGACGTTCTGGCGGGTGTGTTTGCCTGGTTGGCTATGCGAGGGCTGGTGTGGTATTTCGCCTGAGGGACCAAGGATGAGTGGTCGCTGGCTGTTGATACTGCTTTGCGTATTGTCGTGCGCTGCGGTACGGGCGAGTGAATTGCCCACGACTCCCGCCCAGATTCGTCTGGCCAGTGAAGAATGGCGCGACTACACCGCCGCCGACGGCCATGGTCTGGCCTGGGATGTGCTGCGGGCAGTCTTCGAACCGGCTGCCGTTACGCTGCAGATCCGCACGGTGCCTTACACACGCTCGGTCGGACTGGTGCAGCGCGGTGAGGTGGATGCCTGGGTCGGCTCTTACCGAGATGAAGTCGGTGGCGTGCTCTATCCCCGTTGGCACTACGACTATGACCATATTTACGCACTGGGTCTGGCCAGCAGCCCGGCGCCAACCGTGGCCACGCTGGGGAACTCTCGCCTGCTCTGGGTACGGGGTTACCAGTATCAAAAATACTTTCCCAACATCCATAACTTCAATGAAGTCCAGCGTCGTAACGGGGTTTTGCCGATGCTGTTGCACGACCGTGCCGATTACTACATCGATGCGTTGACCGAGGTTGATTTCGTGCTCGGTGGGGCGCAGAACCCAGCGCAGTTCCGGCGAACGCATCTGGCCGAACTACCGGTTTTTCTGGGATTCGCCAACAACCCTCGGGGGCGGGCGCTGCTGGCGCTGTTCGATCAGCGCATGGAGTCGTTGGTGAAAAGTGGTCAGTTGCGACCGATCTTCGAACGCTGGAAACAACCTTACCCGTTCGAAAAAATGTAGCAGCTGGTGTTTGCTTGGCTTTACGGGGTAGAGATCAAACTTCTTGATCTTTATGGCCGATAATTCAGCCTAAGCGTCGGCAGGAACCTGCTGTTACAATGCCGCCTCTGCGAATCTCCAGTCCTCATACAGATCAGGAGCACACGGTGCCCGTCGTTTTCGTCGCTGCTTCCAAGCTGCCAACCCCTTTTGCGCAATTCACCATGCATGGCTTTCTCGATGAGGCCACTGGTCGCGAGCACGTTGTGCTCAGTCTGGGTGAGGTCGCCGATGGCTCACCGGTACTCGGCCGGTTGCACTCCGAATGCCTGACCGGCGATGCCTTGTTCAGCCAGCGTTGCGACTGCGGTTCGCAACTCGAGGCCGCCTTGCAGGCGATCGCCCGTGAAGGCCGCGGTGTGTTGCTGTATTTGCGTCAGGAAGGTCGTGGCATTGGCTTGCTGAACAAGATCCGCGCTTATGAGTTGCAGGACGGCGGCGCCGACACTGTTGAAGCCAACGAGCGTCTGGGCTTTGCTGCAGACCAGCGCGACTATGCCATCTGCCTGCCAATGCTTGAGCATCTGGGTGTGAAATCCTTGCGCCTGATGACCAACAACCCGCGCAAGGTCAAAGCACTGACCGAGATGGGCATCGTGGTCGCCGAGCGCGTCCCGCTGCACACTGGCCACAACCCGCACAACAAACTCTACCTGGCCACCAAAGCCAGCAAGCTCGACCACATGATGGGCAACGAGCACCAGGGCGAGGCTGATCGGGCGTGACCCGCGGTCAAGTACGGCGGCGATTGGCCGTCAACTGGTGGCAGTACCTGGCGCTGGCCTTGCTGCCGCTGTTGGTGATCAATGCGGTGTTCGGTCAGACCGAGGCCGTGTTACCGGTTCTGGCGATGCCGTTCTTTATCGCGGGCATGGCGTCGATGTTCGTCAGTCTGCGTTTCTTCGGTGGCTATAAATACGCCTTGATCGCCACCCAGAAAGCCCTCGATACGCCTGAAGAACCTGCTGCCTGGATTGCTTTGGCTGCCAAACGCCGTGCAGCGTTCCTGGCCGCCGGGCTACCGGCCTGGATCGGTGCGCTGGCGGTGTTTGTCGGCCTCGAAGCCGTGCCGCTAATCCTGCTGGCGCTGTCCACGACGGTGCTGTTCTACCTCTACCGTATTCCGCGCCAGCTCGGTTGATGCGTAGGTGGCTGGCGGTTCTGCTACTGGCCATCAGTGGCTCGGCGGCGGCCGTGGAGCGGGTGGTCAGCCTCGCACCGTCTCTCTCTGAAATTGTCGTTGAGCTGGGTTCTGCCGATCTGCTGGTCGGCGTGCTCGATGCCGGTGAGCGTCCGTCTGAGTTGAACGCCGTGCCTTCGGTCGGGCGTTATGGTCAATTGGACATGGAGCGCCTGCTCAGTCTCAAGCCTGATTTGCTGTTGCTCTGGCCCGGCAGTGTCGGCCCGACGCAGCGTGAGCAACTCAAGCGCTTGAATATCCCCACCTACGTTGCCGATCCCCACAACCTTGAACAACTCATCACACAGATAGACGCGATTGCCGGGCAACTCGGTCGGCCAGAGAGTGGCCGAACGCTGGCCGCAGACTTGCGCAGACAACTGGCGAATCTGCGCCAGCGCTATCGACGGGATGAGCCGTTGCAGGTGTTCTATCAGGTCTGGGATCAGCCGCTGTACACCGTTGGCGGCGGGCAGATCATCAGCGATGCGCTGGGAGTCTGCGGTGCACACAATGTGTTTTCCAACCTGAATTTACCGGCGCCGCAGGTCAATCTGGAGTCAGTATTGCAGCGCAATCCCGAGGTTATCCTGGCCGGTAGCCAGGCGCAGCTCAATGCCTGGAAAGCCTGGCCGCAGGTGAGGGCGGTGGCGCATGGGCAATTGCTGCTGGTGACGGATAAAGGGCTGGAACGGCCGAGTGGGCAGATGATTGCGGCTACGGCCAGGTTGTGTGAATTGATAGCGCCAGATCGCTGAGACCGAGGTGTATTCATCGCGGGCAAGTCGGATCGCCGCCCGCGATGGCGTCAGAGCAGGCAACAAAACTTTTGGCTAGATCTGCGGTGTCCAGGTCACGCCAAACATCCATGCCCGACCTTCTTCCCGATAACCATAGTTATTCCCGTCAAAGCTGTAGAGCGCACGGCTGTATGCCTTGTCCAGCAGGTTGTCGACCTTGAGCTCCAGCCGGATCTGGCGATTCAGAGCCCAACTGCTGCGCAAACCGAATAAGGCATAACCGCCTAACGGATCCTGGTTGTCCTCGTCGTCGTAGCTGCTGCTCACTGCTTGCCAGCTTGCTCCAAGGCTGAACCGATCGAATTGCCGATCCAGGTCCAGGCTCAAGGTGCGTCGGGCGCGGCGGCTCAGGGTGTGGCCGCTGTCGCGGTCTCGCGGGTCGATGATCGCCAGCCCGAGGTTGCTCTGCCAGCCGAACAGCTCTTGTTTGAGCGCGGCTTCGAAGCCATTGATCCGTGCCGAAGCGACGTTTTCCGGGCGAGAGCTTTTGCCGAAGATGATCGCGTCTTCAAGATCGGTTCGGTAGAGCGAGGCTTCCAGGCGGCTGGTCTCGCTCAACTGGCTGCGCCATTGCAGCTCGTAGCTTTTCGAGGTCTCGGGTTTGAGGTTCGGGTTGCTGAAATCGGGGTAGTACAGGTCGTTGAACGTCGGCGCGCGGAAGCCTTCGCTGTAGGTCAGCAGCACATCGTTGTCCGGGTTCAGCGGTAGGGTGAAGGTGCCGCTCCAGCTGTTCTGGCCGCCAAACTGCTGGTTCTGGTCGCGGCGCAGGCCCAGTTCAGTGGAGAAGCTTTCAGCCTGGAAACGGTGCTGAATAAAGGCTGCACGGTTCCAGCGGCTGTCTTCGTCGAATGCGGTGCTGCTGTTGATCCGGTCTTCGTACCAGTCTGCGCCGAGGATCAGGCTGTTGCTGTCGTCGAGCGTCAGGTCATTCTGCCAGTTGAGCGAATCGCGATAGGTGTTGAACGCGCTGCGCTCGTCACTGAGTTTGTCAAAGGTCTTCTCGCGGTTTTCGCTGTGGCCCAGTTCCAGCCGAGACTCCCACAGATCATTGATGCGCGCATCAACATAACTGCTGACGCTGTTCACTGTGAAATCGCTGTAAGGCTGTTGGCTGACGGTCTGGAGTGTATTCATGTCGAAGCGGCCAAACGGGCTGTCGAACTCGCTTTTGCCACGGTTATCCAGCAGGTTCAGGCCCACTTCGACGTCATCGCTTAAGGAATGGCCAAGGCTCAAACTCAGGGAGTTGTTGCGATACTCGTCGTGGTCGCCGTCGCTGGGGAAGGACTCATGGGTGCGATTGATCCCGGCGGTTTCATCGAGGCTGGCACCGAGGTTGAAACGGGTATGTTCATCGCCGCCGGACAACCCCAGGCTGCGCTCCCAGGTCCGGTTGCTGCCAAATCCCAGGTGCAGACGCGGCTGCAGGCCCTGTTCGGCACCGCGCCGGGTGAAAATCTGAATCACCCCGCCAATGGCGTCGCTACCGTAGATCACCGAGCGTGAACCGCGCAGGACTTCCACGCGCTCGATCTGATCGATATTCAGGTGTTGCAGATTGCTGTCACCGGAGGTCGAGCTGCCGATGCGCTGGCCGTCCACCAGCACCAGACTCTGCGCCGACTTGGCGCCGCGGATGTATATCCCCGGCAGGCTGCCACGCCCGCCTGCTTGCGCGACCTGCACGCCCGGCACACGGCTGAGCAGGTCAGTGACGCTGCTCGGTTGCAAACGGTGGATGTCTTCGCGGGTAAATACGGTATTGGCGGCGCTGCTGTCGTTGCGGGCTTCGACCTGGCGATTGGCGCTGATCAGCACGTCCGGCAGTTTCAGGGCTTGTTCACGTTCGAAGGTCTCAGCCAAAAGCTGTCCGGCTGGCCAAAGGGTCAACGTCAAGGCGAGGCGGGGGAGGTTCATGGGCAATCCATTGGCGTTTTGAAACGGATACAAATTCGAGGGGGGACGAAAAACCAATGTGGGAGCGAGCTTGCTCGCGATAGCGTTGTGTCAGTCGACGTTTATGTCGACTGTCAGTCCGCTATCGCGAGCAAGCTCGCTCCCACAGGGTTCTGCATGATTCCAGAGGTTTAGAGGCCCAGCAGCTGCAAGCGCTCGCGAACGGAAGCTTCGATACCCGCTTCGTCCAGGCCACACTCAGCGAGCATTTGCGCAGGTTTTGCATGCTCGACGTAAGCGTCCGGCAAGCCCAGATGCAGCATGGACTTGAGGATATTCTCTTGGGCGAGAAATTCGCTGACTGCACCACCGGCGCCGCCCATGATCGCGTTTTCTTCGATGGTCACCAGCAGCTTGTGAGTGTTGGCAATTTCCCGAACCAAGGCTTCGTCCAATGGCTTGACGAAACGCATGTCGACTACCGTCGCATCGAGTTTGTCCGCGACTTTCAGTGCTGCGGCCAGTTGCACACCGAACACCAGCAGAGCGACGTTGCTGCCCTGACGGCGAATCACGCCTTTGCCAATCTCAATCGGTTCGAGGTTTTTCTCGATGGGCGCATTCGGGCCGGTGCCGCGCGGGTAACGCACAGCGGCCGGGCCGTTGTAGAGGTGTCCGGTGCTGAGCATTTTGCGCAGTTGGTTCTCGTCGCTCGGGGTCATCACCAGCATGCCGGGGATGCAGCGCAGGAACGACAAGTCGAAACTGCCGGCGTGGGTCGGACCGTCTTCGCCCACCAGGCCAGCGCGGTCGATGGCGAACAGTACGTCGAGGTTCTGTACCGCAACATCATGTACCAGCTGGTCGTAACCGCGTTGCAGGAAGGTCGAATAGATCGCCACCACCGGTTTTGCGCCTTCGCAGGCCATACCGGCGGCGAAGGTCACGGCGTGCTGCTCGGCAATCGCCACGTCGAAATAGCGCAGCGGGAAACGCTCGCTGAAGGCCACCAGGTCGGAGCCTTCCTTCATCGCCGGCGTGATCCCGACCAGGCGCGGATCGGCGGCGGCCATGTCACACAGCCACTCACCGAACACGCTGGAATACTTCGGCCCGCCGGCTTTCTTCGGCGCAGCGGCCGGGGCATCCAGGGGGTCGAGTTTGGTGATGGCGTGATAGCCGATCGGGTCGACTTCCGCCGGGGCGAAGCCTTTGCCTTTCTTGGTGACTACGTGCAGGAACTGCGGGCCCTTGAGGTCACGCATGTTGCGCAGGGTAGCGATCAGCGTCGGCAGGTCGTGTCCGTCGATCGGGCCGATGTAGTTCCAGCCCAGCTCTTCGAAGAGTGTGCCGGGAACTAACATGCCTTTTGCGTATTCTTCGGTACGACGGGCAATCTCCCAGGCGCCGGGCAGGCGCGAGAGCACTTTCTTGCTGCCTTCACGCATGCTTGCGTAAGTACGGCTGGAAAGGATCTTCGCCAGATAATTCGACAGCCCGCCGACGTTGCGCGAGATCGACATGTCGTTGTCGTTGAGGATCACCAGCATGTTGGCGTCAACTTCCGGCGCGTGGTTCAGCGCCTCGAAAGCCATGCCCGCGGTCAATGCGCCGTCGCCGATGACTGCGATAGCCTTGCGGTCGCTGTTTTGCAAGCGGGCGGCAATCGCCATGCCCAGCGCTGCACTGATCGAGGTGCTGGAGTGACCGACGCCAAAGGTGTCGTACTCGCTCTCGGAGCGGCGCGGGAACGCCGCGATGCCGTCCTTCTGGCGCAGGGTGCTCATGCGCTCGCGACGGCCGGTGAGGATCTTGTGCGGATAAGCCTGATGGCCCACGTCCCACACCAGCCGGTCGTCCGGGGTGTCGAAGACGTAGTGCAGCGCAACGGTCAGCTCGATGACGCCAAGGCCGGCACCGAAATGTCCGCCCGTCTGGCCGACCGTATAGAGCAGCTCCTGGCGCAACTCATCGGCCAGGGTTTCGAGCTCGGCTTCACCTAACCGGCGCAGGCCGGCCGGCGTATCGGCACGGTCAAGCAGGGGCGTGGTTGGGCGTTTGCGGGGAATCTCATGAAACGTCGTGGGCATCAGGCGAATCGTTATAGGTATAGAAAGAGGCGGCAGTTTACCTTATGCATCGCAAGCTGCCCACGCAGAGCTTGGAAGTTGGCCGATATGCAGTCAAACAACGCGGCCGATTCAGCTGCGCCGCTCGACTATATAGCGCGCCAGGTCCCGCAACGGCTCGGCCGCCGCGTCAAACGGTCGCAGGGCGTGCAAGGCTTGATCGCGAAGTTCCAGGGCATAGGCTTTGGCCGCTTCAAGGCCGAGCAGGGCCGGATAAGTCGGTTTGTCCCGGGCGATATCGGCGCCCTGGCGTTTGCCAAGTGTCGCGGTATCGCTTTCGACATCGAGGATGTCGTCCTGCACCTGAAACGCCAAACCGATGGCCTGTGCGTACGTCTGCAAGGATTTCAGTTCGGCTTTTTCGGCACGGCCACTGGCCAATGCGCCCAGCTTGACGCTGGCTTCGATCAGCGCGCCGGTCTTGTGCCGATGCATGTATTCCAGCGCCGCTTGATCGAGCTTGAGGCCGACCGAACCGAGGTCGATGGCCTGGCCGCCGACCATGCCCGCCGGGCCTGCCGCCAATGCCAGGGTGCTGACCATGCTCAAACGGGTTTCGGCATCCGAGGTGCTCAGGCGGGGGTCGAGCAACGCACTGAACGCCAGGCTTTGCAGGCCGTCACCGGCAAGAATCGCACAGGCTTCATCGAACGCTTTGTGAGTCGTAGGCTGGCCGCGACGCAGATCGTCATCGTCCATTGCCGGCAAATCGTCATGCACCAGCGAGTACGCGTGTATCAATTCCACCGCACAGGCCGCGCCGTTGGCTTGCTCGGGCGCACCGCCAAGCGCTTCGCAGGCTGCGTAAGCAAGCAGCGGGCGTACACGTTTGCCGCCGTTCATCACGCTGTAGCGCATGGCTGCGTAAAGACGCGACAGCTCGGGGCCTGGAACGACGAACAGGATTTCCAGCGCAGCATTGACGCGGGCCTGGCTGCTGGCCTGATACGCGGCAATCATTCTGGCTGTTCCGCGTCGAAGGGTTCCTCGGTCAGCTCCCCGTCGCGTTCGAGCAACACCTGAACCTTCTGCTCGGCCTGGGCCAGAGCAGCCTGGCAATCGCGGGTCAGGCCGATGCCTTGTTCAAAGGCAGTCAACGAGTCTTCCAGCGACAGCTCGCCGTTCTCCAGACGCTCGACCAGTGTTTGCAGGTCAGCGAGGGATTGTTCGAAATCTAAGGCAGCTTTTTTGCGGGCCATGGCGGCTATCCCGGTTGACGTTAAACCGGCGCGACACTAGCAGACATAGGGGGTTGGGGCAAATCTGAGGGGTGACCCCGCCGGGTCAGGTTTCAGTGTCTCCCGAGTAATTGACCTGATATCGGGTGCTGCGACCACCGCCGGGCAGACGGATCAGACAGCCTTTGTCCAAAAGATCGATCAGATGACGGGTGGCAGTGGCTTTGGAGACCTTTGCCACGGCTTGGTACCGGGCCGCGCTGATGCCTTCCTCAAAACCGCTCTCACCACCATCGAGCAGGCGATTGAGTACTTTGACTTGTTCTGAAGACAGGATCTGCTGTCGATGCAGCTGCCAGAAACGAGCCTTGCCAAGCACCCGACCGATACGAGCCATCGCCTGTTGAAGGCTTTTCAATAGTGAGCCGTTTGTGTTGGGGGTTTAGCTCAGGGTCTAGTGTTTTGCTGAAACGCTACTCATTGAATTCCGAGGGGCGCGAACCAAAGTGCCTCGTCGGCCAACTTGGGCAGCAGGCTGCTTCATCGATGGCATTGGAGAAATTGCCAGGCAACGGCTGTTCAGATGAGTTATTCACAAATAAATCAGTCCCCTTTTCCAGGCAACGGCTGTTCAGATGAGTTATTCACAAATAAATCCCCTTTTCCCCTGCTTGGCGATGCGGCGTTCCAGATCCCCTTGGGCTGGCTCTCGGACAAATCTGGCGTGCGGCGTACTTTCGCTGATCATCGGGGTGTGCCTGCCGTGGCTGATGAACTATCCACTTCTGCTCTGGCCTGGTGGTTCTCGGGGCGATCGCCGGTGGGGTCTATACCCTGGCGATCATCCTGATTGGACAAGGTTTCAAGGGCGCGGACCTGGTGACGGCCAATGCCAGCGCAGGTTTTTTGTGGGGCGTGGGCAGCTTGCTCGGGCCTTTGATCAGCGGCGCGGCGATGTCTACCAGTACTCATGGTCTGCAGTTGGCGTTATCTGCTGCGGAGGCGCTGTTCAGGAGGGAGGTTCAGGTCAAAGTGCTTGACTGACAGAATGCCGCTTTTGGAATTGGGGGGGCACACGCTTGGGTGGCGAAAAACGTAGGACATTAAAAAGCCGGCTTGTGGCCGGCTTCTCGGGGACTGGCTTGGCTTATTTTTGGTAAGCCGCGCCAGCCTTCAAAACGTACATCCAGATCTGGCGTCTGGCTGTGGGACTTGGCGAGAAAATTATCTGCCGCGTCGGGGCGATCTGGCCGTTGGAAACGGTCGATGCGCAAATGTGGGGCGCAGCATACTGATTTTTTTGAAGAATTCCCAGCCCAAAGGGCGTTCCAGGGTGATCGCGTACTCGGTTACCGGGCCAGGAGCTATTTGAAAGGCACCGGTGGGCGGCGTTTGTGGAGTGTCGACCACCAGAATACCCAGCCCAGTATCTGAATGTTTTGCGCCTCAATCTGCTCGGCGCTGAACACTTCGTCCGGGTATTCGGCGCTGTTGTGGCTGCGCAGGCGCAAGGCCCCGGCGGGGAGGCGGTGGACGTATCTCAGCCGGAGCATGCCGTCGTGTTCGAGGGCGTAGATCTCGCCATCCACTATGTGGGTCAGGCCTCGGTCGATGGCGAGGATGGAGCCGTCCTGGATCTTTTCCGCCATGCTGTTGCCGATCATCGGTGCGCAGATGGCTTGGGCGGGATCAACGTCCAGGATTTCCAGGTGACGTCGCGGCAAGCGCACGCTCTGCCCGGGTATTTCAATGACCTGTGTTTCGCTGGAACCTGGAGCGGTGGACGCTTCTTTATAAAACGGGATTTCTACGTCTGCCAACTGCGCATTCACACTATAGGTGCAGTGAGTTTCCGCTGATTCAAAAGTGTTGCTTGAGGTATCGGCAAGTTGCAGGCGATTGGGGTATTTCGGACCTTCGCCGGTTCGCAGCCATTTGCTGTTGACGGATAACAACGCCGCAATCTCATCCATTCGGTAAGACGGTACTCCGCGGTTGTACCAGTTGTTCACGTGCTGCGGCTCTACGTTGCAGAACGCAGCAAATTCCGAGGATTTGATGTTCACCTCTTTAAGGAGCGCTTTAAAGCGAGAGCCGCATGTCGTTTTCATGGGTACGGAGTTTACGGGCGAGCGCCACGCGTTCAAATAAACAAGTAGTTCAATTTGTGAGGGTAAAAATTGCTGAATGCAGGATGTTTTTAGCGTTGTTTAAACCTTATTAAACAGGTCTGTCTATTTGTTATAGCCGTTCGCTTGATTTGTGTTTGTCCAGACATGAAAAACCCCGGATAACCGGGGTTTTTTGAAACCGTCAGTGGCGATCAGCCAATACCGTCTCAGCCTTTATAGGCAGCAACCGACTTCATGATCGCGGCGCGGGCGGCGTCTGCGCCGTCCCAGCCTTCGATCTTCACCCATTTGCCTTTTTCGAGATCCTTGTAGTTCGCGAAGAAGTGCTCGATCTGCTGAATCAGCAGCGGTGGCAGGTCGGTGTATTCCTTCACGTCCACGTACAGCTGGGACAGCTTGTCGTGTGGAACGGCGATGACTTTGGCATCGCCGCCGCCGTCGTCGGTCATGTTCAGGATGCCGACTGGACGCGCACGGATCACCGAGCCTGGAGCAACCGGGTAAGGGGTTACCACCAGCACGTCGAGGGGATCACCGTCGTCCGCCAGGGTGTTCGGGATGTAACCGTAGTTGGCCGGGTAGAACATTGGGGTGGCCATGAAACGGTCAACGAACAGGCAATCGCTGTCTTTGTCGATTTCGTATTTGATCGGCGCGTGGTTGGCCGGAATCTCGATCGCGACGTAGATGTCGTTCGGCAGGTCTTTGCCAGCCGGAATCTTGCTGTAGCTCATTGGGCGGTGCCCCCGTAAGTGGCCAAATGACTTGGCCGGATTGACCAAAAAGTGGCGGCGATTATAGGCATATTCCGCCGTCAACGCCACGTACCAGAGGTCGCGTAGACCTTAGTCGTATGTCTGGTAAGCCGGATGTGTGGCTTGCAGTTGCTTGAGCCTGGCCAGCGGGTCCTGACGGTAAAACAGCTGCAGTTGCTGATAGACCTGTGGGTAAGCCTGGTGCAGCAAATCCGGGGCGCTGAAGAAATATTCGCTGGTGACGGCGAAAAATTCGGCCGGATTTTCCGCTGCATATGGGTCGATGACGGAGTCGGCGTGCGGGTGGCGATCCAGTTGGCGATTGAGGTCGTCGTAGGCGTGTTGCATCACCTTCGCCCAGTCACTGACGCGCATGTCGCTGTGCAGCGGTGGCAGGCCGTTGGCGTCGCCGTTGAGCATGTCGAGTTTGTGCGCCAGTTCGTGGATCACCAGGTTGTAGCCTTCCCAGCCACCACTGGCCATTACGCCCGGCCAGGCCAGAATGATCGGCCCCTGTTGCCAGGCTTCACCGCTGTGCTCGCCGTCCCATTCATGGACGACGCCACTGGCATCGCGATGACGCTGCGGGCTGAGGAAGTCGTCGGGGTAAAGCACGATTTCGTGAAAACCCTGATACCAATTCAGATCGCCCAGATGCAGCAGCGGTAATTGCGCCTGTGCGGCGAGCAGCAGGCGTTGCTCTTGGTGAAGTTCAACACCCGACAACGTGGTCAGGTGTTTGTCTTGCAGGAACAACACGCTGGACTCGCGCAGCCATTGGTCTTCGGCGTCGCTCAAACCATCGAGAAAGCTCAGGTGCTGACGCACCCGCTGCCACATTTCAGGGGCAACGGGATGTTTGGCCAATGTGCGCCGCCGGCGCCAGGCGCTGAGCGACCACATGGACGTTCAGCGTGATTCGGCTTTTGAGGTCGAACGGTTGAGGCGGTTGCGTACGACACTGATGATCATCGGCAGCAGTGACAGCAAGATAATTGCGACGACCAGCAGCGAAAGGTTCTTCTTGATGAATGGCACGTTGCCGAAGAAATAGCCCAGGGTGACCAGCCCGCCGACCCACAGAATGGTGCCGGCAACGCTGAAAGAGACGAACCGCGAGTAAGGCATTTTGGCGACGCCGGCGACGAACGGAGCGAAGGTCCGAATGATCGGCAGAAAGCGCGCGAGAGTCACGGTCTTGCCGCCGTGCTTATCGTAGAAGTCGTGGGTTTGCTGCAGATAGTCGCGGCGGAAGATTTTCGAGTTCGGGTTGCTGAACAAGCGTTCGCCGGCTGTTCGACCAATTACGTAATTGGTGCTGTCACCGAGGATCGCCGCCAGCATCAGCAGTCCGCCCAGCAGCACCGGGTCCATACCGCCACCAGCGGCTACGGCACCGGCGATGAACAGCAGCGAATCGCCCGGCAGAAACGGTGTGACCACCAGACCGGTTTCGCAGAAGATCACCATAAACAGGATGGCATATATCCATGACCCGTAGTTGGTTACCAGCAAATCGAGATAGACGTCGAGATGCAGAATCAGGTCGAGCGGGTTGAAATCCATGGATGGCACCTGTGGTGATGGCCCGACTCAGCAGGCCTGTGCGAGGCTTTGGGCAATGAGACTACAGGAAGGTGTAGTTTTTCTTACGGCCCGGGAAGGTCGGCATTATACGATTTCAGATGTGAATTGCGTGTTGAGTTTGTAGCGGGGAATGTCGAGGATGCAACGCGGACTTCCGGGCATTTGACTATCTACCGTGGCGAGGGGCCTGCCGCCGCCAGTCGGTCCGCGCTCGGGCAAAACAGTCGTAAAACCGGAACACGGGTTCTGACCGAGCGAATTCATTGCCTGACTTCAGGACCGCTTCGCGGACGAGCGCGCCCCGGTCCAGCGGGAGCAAGCTCTCTCGCCACAGGGCTTGCGTTTCAATCTTCGCTGATGGGCAGTATGTAGCTCTTGAACTCGGTGTCTTCGCGAAAACCGATGGATTCGTAGGTTTTCTGCGCCACTTCGTTGTTGCTGCTGGTGGAGACCCGCATGCGTACGGCATGGGTTTCCTTGGCCATTTTTTTTGCGGTGCGGATCAGGTTGTCGGCCACCAGTTGTCGGCGGGCGTCTTCGGCGACATAAATGTCGTTGAGGATCCACACACGTTTTAGCGAGAGGGAAGAGAAGCTCGGATACAACTGACAGAAACCCAGCAACTTGCTGTTGTCTTCATCGGACAGGGCCAGGTAGATCACCGATTCCTTGCGCCGCAGACGTTTTTCAAGAAAGGCACGGGAGGAGTCGGGAAACGGTAGCGAGCCATAGAACTCGCGATATTTGACGAACAGTGGGGTCAGCAGGTCCAGATGTTCCAGGGTCGCTTGAGTAATCCGCATGATAAGCCTCAACTTCAAGTGGGTAGACGGCAAACAGGGCATTACTCGGGCAGCCGTGGTTCGATGCTGCCTAAGGCCTGTAAAAAGCGCAATCAGGATGCCGTCAATTACACCTGTTTTGGAAGTAGGAAGTTGCCATTTGAGTGTACGGCTGCGTCCGAATCCAATGTATGAACTTGTGCTTCGTCCTTTAAATTAACCCCCGACAGCTGACGGCGACAGGCCTCACGCATCAAATACAGCAAGCGATGGGCGGCCATTCCATAACTTAACCCTTCCAGCCGGACATTGGAGATGCAATTTCGGTAGGCGTCAGTCAGGCCGATCTTGGGATTATAGGTGAAGTACAGACCGAGACTGTCCGGCGAGCTGAGGCCCGGGCGTTCACCGATCAGAATGACCACCATTTTTGCACCCAGCAGTTCACCGATTTCATCGGCCACTGCGACCCGGCCCTGTTCCACCAGCATCACGGGTGACAACGACCAACCTTCGGCCAGGGCCTGCTCCTCCATGCGCGCCAGAAACGGCAGGGTATGCCGATGCACGGCCAGTGCCGAGAGGCCATCAGCCACCACCACGGCCAGATCCACGCCACCGGGGTGTTCCAGCGCATAATCTTGCAGATTTTGTGCCGACTCGTTGCTCAGTCGTCGGCCAAGGTCGGGACGTTGCAGATAGCTGTTGCGATCGGTGGCGGCACTGTGGAGCAACAAGCTGTCGCGCCCGCGTTCGGCCAGTTGCGTGCTGAGCCCGGCATGATCGAAGGGTAGATGCACCGCATCGCGGGCCTGGGCGTGGGCGTACTGGAAGTCCAGTTGCGCATCGGTCGGCAGGCTGGTGCCGGTGCGGCCGAGGGCGATCCGCGCCGGGGTCAGGCGACGCAGTTCCTGCCACGGATTCTGGCTATCGGTAGGCGGTTTATCCATCACTCGATCACTCATCCCAGTTGCGCCATAGCCTGGCGGAAGGCTGGCGGCAGGCTGTTGCCGAAATGCACCTTGCCATCAGCCTGAGTAAAGATGCCCATGTGCGCCAGCCATCGCTCGAATTCCGGTGCCGGCTTCAGGCCCAGGGTCTGCCGGGCATAGAGCGCGTCGTGGAACGAGGTGGTCTGGTAGTTGAGCATGATGTCGTCGGAGCCGGGGATACCCATGATGAAGTTGATCCCGGCCACGCCGAGCAAGGTCAGCAGGGTGTCCATGTCGTCCTGGTCGGCTTCGGCATGGTTGGTGTAGCAGATGTCGCAACCCATTGGCACGCCCAGCAGCTTGCCGCAGAAGTGATCTTCCAGCCCGGCGCGGATGATCTGCTTACCGTTGTAGAGGTATTCCGGGCCGATGAAGCCGACCACGGTGTTCACCAGAAACGGTTTGAAATGCCGTGCCACGGCATAGGCGCGGGTTTCGCAGGTTTGCTGGTCGATACCATGGTGGGCGTTGGCTGACAGGGCGCTGCCCTGGCCGGTCTCGAAATACATCAGGTTCTGTCCCAGCGTCCCGCGGTTCAGGCTCAAACCGGCGTCGTAGCCTTCCTGCAAGACATTCAGATTGATCCCGAAACTGGCGTTGGCCGCTTCGGTGCCGGCAATCGACTGGAACACCAGATCCAGCGGCACGCCACGGTTGATCGCCTCTATGGAGGTGGTGACGTGGGTCAGCACGCAGGCCTGGGTGGGGATTTCGTAACGCTGAATGATCGCGTCGAGCATTTCCAGCATGGTGCAGATCGAGGCGATGCTGTCGGTGGCCGGGTTGATGCCGATCATTGCGTCACCGTTACCGTAGAGCAGGCCGTCGAGGATGCTTGCGGCGATCCCGGCCGGCGCGTCGGTCGGGTGGTTGGGTTGCAGGCGGGTGGACAGGCGCCCGCGCAGGCCCATGGTGCCGCGAAACTGGGTCACGACGCGGATCTTCTGCGCCACCAGCACCAGATCCTGCACGCGCATGATCTTCGATACGGCGGCGGCCATTTCCGGGGTCAGGCCCGGCGCCAGGGCGCGCAGGCTGTGTTCGTCGGCCGCGTCGCTGAGCAGCCAATCGCGAAAGCCGCCGACGGTGAGGTGGCTGACCACGGCAAAAGCGGCGCTATTGTGGCTGTCGATGATCAGTCGGGTGACTTCATCGCTTTCATAAGGGATCAGCACTTCTTCGAGAAAATGCTTGAGCGGGATGTCAGCAAGGGCCATCTGCGCAGCGACCCGTTCGCCATCGTTGAGGGCGGCGACGCCGGCCAGAAAGTCCCCGGAGCGCGCCGGGCTGGCCTTGGCCATGACTTCTTTGAGGCTGTCGAAGCGGTAGGTCTGGGCGCCGACGGTATGGGCAAATGCGGCCATGGGCGGTGTCCTCCTGATTTCTGTGAAGTGTTCTCTGTAGGAGCGAGCTTGCTCGCGATTGCGGCCTGTCAGTCAACATTGATGTTGAATGTGACGGCCTCATCGCGAGCAAGCTCGCTCCTACATAGGGCATGCGCCGGGGATCCGCCCGGCGCAGGTGCATCTTAGATTCCTGTCAGCATGGCGTCAGCCGGGGCATCGGAACGTTGTTTGGCGGTCAGCTGGAAGTAAATGAAGCCTGCCGCCATGAAACCCAGGAAGATCAAACCGATCAGCGTATTGAACCAGGCCATCGCCACCAGACACACCACCGCCAGGAACAGCGCGATGGCTGGCACCAGCGGATAGCCCGGCGCACGGAAGGTACGCTCCAGCAGCGGCTCGGTTTTACGCAGTTTGAACAGGCTGAGCATACTGATGATGTACATCACGATGGCGCCGAACACCGACATGGTGATCATCGCCGCAGTCAGGGTCATGCCTTGCAGGTTGACCAGGCCATCGCTGTAGATCGCCGCGATGCCGATCACGCCGCCGGCCAGAATCGCCCGGTGGGGGGTTTGGAAGCGGTTGAGCTTAGCCAGCCCTGCGGGCAAGTAACCGGCACGGGCCAGGGCGAAGAATTGCCGCGAGTAGCCGAGGATGATGCCATGGAAACTCGCCACCAGACCGAACAGACCGATCCACACCAACATGTGCATCCAGCTGGAGTTGTTGCCGACCACGGCTTTCATCGCCTGAGGCAGCGGGTCGTTGATGTTCGACAGTTGGCGCCAATCGCCCACGCCGCCGGCCATCACCATTACGCCAATCGCCAGGAACACCAGGGTCAGAATGCCGCTGACGTAGGCCCGTGGAATGGTGCGTTTCGGGTCCTTGGCTTCTTCGGCGGCCATGGCCGCGCCTTCGATGGCCAGGAAGAACCAGATGGCGAAGGGGATCGCGGCAAAGATGCCGGGGATCGAGGCAGCACTGAATTCGCTGGAACCGGACCAGCCATTAAGCACGAAGTTGCTGAAGCTGAAGCCCGGCGCGACTATGCCCATGAACACCAGTAGCTCGGCCACCGCCAGAACAGTCACCACCAGTTCGAAGGTCGCGGCAATGCTGACGCCAAGGATGTTCAGCCCCATGAACACGAAGTAGGCGCCGACTGCGGCGACTTTCGGGTCCAGATCCGGGTATTGCACGTTCAAGTAGGCGCCGATGGCCATGGCGATAGCCGGTGGCGCAAAGACGAACTCGATCAGCGTGGCGATCCCGGCGATCAATCCGCCTTTTTCGCCAAACGCCCGACGGCTATAGGCAAACGGTCCGCCAGCATGGGGAATGGCGGTGGTCAATTCGGTGAAGCTGAAGATGAAGCAGGTGTACATCGTCGCCACCATTAACGCGGTGACGAGAAAGCCCAGTGTGCCGGCCGTACCCCAGCCGTAGCTCCAGCCGAAGTACTCGCCGGAAATCACCAGACCGACGGCAATGCCCCATAAATGCAGGGTGCCGAGTGTGGGTTTGAGCTGTGTGGTAGAAGTCATAAGTCCTCTCTGTATTTTTATTGTTGATCTGTTGGACTTTCAGTAGCGGTTGTTTGAGTCAGGGGACGCTGTTCACGCAGCGGTTTATCTGTAGATCAGGCACGCAATGCCCGTGCCAGAGCGGCAGGGCGATGTTCGTTGTGTCAATGGAGGCGCCATCGCTGGCAAGCCAGGCTCCTACTGATACGACCTGATCCTGTAGGAGCGAGGCTTGCCCGCGATAGCCGTTACGCGAAGCCGCGCCGGGTTAGAAGAAGCCCAGCGGATTGATGTCGTAGCTCACCAGCAGGTTTTTGGTCTGTTGGTAGTGGTCGAGCATCATTTTGTGGGTTTCACGACCGACACCGGATTTTTTGTAGCCGCCGAACGCGGCGTGAGCCGGGTACAGGTGGTAGCAGTTGGTCCAGACGCGACCGGCTTTGATCGCCCGGCCCATGCGGTACGCGCGGTTGATGTCGCGAGTCCAGAGGCCGGCGCCAAGGCCGAACTCGGTGTCATTGGCAATCGCCAGGGCTTCGGCTTCGTCCTTGAAGGTGGTGATGCTCACCACCGGGCCAAAGATTTCTTCCTGGAACACGCGCATTTTGTTGGTGCCCTTGAGCAGGGTCGGCTGGATGTAGTAACCGCTGGCCAGATTGCCTTCGAGTTTTTCCACCTTGCCGCCGGTCAGCAGCTGGGCGCCTTCGCCCTTGGCGATTTCCAGGTAGGACAGGATCTTGTCGAATTGCTGTTCGGACGCCTGAGCGCCGACCATGGTGTCGGTGTCCAGTGGGTCGCCGCGCTTGATCTGTTCGACCTTTTTCATCACTACTTTCATGAAATCGTCGTAGATCGACTCTTGCACCAGTGCCCGAGATGGGCAGGTGCAGACTTCGCCCTGGTTGAAGAACGCCAGCACCAGGCCTTCGGCGGCTTTCTCGATGAAGGTCGGTTCGGCTTGCATGATGTCGGCGAAGAAGATGTTCGGCGACTTGCCGCCCAGTTCAACAGTCGATGGAATGATGTTTTCGGCCGCGCATTTCATGATGTGCGAGCCGACCGGGGTGGAGCCTGTGAAGGCTATCTTGGCGATGCGTTTGCTGGTGGCCAGCGCTTCGCCCGCTTCTTTGCCGAAACCTTGCACCACGTTGAGCACGCCCGGCGGTAGCAGATCGCCGATCAGCTCCATCAGTACGGTAATGCCCAGCGGGGTTTGCTCGGCAGGTTTGAGCACCACGCAGTTACCGGCAGCCAGGGCCGGGGCGAGTTTCCAGGCGGCCATCAGGATCGGGAAGTTCCACGGGATGATCTGCCCGACCACGCCCAGTGGTTCATGAATGTGATACGCCACGGTGTTGCCATCGATTTCCGCGGCGCTGCCTTCCTGAGCCCGCAGGCAACCGGCGAAGTAACGGAAGTGGTCAGCGGCCAGCGGGATGTCGGCGTTCAGGGTTTCGCGCACGGCTTTGCCGTTGTCCCAGGTTTCGGTGACGGCCAGCAGTTCGAGGTTCTGTTCGATACGGTCGGCAATTTTCAGCAGGACCAGCGAACGGGCCTGAGCCGAAGTACTGCCCCAGGCCGCAGCGGCAGCGTGGGCGGCGTCCAGCGCTTTGTCGATATCTTCGGCGGTGGAGCGCGGGAATTCTGCGATAGGTTGGCCGTTTACCGGCGAGGTATTGGTGAAGTATTGACCTTTGACAGGCGCGACGAATTCGCCACCGATGTAATTACCGTATTTGCTTTTGAACGAAACGATAGCGCCTTCAGTACCGGGGTGAGCGTAACGCATGATGGGTATCTCCTTGGCTTTTGTGCTTATAAGGGAGGACGCGCTGTTGCGCTGCATAAGCCTAGAGCAAAGGTCGGGCCAGTGCTTTGCAGGCCAGGTAAATCAAGGGGGTGCGGGTTTTTCAGGGGCTGGCGGAACGAAGCTTGTGACAGAGGCGGTACAGGTCTTGTGACAGTTTGTACCGCTTGTGGCACAACCTGAGACTTGCCCGTCAGGCCGGCATTGCAATACTCGCGGCGCTGGAGGATGCTCGGCCTCACGCGATTGCCTTGCTTCGCCTTTGTAGCCGCAGCCTACGGCAGCTACTAGGGGAACGAACCAGGCCCTACGGGGAGAATAATAAGAAATGCAGAACAATCATCTGAGTCGGCACGCCCAGCAGGTGCTGACCGTGACTCAGGGCAAAGCCCACTTGCAGGGGCCGGGTAGCGATCCGTCCATTGCCCGTTCATGGCTGCGTTGCCTTGAGGACTATCACCTCGATCCGGCCCTGAGTATTGCGCCGACGGTGCTTGAGCATGGTCGCGTGCTGGAAAGCCGCGAGCGGTTGCAGCAAGTGCTGCAGATCGCCGGCAACGAAATGACCAGCCTCCATCAGCAACTCTCCGGTGCCGGTCATGCGGTGCTGCTCACCGATTCGCGTGGGGTGATCCTCAACTGCGTCACCGCGCCCGCCGAGCGCAAGATTTTCGAGCGCGCCGGCCTCTGGCTCGGTGCGGACTGGAGCGAAGCCTGCGAAGGCACCAACGGCATCGGCACCTGCCTGGTGGAGCGCCAGTCGCTGACCATCCATCAGGACGAACATTTCCGCGGTCGCCACACAGGGCTTACCTGCTCGGCGAGCCCGGTGTTCGACCCCCATGGTGAGCTGCTGGCGGTGCTCGATGTGTCGTCGGCGCGCCATGACGTCTCGCGTCAGAGCCAGTTCCACACCATGGCGCTGGTCAATCTCTCGGCGAAAATGATCGAGAGCTGTTATTTCCTGCGTTACTTCGACAACCAGTGGTTGCTGCGCTTTCACTTGCAGGCCGAGTCCGTTGGCCTGTTCAGCGAAGGGCTGCTGGCATTCGATGGGGAAGGGCGGATCAGCGCGGTCAACCAAAGTGCCTTGAATCTGCTGGGGCATGTGCGCGGCGGGCTGCTTGGCAAACCGGTAGAAGCCTTTTTCGATTGCTCTCTGGATGAACTGCTCGGTCGTGCCAGTGTGAACGCCAACGCCAGTTGGCCGCTGCGCACCCGTGACGGGCGCGGCTTGTTCGCGGTGTTGCGTGGCCAGCCGCGTAGTGTGCCGAGCCCGGTGATACAGACTCCGCCGGTGGCCGAGCGTGCGCGACTGTCTGGTATCTGCCTGGGCGATGCAGCGTTGCAAAACGATTTCCGCAAAGCCTTGCGGGTGTTCGAGCGCGATGTACCGCTGCTGATCAACGGCGAAACCGGTTCCGGTAAAGAAGCCTTCGCCAAGGCTGTGCATCACGCCAGTCAACGGGCGGATAAAGCCTTTGTCGCGCTCAATTGCGCGGCGATCCCTGAAAGTCTGATTGAGAGCGAACTGTTCGGCTATCGCGGCGGCAGTTTCACCGGGGCGCGCAAAGAAGGTATGCGCGGCAAGTTGCAACAGGCCGATGGCGGCACCTTATTCCTCGATGAAATCGGCGACATGCCACTGGCTTTGCAGACCCGTCTGTTAAGGGTGTTGGAGGACCGGTTGGTGGTGCCCATCGGCGGCGAGCCGCAGGCGGTGAACGTTCGGGTTATCAGCGCGACCCACCGTGACTTGCTCGAGCGGGTGCAGGACGGCAGTTTCCGCGAGGACTTGTATTACCGGCTCAACGGCCTGGAGATCGGCTTGCCGGCGTTGCGCGAGCGTAGCGACAAATCGCAGTTGCTGGACTTCCTGCTGGCCGAGGAGGCCGGCGAGCACAACGTATTGCTTGACGGGCCGGCGCGACAGGCGTTGCTGGACTTCGCCTGGCCGGGCAATGTGCGGCAATTGCGTAATGTGCTGCGCACCCTGGCGGCGCTGTGCGACGACGGGCGGATTGGTCTGCAGGATTTGCCGGTGATGATCAGGCAGAGTCGGCCAGTTCTGGCGCTAACGACGGTCGAAGAGTCCTCCGGGCATCCCCTTGATGACGCCGAGCGTCTGGCATTGCTCGACGTCCTGGAACAGCAGCGTTGGCACATGACCCATACTGCCGAACAGTTGGGGGTCAGCCGCAATACCCTTTATAGAAAGCTGCGCAAGCATGGAATAGCGCGCTAGCGAAAAGATGATCGTTCCCACGCTCTGCGTGGGAATGCAGCCCGTGACGCTCCGCGTCACATTCACGAGCGGACGCAGAGCGTCCATTGAGGCATTCCCACGCGGAGCGTGGGAACGATCAAGCGCCCTCGCCACAGGGGAACGATCAACGCTTACTAAAGAGTGCGATTTTTCCTACCCTACGCTAACCTGCCTCGATGTTTTACGAGGTTGACTATGCACATTCATATTCTTGGTATTTGCGGCACATTCATGGGCTCGTTGGCGGTACTGGCCAAAGAGCTGGGTCATCGCGTGACCGGCTCCGATGCCAACGTTTATCCGCCGATGAGCACTCAATTGCAGGCTCAGGGCATTGAGCTGACACAGGGCTACGATCCCGCCCAACTCGATCCGGCGCCGGATCTGGTGGTGATCGGCAACGCGCTCTCGCGTGGTAACCCTGCGGTTGAGTACGTGCTGAACAAAGGCCTGCCCTATGTTTCCGGTCCGCAATGGCTGGCCGACCATGTGCTGCAAGGTCGCTGGGTGCTGGCGGTTGCAGGAACTCATGGCAAAACCACCACCAGCAGCATGCTGGCCTGGGTGTTGGAGCACGCCGGGATGAGCCCGGGCTTCCTGATCGGCGGTGTGCCGCAGAACTTTGCCGTGTCGGCGCGCTTGGGCGGTACGCCGTTCTTCGTGGTCGAGGCGGATGAATATGACAGTGCGTTCTTCGACAAGCGCTCCAAGTTCGTTCACTACCGCCCGCGCACGGTGATCCTGAACAACCTCGAGTTCGATCACGCTGACATCTTTCCCGATCTGCCCGCCATCGAACGTCAGTTCCACCACTTGGTGCGGACCATCCCGAGCGAAGGTCTGGTGATCTATCCGACCACTGAACCTGCGTTGCAGCGAGTGATCGAAATGGGTTGCTGGACTCCGGTGCAAACCACCGGTGTTGGTGGCCAATGGCAGGTCAAGCTGCTCAGCGAAGATGGCTCGAAGTTCGAAGTCATGTTCGACGGTGTCGCCCAAGGTGTGGTCGACTGGAGTATGACCGGCCAGCATAACGTCGCCAACGCCTTGGCTACTTTGGCGGCTGCGCGACACGTCGGCGTAGTGCCGTCCATGGGCATCGCCGCGTTGAGCGCATTCAAAAGCGTCAAGCGCCGAATGGAAAAAGTCGCTGAAGTCCATGGCGTCACCATCTACGACGACTTCGCCCACCACCCGACGGCGATTGCCACCACCCTCGATGGCTTGCGCAAACGCATCGGTGACGCGCCGTTGATTGCGATCATCGAGCCGCGCTCCAACTCCATGAAACTCGGCGCGCACCGTGATGGTTTGCCGGAAAGCGTGGTCGATGCCGATCAGGTGATCTGGTACTCGCCGGCCAACCTCGGTTGGGATCTGGGCGCTACCGCAGCGTTGTGCACAGTGCCGTCGATTGTCAGCCATTCATTGGAAGGCATCATCGAACGGGTGAAAAGTCAGGCCAAACCCGGTACCCACGTGGTGATCATGAGCAACGGCGGCTTCGGTGGCCTGCACGGCAAACTGGCCGAGGCGCTGCAATGAGCAACAGCCCTGAACGCATCACACTGGCGATGACCGGTGCCTCCGGCGCGCAGTACGGCTTGCGCCTGCTCGACTGTCTGGTGCGTGAAGATCGCGAGGTGCATTTCCTGATCTCAAAGGCCGCGCAACTGGTGATGGCCACCGAGACCGATGTTTCGCTGCCGACGAAAACCCAGTTGATGCAGGCCTTCCTTACCGAATACACCGGCGCTGCCGCCGGGCAAATTCGCGTGTATGGCAAGGAAGACTGGATGTCACCTGTGGCCTCCGGTTCCGGTTCGCCCAGTGCAATGGTGGTGGTGCCGTGTTCTACCGGAACCTTGTCGGCAATCGCCACGGGCGCGTGCAACAACCTGATCGAGCGCGCCGCGGACGTCACCTTGAAGGAGCGTCGTCAGCTGATTCTGGTGCCCCGTGAAGCGCCGTATTCCAGTATCCATCTGGAGAACATGCTCAAGCTGTCGAACATGGGCGTGACCATCCTGCCTGCATCACCGGGTTTCTATCACCAGCCACAGACCATTGATGACCTCATCGATTTCGTCGTGGCGCGGATTCTCAACCTGCTGAACATCCCGCAAGACATGCTGCCACGTTGGGGCGAACACCATTTGAGCAGCGATGAATAAGCTATTGAGCATTATCCTCGCCCTGCAATTGGGTGGCTGTGCCACGGCGCGAACCCTGGATGCTGCCAAGCCGGGCGCGCCAGTGGTGTATTCGGGAACACGCCTGGACGTGTATGCGATGCAGGGCGGTTGCTGCGCCATGGACCGTTTCGGCGCCGAGGCCCCGAGTTACCCGGGCGTCGACCTGCCGGCCAGCGCCTTGCTCGACACCTTGTTGTTGCCGCTGTCGGTGTTGACGGTGATGGGGGTAGGGTTTCAGGCGACAGGTGGGTTGTAGGGGGGAGCACCGAACCCGCTTTCGTAGCAGCTGCCGCCAGGCTGCTGCTACGGGATCTGTGTTGTTACTTACCCAGTTTGCGCAACTCATCCGACTCGACGATTCGAACCCCATCCTGCTCTTCCAGCGCCAGGCGCCACATGGCTCGGGCCAGTTGGCAGGCTTCGATACCGTGGTATTTACCGGGGAGCAACTTGGAAAACGGTGCTGCCAGTTGTTCCACCAGACGCGGTTCCAGGCGATCGCCGATCAACAGGGAAGGGCGCACGATGGTCAGCTGCGGCCAGTTCTGAGCCTTCAAGGCATACTCCATTTCGCCTTTGACTCTGTTGTAGAGCACCGAGGACCTGCGATCGGCGCCGATGGCGCTGATCACGATCAGATGCCGCGCACCCATCTCCCGGGCGCGTTTGGCGAAGGCCACGACCAGATCGAAGTCCACCGCCCGAAAGGCTTGCTCGGAGCCGGCCTTTTTGATGGTGGTGCCCAGGCAGCAGTAAGCGATGTCGACGCGTCCACTGAGCTGTGGAAGAAAGACTTCCGGGTCACCCACCGGATTTTCCAGGTGGGGATGCTCGGCCAACGGCCGGCGTGAGGGCGCTAATACACGGTTGACTGTCGGCTCGTTGAGCAGCCGGTCGAGTAGATGTTCACCGGTCAGGCCGGTGGCTCCGGCAAGCAAGACATGCTGAGGCGTCAAGTACATAGTGTTTCCCCCTTGATACTGTTTCAGCTTAGTTGCTCTTTGTTACCTTGTTGTTCAAGGAGGCGCTTTCGAGAGCCTTTCGTGCTTGCTGTTTGCGCAACAACTGCCAGCGCGCGAGGACGCCCTTGGGCGCCCAGATTTGTGGCTCCGACGCTTCGAAGCCATCTGCCTGCTCGCGTGCGGCGACAGTCGCCTTGGCCAGTGCGAAGGCTTGCTGCAGGTCGTCGGTCTGGTTCAATGCCTGGGCGAACAGTGCGTCGCCGAAGTAGGTGAAGTCAGCTTCTTCCGAGCAGCCAAAGGACACCCTGTCAGCCCGTGAGGCCGTCATGATCATGGTTCTCTCATCTTTGAGCGCCGGGATAAAACCGCCGGAGTAACAGGCCGAGATCACAATGATCTTGTCGCGATTCTTCAGCGGTGCGAGCACTGCGGCCAACTCGTCGGCCGGCAGGTCGGCCAGCTCCAGACGCGGCTGGTCCAGCACCAGCTCGTGTTCGTGGGTGCCGTGACTGGTCAGGTAAATGAACAGCAAATCTTCCGGACCACTGCGCTCGGCCAGGGTCAGGACCGCACGCCGCAGACTCTCTCGGGTGGCCATGGGCCGATCACCAAGGTGGTCGCGGTGGTTGACCAGGCGGATCTGGCCATAGGCGCCAAAGCGGCTGGCGAGCATGTTGCTGACGTAGTCGGCCTCACGCAGGAACACACTTTGTTTGCCGTCACCGGCCAGCGTCAGGCTGTACAACTCGACCGCCGGGGTGGACGCGGGCACGTTGGCCAAGGCTTGCTCGAGCAGGCGACCTTGAGCCAGCAAGCCGAGTTCCAGCGTGTCCGGCAACAGTTTGCCGTCGGCATCACGCACCCGTTGGCCATTGACCCAATAACCGCTTTGCACGGTGCCATCGCGCAGCACCAGCGTGCCGTTGCCCTGATAGCTGTCGCTATCGAACTGGCCAATATAGAAACTGCCATCGCTGAGGTTCAAGCGGCCCAGGCCGGTGAAGCGCCAGTCACTGAACTGCCCGATGTAATGGCTGCCATCGACGCCGATCAGTTCCCCTTTGCCATTGAGTGCACCTTCTTTGAACTGGCCGATCCAGACATCGCCATCGGCGTTTTCGTAGCGGCCCTTGCCGTGCAACTGGTTCTGCTTGAAGCCACCGATGTACATGTCACCTTCGGCGCTACTGAAGGTGCCGTTGCCTTCCAGTTGACCATCGACGAAATGGCCAGTGAACTGGTTGCCGCTGGCATCGCCGCGCTGGCCTTCGCCATTGGGTTTGCCATGGGCGAACTGGCCCTGGTATTGACTACCGTCTTCGAGCTCCAGACGACCGAGCCCTGAATACTGGTCGGCCTTGAACTCGCCGCGGTAGGTCATGCCGTTTTCTTTGAGCGTGCCTTCGCCGTCGCGACGACCCAGCTTGAAACCGCCGGTGTAACTGCTGCCGCTGGTGGTCAGGGTGCCCTGGCCATCGAACAGGCCTTGCTGGAACTGCCCGCTGTAAACCTCGCCATTGCTGCCGTGCCATTCACCCTTGCCATGCCACTGACCCTTGTCGAACTGACCGGCGTACCAGCTGCCATTCGGGTAATCGACGCGGCCCTGCCCCTGCAATAAGCCGTTGACCACATCGCCGTGATAGCGCCCGCCATCTGGCAAGCGGGCATCGGGCGGCAACAGCGATTCGCCGTCGCCGCACGCGGTGAGCAACAGGGTTAAAACGAGGGGTGCAAGTGAGCGCATAGCAGGATCCGGGCAATTAGGCGACCGAGTATGCCGCAGCTATGTGTCTGATATATAGAGACGCGGTGCGAAACAGCAGGAACTGCTTCGCATCCGGGAGGGGTTAAACGAACGCCAGCGACAGCGGTTCAGCAATGTACGCCGGTTTTTCCGATCCTTCTATTTCCAGGGTGGCTGTGGCCTTGAGCAGCCATTGGCCGGGTTTCTTTTCGATGACTTCAGTCAGGTCGACCTTGAGCCGGACTTTGGAGTTGACCTTGACTGGCTGGATGAAACGCACGCTGTCCAGTCCATAGTTGACGACCATTTTCAGACCTTCAGGCAATACCAGAAGGTCTTCCATCAATTTCGGGATCAGCGACAGCGACAAAAAGCCGTGGGCGATTGTGCTGCCAAACGGCGTTTGCGCCGCCTTCACCGGATCAACATGGATGAACTGATAATCGCCAGTGGCTTCGGCGAACAGGTTGATGCGGTCTTGATCGATCGTGAGCCATTCGGAACGTCCGAGTTCCTTGCCGACATAATCTTTGAGCTCTGCAACTGGAACATAGGGCATTGAGACTCTCCTTGGGTTCATCGGTTTTATAGTTTTTTAAATGATGGGGTTGGCCCCCTGGCAACCACTTTAGATCATCATGGCCACTTGCTCCGGTCAACCACTTATGGTTTTTGCGAATGCCGGTTCATAGCACGCGGCATGCTTATAATGCCCGGCGCGTTTTTTGCGGGAGACGATGAATGTTGTTACGCGGCCTGACCTGGCTGGTGCTGTTTCAATTGCTCGGCACGGCCATCAATCACCTGTTTTTGCCGGTTCTGCCTGGGCCGATTGTGGGGCTGCTGCTGTTGCTGGCGTTTCTGATTTCGCGTGGCGAGGTCGCTGAACCGTTGAGCCTGGCGGCCAGCAGTTTGTTACGTTATTTGCCATTGCTGCTGGTACCGCCTGCGGTAGGGGTGATGGTTTATGCCGCCGACATTGCCGCGGACTTCTGGGCGATCGTCGGCGCGCTGGTGTTGTCGCTGGTGATCTCCATGGCTTTCGTCGGAGTGCTGATGAACAAGTTGGTCAAGCGCCAGGCGCGTCGGGAGGATACCCAATGACCTTCAATTGGCAGGGGGCCCTGGCGGCGGTCATTCATCACCCGTTGTTTGGCATAGGCATTACCTTGGGCGCCTACCAACTGGTGTTGGCGGCGTTCGAGAAAACCCGATGGATATTTTTGCAACCGGTGCTGGTGTCGATGCTGCTGGTGATCGGCGTACTGGTCGGTTGCGGTCTGACCTACACCGAATACCGCAAAAGTACCGAGATCCTCAGCATCCTGCTGGGGCCGGCAACGGTTGCCCTGGCGGTACCGCTCTATCTCAATCTGCGGCGGATTCGGCAGCTGTTCTGGCCGATATTTACTACGCTGGTGATAGGTGGTGTGGTGGCGACAGGCCTCGGTGTGTTTCTGGGCTGGTGGTTCGGCACCGGACACATGGTTCTGATGACCATGGCACCCAAGTCGGTGACCTCGCCAATCGCCATGTTGGTGGCTGAACAGATTGGGGGTGTCGCGGCATTGGCGGCGGTTTTCGTGTTGATCACCGGGGTGATCGGGGCGATTTTCGGTCCGGGTCTTTTGACTCG
Organism: Pseudomonas sp. GW821-FHT07G10; assembly: GCF_059418545.1. Taxonomy (NCBI): domain Bacteria; kingdom Pseudomonadati; phylum Pseudomonadota; class Gammaproteobacteria; order Pseudomonadales; family Pseudomonadaceae; genus Pseudomonas; species Pseudomonas sp. GW821-FHT07G10. The sequence goes on along the minus strand of NZ_JBWKQB010000010.1, from coordinate 74,780 downwards.
TTTAGGTGTCCATAGCCCTGAAGCCCGCGGTATGGCGTTGGGCATGACGGCGCATGCGGTCGGCACCTCGGTGGCGTTGCAGGAAAGTGAAGAATGTGGCGCTTTCGCCGCGTTGGCGATGAGTTTGATGGGTGTAGCCACGGCGGTGTTCCTGCCGTTGGCAGTGTCGATGGTGGTTTAAGGAAACCTTTATGAGTCTGGCGCTATTCCCTCTGAACACGGTGTTGTTTCCAGGGTGCATCCTCGACTTGCAGATCTTCGAGGCGCGTTATCTGGACATGATCGGTCGCTGCATGAAACAGGGCGGTGGCTTTGGCGTAGTGTGCATTGTCGAAGGCGATGAAGTCGGTGTCGCCCCCGAGGGCTATGCCCGGGTCGGGTGCGAGGCGGTGATCACCGACTTCAAGCAGCAGGACAACGGCCTGCTGGGGATTCGTGTGGAAGGCCGGCGTCGGTTTCGCGTGCTGAGCGCCGAGGTCCAGCGCGATCAGCTGACCGTGGCCGAGATCGAGTGGCTGGGCGAGCTGCCCGAGAAGCCCTTGCAGAATGAAGATGCCGACTTGATCGCTTTGCTCAAGGCATTGGCCGAGCACCCGATGGTCGAAGCGTTGAACATGGGTACCGAGGCAACGGGCCAGCAATCATTGGCCAATCAGCTGGCTTATCTGTTGCCCTTTTCCGAACTGGACAAGATCGATCTGCTGCAACTGGACGATCCGCAACAACGCCTGGACGCGATCCAGGCGTTGCTTGATGAATTGCAGGGGGAGTTGTTTGCCTAGCCTTTGACCCTGGTGTGATCGTTCCCACGCTCCTGCGTGGGAATGCCTTGCTCGACGCTCGGTGTCCGCTCTTGAATGTGACGCAGAGCGTCACAGGCTGCATTCCCACGCAGAGCGTGGGAACGATCGAACTCCACAACCAAGCGTATGGCTTCCGCTTTTTCCTCAGAGGTAACAACCCGATATCCCATGACGCTTCCTTAGGTCGACACTCCTACATCATGGTCCAAAAACATTGAGCCACAACAGCCTCGCTCCTACGGGTATTGCGCGGTCCTTGTAGCAGCGAGGCTTGCCCGCGAAGACGTCCTCATGGCTCGCATGGATTTCGATGGGAGCCCAATCCGCAAGCTCGTCTCAATACGCATACCGCGCCATCGCATAAGGCAAATGCCACAGCGCGAAGAAACCAAACAACGCTACCAGCGCCGGCAGTACCAGCCACCAGACTTTGCGCGGCATTACGCCCAAGGGGCGCTGGCGTTGGCTCAGGGCCAGGCTGGCCGCGCAGAAGCAGGCGGCGAGCATGGCGCCTGCCAGGATATCTGTCGGCCAATGGGCGCCGAGATACACCCGCGACAATGCGATCGACGCCGCAGGCAAACAACCCAGCAGCAGCCAGGTCAGGCGCATCCGCGGTGGCTGGCCGCGTCCGGCGAGTACCGCCAGAGTCAGGAACAGGGCGAACGAACCGGAGCTGTGGCCGCTGGGCATGCTGTAGCTGGTCAGCGGATCAGTCAGCACTTCCGGGCGCATGCGGGCGAAAAACCACTTGGTCGCGGTATTGGCCAGGGCGGTGCACAGTAGCGTGGCGCCGGCGAAGGTAGCGTGTCGCCATTGCCGGGTGGCCAGCAGCAGGATCGTCACCAGAGCGCTGGCCAGCAGCATCGTGCGAAATTCGCCGAGCTGTGTCAGGGCCACCATCACCTCATCCATCGACGAGCTGCGGTGTTCTTGTACCAGCGTCATCACGCCATGATCGAGCTGAGCCAAGTATGGATAGCCGATAAACAGTCCTGCCAGAATCATCAGGCTCAGGCCTGTTATCAGCAGCGTGACCTTGCGGTGGCGGCGCAGTGTACTGTTGATGCTCAGACCCACCAGCACCGCGATGCTGCCCGCGACGATCCCGGCTTGTGGCCAGAACCCTTCGGGCAACGGCAGGCGAATCGCTGCGCCAGTGGCCCAGCCTGGCAGCAAATAGGCAACCGTCCAGCCTGCTGCGGCCAGCACGCTGACGGCAATAAAACGTGGAAACGGCATGTCGAACATCCCGGCAACCATCGGCAGCATCGGTCGCAACGGGCCAATAAAGCGCCCGACCAGCAGGCTGGCGATGCCATAGCGCTGGAAATACGCCTCGGCGCCGCTGATCCACTCGGGGTGATGGCGCAGCCCCGGCAGGCGACGAATGTTCTGGTGGAAGCGTCTGCCGAGCAAATAAGACGCCGCGTCGCCAAGCAAGCCACCGAGAAAACCCATTAGCAGGGTCTCGCCCAGGGACAGCGCGCCACTGCCGGCCAGCACGGTGATGGCAAATAACAATACCGTGCCCGGCACGATCAGCCCGGCAATCGCCAGGCACTCCACGCACGTCACTATGAAGACCGCCGCGGCCAGCCATTGCGGGTTTGCCGTCAACCAGCCGGTCAGGCTATCGAGCCATGGGCCCATCGATTCAACTCCATTGGATTGGTGTCATATTGGCACTGCCTACGGCTGCGATCTTTTGATCTGGCTTTTGTACGTGCCAGAGAGAAGATCGCAGGCGTCGCCAGCCCCTACAGGTTTCAGATCAGAAAATAGTCGCAACCTTCGACCTGGCCACGGCGTAGCGGGTTTCGGGTGCAATAAGGCGCGTAGGCGGCATCGACGAAGCGGTACATCAAGTGTTCGTCGCGCCCGTGCGGGATGCCCAGACGAGTAGTTTGAATGACGTGCGCCGGTGGCGTGCCGACATCTTCGACAAACAGCAACTCATGATCGAAGCGTTTGGCATCCCAGGCGGGTACTTTCAGGCCGAGTGCCTTGCATAGCAGGGTCTGGCCGGCGCAGAGCTTCTGCGACGGGCGCGGTCGACCATTGGCGTCGGGGTTGTTCAAGAGCATTTGTGCCAGGCTCGCGGGGCCGGACAACTCGTCGACCCACGGATAGGCCGATTTGATCAGGACGGCATTACCCGGCCCGTGCGCACTGAAGTTCAGCGAATCGCCGCCACGGGCGTAGTACATATAGATGTGGCCGCCATCCAGAAACAAAGCCTTACGTTTTTCCGTGTAGCCAAGGGAGGCATGGCTGCCTTTCTCGGCACAGTAATAGGCTTCGGTCTCAATGATTCGCGCCGAAAGCCAGAGATTACCGACCCGATGGCGGATGACTTTACCCAGTAAATCGCGAGCAAGTATCTGAGCGTCTCGGTTGAAAAACTGGTCAGGCAGGGCGTTGGGCGGGTTCTCGGTGATCAGATTGGACATGATGGCCAAGGGCAATTCGGCTAAATGTGACCGAATGATAACAACTTAAGCCTTAATCGAGGCTGAACAGTGGGTATTTGCACCCCATTTCGACCATCCGCCCGTCACCGCTGTTAGTAGGAGAGCGCGACAGCTATAATCTGCCGCTTTCCTCTTTGCCAAGATCATAGAGACCATGACTGAGTCCGTTCTTGACTACATGACCCGTTTGGGTCGCGCTGCCCGCGAAGCCTCCCGCGTGATCGGCCGTGCCAGCACCGCGCAGAAAAACCGCGCGCTGCACGCTGCCGCCGCGGCTTTGGATGCCGCTCGCGCCGAGTTGACCACCGCTAATGAACTGGACCTGGCCGCTGGTCGGGCCAACGGTCTTGAGCCGGCCATGCTTGAGCGTCTGGCGCTGACTCCGGCACGGATCGACAGCATGATTGTCGGTTTGCGTCAGGTGGCCAGCCTGCCGGACCCGGTTGGCGCGATCCGCGACATGAGCTATCGGCCATCGGGTATTCAAGTCGGCAAGATGCGCGTGCCGCTGGGCGTCGTGGGAATCATCTATGAGTCGCGTCCGAACGTGACCATCGACGCCGCGAGCCTGTGCCTGAAGTCGGGCAACGCAACCATCTTGCGTGGTGGCTCGGAAGCCATTCATTCCAACCGCGCAATCGCCGCGTGCATTCAGCGTGGCCTGGCCGAAGCCGGGTTGCCGGCTGCCGTGGTGCAAGTGGTTGAAGTCACTGATCGCGCAGCCGTTGGCGCGCTGATCACCATGCCCGAATACGTCGACGTGATCGTGCCCCGTGGCGGCAAGGGCCTGATCGAGCGCGTCAGCCGTGACGCCCGCGTGCCGGTGATCAAGCACCTGGACGGCATCTGCCACATTTATGTCAGTGCCCACGCCGAATTGCCCAAGGCCCAGCGCATCGCGTTCAACGCCAAGACTTATCGTTATGGCATCTGCGGCGCCATGGAAACCTTGCTGGTCGATCAGGCGGTGGCCACCGATTTCTTGCCGGCGATGGCCGAACAGTTCCGCGCCAAGGGTGTCGAGCTTCGGGGTTGCGAGCGAACTCGCGCAGTCATCGACGTGGTCGCGGCAACCGAAGAAGACTGGAACACCGAATACCTGGCACCGATCCTGTCGATCCGCGTGGTCGACGGGCTGGATGAGGCCATCGAACATATCAACCATTACGGCTCCCATCACACCGACTCGATCGTTACCGAGCATCAGGGCGAGGCCCGGCGTTTTGTTGCTGAGGTCGACTCCAGTTCCGTGATGATCAACACCCCGACCTGCTTCGCCGATGGCTTCGAGTATGGATTAGGTGCGGAGATTGGCATTTCTACTGATAAGCTGCACGCCCGCGGTCCGGTGGGGCTCGAAGGTTTGACGTGCGAGAAGTACATCGTGGTCGGTGATGGCCAGTTGCGCGGTCAGGAGTCGGTCTGACTTGGCCGATAAACGCCAGTCAGCTACCGTGACCCCAAGCGAACCCCTGCCTCGACGCATTGGCGTGCTGGGCGGGACCTTCGACCCGGTACACATCGGCCATTTGCGCGGTGCACTGGAGGTTGCCGAATCGCTGGCGCTCGATGAGCTGCGTCTGACACCCAGTGCCAGGCCGCCGCATCGGGATACGCCACAGGTTTCGGCCCCCGACCGTCTGGCGATGGTCGAATATGCGGTAGCGGGCGTTGCACCGTTGGTGGTGGACGCTCGTGAGCTGCAACGGGACAAACCGTCCTACACTATCGACACCCTGGAACTGATGCGGGCCGAGTTGGCCGCTGATGACCAGTTATTTCTACTTTTGGGCTGGGACGCATTTTGCGGCCTGCCCACTTGGCATCGCTGGGAAGAGTTGCTCCAGTATTGCCACATCCTGGTGCTGCAACGCCCGGATGCCGACAGCGAACCGCCGGATGCCCTGCGCAACCTGCTGGCAGCGCGCTCGGTGAGCGACCCGCTGGCCCTCAAGGGGCCGAGCGGACACATTGCATTCGTCTGGCAGACGCCGCTCGCGGTATCCGCCACCCAGATCCGTCAACTGCTGGCCAGCGGTAAGTCGGTACGTTTCCTGGTGCCTGACGCGGTCCTGGCCTACATCGATGCGCACGGACTTTACCGTGCGTCGAACTGAAAAGGAGCGCTTCAAGGCACGAATAAACGTGTATTGAAGCGCCCGAACATACGAGCTGAACGAGTTTTATATGACGAACAAAGTACAAATTAGCGGCGAAGAAGTAGTCAAACTGACAGTAGCGGCTCTGGAAGACGTCAAAGCGGTAGATATCCACGTAATCGATGTGCGTGAAAAACACAGCATCACCGATTACATGATCATCGCGACCGGTACCTCTTCTCGCCAGATCAACGCGATGCTCGACAAGGTTCGCGAAGAAGTGAAAAAGCATGGCCTTAAGCCGTTGGGCGAAGAAGGCAAAGGCAACAGCGACTGGGTTCTGCTGGACCTGGACATCGTCATCGTGCACATGATGACCGCCTCTGCACGTCAGTTCTATGACCTTGAGCGTCTGTGGTCTGGCGCTGAACAGAGCCGTGCTCTGAACGCTGCTCACCACAGCCCGGAAAACTCCCACGAGCACTTCATCAAGCTCAACCGCGACCAGGAATAAGGGGCCGCTGTGCGACTGCGTCTGATCGCCGTCGGTTCCCGCATGCCCAAATGGGTGGAAGAAGGCTGGCATGAGTATGCCAAGCGTCTGCCATCCGAGCTGGCGCTGGAGCTGGTGGAAATACCGCTCAACACCCGTGGCAAGAACGCTGACGTGGCGCGCTTCATTCGCCAGGAGGGCGAAGCCATGCTGGCCAAGGTCGGCCCGAACGAGCGCGTCGTTACCCTCGAAGTGCACGGCAAGCCCTGGAGCACCGAGCAACTGGCGGTCGAGCTCGATCGCTGGCGGCTGGATTCGCGTACGGTGAATTTCATGGTCGGCGGCCCCGAGGGGTTGGCGCCTGAAGTCTGCGCGCGGGCCGATCAGCGCTGGTCGCTGTCGCCGCTGACCTTGCCGCATCCGCTGGTGCGGATTCTGATCGGTGAACAGCTGTATCGCGCCTGGACAGTGCTGTCCGGGCACCCTTACCACAAGTAGTTCAGCGCCCTCATGTCTCAGCCGATCCGCATCAAGGACCACGAGAAAGACGCCCGTCTGGTGCGTGGCCGGGTCGTGTTCGGTGCAATTGCGGTGGTAACGCTGATCGGTGTGCTGATCGCGCGGCTGTATTTCCTTCAGGTGATCCAGTACGAGTATCACTCCACGCTGTCGGAGAACAATCGCGTTCATGTGCAGCCGATTCCGCCGTCTCGCGGGATGATCTTCGACCGCAATGGCGTTGTGGTGGCCGATAATCGGCCCAGCTTCAGCCTGAGCATGACCCGCGAGCGTTCGGGTGACTGGAAGCAAGTGCTCGATGTGATCGTTGAAGTGCTGCAACTGACGCCCGAAGACCGGGTGGTCTTCGAAAAACGCATGAAGCAGGGGCGCCGACCGTTTGAGCCGGTGCCGATCCTGTTCGAGCTGACGGAAGAGCAGATCGCCCGGATTGCGGTGAATCAGTTCCGCCTGCCGGGCGTCGAAGTGGTTGCGCAGCTGGTGCGCCACTATCCGCAGGGCGCGCATTTTGCCCACTCGGTCGGGTACATGGGGCGGATCAACGAGAAAGAGCTCAAGACTCTGGATCCGGTGGGTTACAGCGGCACCCATCAAATTGGCAAAACCGGCATCGAGCGCTTTTACGAGCCTGAATTGCACGGTCAGGTCGGTTACGAAGAAGTCGAGACCAATGCCCGTGGTCGCGTGTTGCGGGTACTCAAGCGTACCGATCCGATTCCCGGCAAGGACATTGTCCTGAGCCTGGACATCAAATTGCAGGAGGCCGCCGAACTCGCCCTGGGCGGTCGACGTGGCGCGGTGGTGGCTCTGGACCCGAATACCGGCGAGGTTCTGGCGATGGTCAGCCAGCCGAGTTTCGATCCGAACCTGTTTGTCACCGGCATCAGCTTCAAGGCTTACGCCGAGTTGCGCGACTCCATCGATCGCCCACTGTTCAACCGGGTCCTGCGCGGTCTGTATCCGCCGGGGTCGACGATCAAACCGGCGGTGGCGATTGCCGGGCTGGACTCTGGCGTGGTCACCGCCTCGACCCGGGTCTTCGACCCGGGTTACTACATGTTGCCCAACTACGACCACAAGTACCGGAACTGGAACCGCACCGGTGACGGCTATGTGGATCTGGATACGGCGATCATGCGTTCCAACGACACCTACTTTTACGACCTGGCGCACAAGCTGGGGATCGATCGGTTGTCCTCTTACCTGGGCAAATTCGGCATCGGTCAGAAAGTTTCCCTGGACATGTTCGAAGAGTCGCCAGGGCTGATGCCAACGCGTGAATGGAAGCGGATTACCCGTCGTCAGGCCTGGTTCCCGGGCGAGACGCTGATTCTGGGTATCGGTCAGGGCTACATGCAGTCGACGCCGTTGCAATTGGCTCAGGCCACGGCGTTGGTGGCCAACAAGGGCAAGTGGAATCGCCCGCATCTGGCGAAAACCATCGAAGGTGAGAAACCGGTCGATGCGAACCCGATGGCGGACATCGTCCTGCGCGATCCGTCCGACTGGATGAAGGTCAATCACGGTATGCAGCAGGTGATGCACGGTGCCCGCGGTACCGCGCGCAAGGCTGCCATCGGCTCGCCATACCGGATTGCCGGCAAAAGCGGTACGGCCCAGGTGGTGGCGATCAAGCAGGGCGAGAAGTACGACCGTTCCAAGGTTCAGGAGCGTCACCGCGACCACGCCTTGTTCGTCGGTTTTGCTCCGGCCGATAACCCGAAAATCACAGTGGCGGTCATGGTCGAGAACGGCGAGTCCGGCTCCGGCGTCGCCGCACCGGTAGTGCGTCAGGTGATGGATGCCTGGCTACTGGGCCAGAACGGCCAGCTCAAGCCTGAGTTTGCCAGCCCTACAAGCGCGGAGGCTACGGCCCGTGAAGAGTAACTTTGATCGCATCCTCTCCAGTGAGGATGTGATGCGTCGCCGCGCGACGCTATTGCAACGCATGCACATTGATGGTCCCTTGCTGATCCTGCTGCTGACGCTCGCGGCGGGCAGTCTGTTCGTGCTGTATTCGGCCAGTGGCAAGAGCTGGGATCTGCTGATCAAACAGGCCACCTCGTTTGGCATCGGTCTGGTGTCGATGGTCATCATTGCTCAGCTGGAGCCCAGGTTCATGGCGCGTTGGGTGCCACTGGCCTATGTGCTGGGTGTCGTATTGTTGGTGGTGGTGGACGTCATGGGCCACAACGCCATGGGCGCCACACGCTGGATCAACATTCCCGGGGTGATCCGCTTCCAGCCCTCGGAATTCATGAAGATCATCATGCCGGCGACCATCGCCTGGTACCTGGCCAAGCGCACCTTGCCTCCGCAACTCAAGCATGTGGGTATCAGCCTGATGCTGATCGGGGTTCCGTTCATCCTGATCGTGCGCCAGCCCGACCTTGGCACCTCGTTGCTGATTCTGGCGGGCGGCGCGTTCGTGCTGTTCATGGGCGGCCTGCGCTGGCGCTGGATCCTCAGCGTGATCGCCGCAACCGTTCCCGTGGCGATCGCCATGTGGTTCTTCATCATGCATGACTACCAGAAGCAGCGGATCCTGACCTTCCTCGATCCGGAGAGTGACCCGCTCGGCACCGGCTGGAACATCATTCAGTCCAAAGCCGCCATCGGTTCAGGTGGCGTATTCGGTAAAGGCTGGCTGCTCGGTACCCAGTCCCATCTGGACTTTTTGCCGGAAAGCCACACCGACTTCATCATCGCGGTCATGGGCGAGGAGTTCGGTCTGGTGGGCATCTGTGCGTTGTTGCTGATCTATTTGCTGTTGATCGGCCGTGGGCTGGTGATTACCGCTCAGGCGCAGACATTGTTCGGCAAATTGCTCGCCGGCAGCCTGACCATGACGTTTTTTGTTTACGTTTTCGTCAACATCGGTATGGTCAGCGGCCTGTTGCCGGTAGTGGGGGTGCCATTGCCATTCATTAGCTATGGAGGAACTTCGCTGGTGACGCTGCTGTCAGCGTTTGGGGTTTTGATGTCGATCCATACCCATCGTAAGTGGATCGCGCAGGTTTGAATAAGGTGAAGATTTCAATGCAGGTAATGCGTCGCTGGGCTGCTCGATACGCTCCGTGGGTCGGTCTGGTAGGCATTCTTGGTGCGGCGCAGGAAGCGTTGGCCGGCGATTATGAAGGTTCGCCGCAAGTGGCCGAATTCGTCGGTGAAATGACCCGCGACTATGGTTTCGCCGGGGAACAGCTGATGGGCGTGTTCCGTGAAGCCGAGCGCAAACAATCGATTCTCGACGCGATTTCCCGGCCTGCCGAGCGGGTCAAGCAGTGGAAGGAATACCGCCCGATGTTCATCACCGACGCGCGCATCGCCCGCGGTGTGGATTTCTGGCGTCAACACGAAGCTGCCCTGGCCCGTGCCGAGCAGGAGTATGGGGTTCCGGCTCAGGTGATCGTGTCGATCATCGGCGTTGAAACCTTCTTCGGCCGCAATACCGGCAACTATCGGGTGATCGACGCCTTGTCGACCCTGAGCTTTGACTACCCGCCACGCGCCGAATTCTTCCGCAAAGAGTTGCGTGAGTTCCTGCTGCTGGCCCGTGAAGAACAGCTCGACCCGTTGACCCTCAAGGGCTCTTACGCCGGTGCCATGGGTTTACCGCAATTCATGCCGAGCAGCTTTCGCGCCTATGCTGTGGATTTCGACGGTGATGGCCACATTAATATCTGGACCAACCCTGACGATGCCATCGGCAGCGTTGCCAGTTACTTCAAGCGTCACGGCTGGGTCGCCGGCGAGACGGTGGTCAGCCAGGCCACAGTGCGTGGCGATCAGGTCGACGATGGGTTGAGCCCGGGAATCGAGCCGGTCAAAACGGTCGGGGAGTTGCGGGCGCTGGGCTGGTCAAGTCATGATGCGCTGCGCGATGATATGCCGGTCACGGCTTTTCGCCTGGAAGGCGACAATGGTCCAGAATACTGGATGGGTCTGAATAATTTTTACACAATCACGCGCTATAACCGCAGCGTGATGTACGCCATGGCCGTGCATCAGCTGTCTGAACTGCTGGTCCAAGCACGGGGCGTCAAGTAATGCGGGCAATGCCGATTCGTAAACCCCTGAAGCTGATGGCTTTCGCCGCGCTATCGTTGCTGGTGGTCAGTTGCTCGACCAGTCGCTCACCGCAGCAGAAATCATCGTCCGGCGTTCGCGCAATGCCCGGTCTGGATATCAATCGCGCCCATAAAGACGGCGCGCCGTGGTGGGATGTCGATATTTCGCGCATTCCGGACGCCACGCCTACCTTGCACCAAGGGCCCTACAAGGCCAACCCGTACACGGTGCTGGGCAAAAACTACTTTCCGATGAACGAGTCGAAGAACTATGTCGCCTCGGGCACGGCGTCCTGGTACGGCACCAAGTTTCACGGCCAGAACACCGCCAACGGCGAAGTCTATGACTTGTACGGCATGAGTGCCGCGCACAAGACCCTGCCGTTGCCGAGTTATGTCCGGGTGACCAACCTGGACAACAACAAGAGCGTGATTCTACGAGTCAACGATCGTGGGCCGTTCTACTCGGACCGGATCATCGACTTGTCTTACGCTGCTGCCAAGAAGCTCGGCTATGCCGAAATCGGCACCGCGCGGGTCAAGGTCGAGGGCATTGACCCTCAAGAGTGGTGGGCCCAGCGCGGCCGGCCGGCACCGTTGATGCTGAACGAACCGCAAGTGGCGCAATCTGCCGCGCCCGTGCTGACGGCTTCGGCCGGCACGGTCGAGCAATGGACGCCGCCACCACAGCAACATGCCGCGGCCGTTGTGCCCGCGCAGCTGGATGCGAAAAAAAGCGCTTCTGCACAAGCCTCTGGCCAGTATCTTCAGGTGGGCGCCTTCGCCAACCCGGACGCTGCAGAACTGCTGAGGTCGAAGCTGAGCGGGATGGTGCAGGCCCCGGTCTTCATCAGCTCGATCGTACGCAATCAACAGACGCTACATCGGGTACGCCTGGGGCCAATCGGTACTCAGGGTGAAATCCAGCAAGTGCAAAACAGCGTTCGACTGGCCAATCTCGGCCAGCCTAGCGTCGTAACAGCAGAATAAGTGACATCGGATTGAGGGCCTGGCCTTTGCAGGGTCGGGTTCCGGTTGTTGGCTCGTCGAACAACAAAAGCTCGTGAAGGGCCATAGAGTGAGCAACTGAACACGCGACAACCGGGTAACGGTTGTCAGATTAGTTTTGCCCGTGCGGGCAAGTTTCCATTAGCAATTTCGAGAGACGGATGAACATCACCACCTTTGCCAAACGCCTGTGCCTGCTTGTCCCGCTGATCATCACACCTGCTGCGTGGGCGGCAGAGATGATGCCGTCGCCACCGCAACTGGCTGCCAAGGCCTATGTGCTCATGGACGCCAGCAGCGGTAACGTGCTGGTCGAGAACAATGGTGACCAGCGCCTGCCACCGGCCAGCCTGACCAAACTGATGACGGCCTACATCGCGACCCTGGAAATCCGTCGCGGCCAGATCGGCGAAAACGATCCGGTGACCGTCAGCGAGAACGCCTGGCGTACCGGTGGTTCGCGGATGTTCATCAAGGTCGGCTCTCAGGTAACGGTCAGCGACCTGCTGCACGGCATCATCATTCAGTCGGGTAACGACGCCAGTGTTGCGCTCTCCGAGCACATCGCCGGTAGCGAAGACGCGTTCGCCGACATGATGAATAAAACCGTCGCCGATCTGGGCATGAGCAACAGTCACTTCATGAACCCGACCGGTCTGCCGAACCCGGAGCACTACTCGTCGGCCCACGACATGGCGCTGCTGGCCCGCGCGATCATCCACGAAGATCCGGCTCACTACGCGATCTACTCGCAGAAAGAGTTCTTCTGGAACGGCATCAAGCAACCGAACCGCAACCTGCTGCTGTGGCGTGACAAGACCGTCGATGGTCTGAAAACCGGTCACACCGATGAAGCCGGCTACTGCATGGTGTCGTCGGCAGTACGTGAGGGCATGCGTTTGATCGCTGTGGTGTTCGGCACCAACAGCGAAACGGCTCGTGCTGCTGAAACCCAGAAGCTGTTGACTTACGGTTTCCGTTTCTTCGAAACCCAGACCTTCTACCAGAAGGGCGCCGAGCTGGCTCAGGCTCCAGTCTGGAAAGGCACCACCAATCAGGTTAAAGCCGGTTTGGCTGAAGACCTGACCATGACCATGCCTAAAGGTCAGTTGAAGAAACTGGCTGCGAGCATGAGCATGAACCCGCACCTGGTTGCGCCGATCGCCAAGGGTGACGTGATTGGTAAAGTCGAAGTGAAACTGGACGATAAAGTCGTGCACAGTGCCGACCTGATCGCACTGGACGCTGTTGACGAAGGTGGTATCTTCCGCCGCATGTGGGATAGCATCCGTCTATTCTTCTACGGCTTGTTCAACTGATTAGTGTGGACCTGCATGGCTGCGTTCCAATCTGGAGCGGGGCCATGTCCGTTGCCACGGCTTACGAGGCCGTTACGCCATGACAGACACCGAAGTAAAGGCGCCAAAGATCGAATTTCCCAACGTTGATTATCCGGTTAAGGTGATCAGCGATACGGGTGTAGGCAACAAAGACAAGATCATCGAGATCGTCCAGAAACACGCGACGATCAACCATGACCGTGTGGATGAGCGCCAAAGCACCAACGGCAAGTACACCACGATTCAGTTGCACATCGTCGCCACCGACCAGGACCAGCTGTACAACATCAACAGCGAGTTGCGTGCGACCGGTTTTGTGCACATGGTGTTGTGATGTCCGAACCGCTGGGCTTTCGCGAGCTCGGCCAGCTGGCTTACGAGCCGGTCTGGCATGCCATGCAACGGTTCACCAACGAGCGCGGCAGCGACCGCGCCGATGAAATCTGGCTGGTCGAGCACCCGCCGGTTTTCACCCAGGGCCAGGCCGGCAAGGCTGAGCATCTGCTGCTCCCCGGCGATATTCCGGTGGTGCAGGTTGACCGTGGTGGTCAAGTGACTTACCACGGCCCGGGTCAGTTGGTGGCTTATCTGCTGCTGGACGTGCGCAAGCTGGGTTTCGGCGTGCGCGACCTGGTCAGCCGGATGGAGCAGTGCCTGATCGAGCTGCTGGCCAGCTACGGCGTAACCGCTGTAGCCAAGGCCGATGCACCGGGCGTCTACGTCAACGGTGCAAAAATCGCTTCTCTGGGTCTGCGGATCCGCCACGGTTGCTCCTTTCATGGCCTGGCCCTGAACGTGGATATGGACCTGGAGCCGTTTCGACGGATTAACCCCTGTGGATACGCCGGGCTGGCCATGACCCAGCTGCGCGATCACACCGGGCCGATTGAATTTGCCGAGGTAAGTGCCCGGCTGCGTGCGCAGCTTGTCAAGCACCTCGACTATGCTGAGCAGACGACCCTAACGGGCGGAATCGACTGATATGACTACTGCGCAAGACGCTGTGCAAACCATGATCCCGACGCTGGATGTTACCGAGCGCCCGGCCCCGCGTGCCAAAGTGGAAGCTGGCGTAAAGCTGCGCGGTGCCGAAAAGGTTGCGCGCATTCCGGTGAAGATCATTCCGACCACCGAGTTGCCGAAAAAGCCTGACTGGATCCGCGTACGCATCCCGGTTTCCCCGGAAGTCGACCGCATCAAGGCCCTGCTGCGTAAACACAAGCTGCACAGCGTCTGCGAAGAAGCGTCCTGCCCGAACCTGGGTGAGTGTTTCTCCGGTGGCACCGCGACCTTCATGATCATGGGCGACATCTGTACCCGTCGTTGCCCGTTCTGCGATGTTGGCCACGGTCGTCCGAAGCCACTGGACATCAACGAGCCGCAAAGCCTGGCCATCGCCATCGCCGACCTGCGTCTGAAGTACGTGGTGATCACCTCGGTAGACCGCGACGACCTGCGTGACGGCGGTGCCCAGCACTTCGCCGACTGCATCCGCGAAATCCGCAAGTTGTCGCCGGATGTACAGCTCGAAACCCTGGTCCCGGACTACCGTGGCCGGATGGACGTGGCGTTGGAAATCACCGCCGCCGAGCCGCCGGATGTGTTCAACCACAACCTGGAAACCGTACCGCGCCTGTACAAGGCTGCACGTCCGGGTTCCGATTACCAGTGGTCGCTGACCTTGCTGCAGAAGTTCAAGCAAATGATGCCCCATATTCCGACCAAGTCTGGCTTGATGCTGGGGCTGGGCGAAACCGATGAAGAAGTCATCGAAGTCATGAAGCGCATGCGCGAACACGACATCGACATGCTGACTCTCGGCCAGTACCTGCAACCCTCGCGCAACCACTTGCCGGTCCAGCGCTTCGTGCACCCGGATGTGTTCGCCTGGTTTGCCGAAGAAGGCTACAAAATGGGCTTCAAGAACGTTGCGTCGGGCCCGCTGGTGCGTTCCTCGTACCATGCCGACGAACAGGCGAAACTGGTTAAGGCCGAGTTGATGTCGTCCTGATCGACAATGCCCGCAAGGCTTACGCGTTGCGGGCATTTTTGTTCCCGGGCACTGACCACGGTGACACGTCACATTCAGTCATTTCCCGCCTCTTGCGAGGCGGCTGACCCTCTTTTGTTTGTTCCCGTTCCTGACTACTGTGTGTTGAAACATTCACGCAGGGAGAATCACGGATGACCACTCGCTCGACCCCTATTGTTTGCGAGCACGCTCCGGTCCCGGCATTGCCTGCCGAAGGGTTGATCGGCGTTATTGCACCGGCAGGGCCGGCGGCACTGGATACCGAAAAGGCCCTTCAATGGATGCATGCACGGGGGTATTCGCTACGGATTTTCCCGGGCGCCCTGGAGACAGACGGCTACCTGGCGGGCAGCGACGACGTTCGCCTGAAGGATCTGCATGATGCTTTTGCCGACACAGCCATCGATGCCATCCTCTGTCTGCGTGGTGGTTATGGCAGCCCCCGGTTGCTGGACCGAATCGATTTCGAGCTGCTGCGATGCAACGCAAAGCCGTTTGTCGGCTACAGCGACATCACTGCGCTGCACCTGGCCATCAGTCGCTACGCAGGTTTTGTGACCTTTCACGGGCCGATGCTCAATGCCGATCTGCTGGGGGACAAACAGCAGCCCACTGAGTCATCGCTGTTCAGCCTGCTCAGCGGGCAGCTGGAGGCCGGAAGCCTGTTGGCACACCCAATGGCCTACCCCTTGACGACGATCGAGCCAGGTGTCGCTCATGGACGTTTGCTGGGCGGCAACCTGTCGATGATCGCTGCGTCCATGGGCACGCCCTATGAGATTGATGCCGAAGGCGTGATTCTGTTCATCGAGGACGTCAACGAGCCGCTGTACCGCATCGACCGGTTGCTGACCCAGCTGCGCCTGGCCGGAACCCTTGGCAAGTTGCGTGGGGTGCTGGTGGGCGATGTGGCGGGGGTGGATGGCGAGGCGTTGGCGCGGTTGCTCAAGCAAACCTTTGAACCGTTGCGTATTCCGGTGTTGGCTGGCTGGTGCAGCGGCCATTGCGATCCCAACCTGACGCTGCCCATGGGCGCACTGGTCCGGCTGGATGCGGGGCGCAAGGAGCTGGTGCTGGAGCAGGATGTGGTAATCAAACCTTAAATTTTCGCTGTCTGGCAGGCCGCTATCGCGAGCAAGCCCGCACTCTTCAGCGAACACAGCGTTTGTGTGCGACCTGAATCCCGTGTGGGGGCTTGCTCGCGATGCGGTTGTAGCCATAAGGCTGACTAGCGGTTACGCAAACTTTCCAACAGCTTATGCGTCGGATAGCCATCAGCCGGCAAGCCAAAAGATTGCTGTGCGGTGCGAATCGCCTTGCGGGTATTGGCGCCGATGATGCCGTCGGCATTGCCTGCATCGTAGCTGTTGGCGCTCAGCAGGTTTTGCAGCTCGATCCGCTCGGAGCGGCTCAATGGCAGGTCATCTTTCGGCCATTCGCCGCTGATCAGGCCGGCACCGTTAAAACGCTCGGACAGCAGGCTTACAGCCAAGGCATAAGACGACGAATTGTTGTACTTGAGAACGGCGCGGAAGTTGTCGAGGATCAGGAACGCCGGACCGCGATAACCCGCTGGCAGCAACAGGGCTGCGGACAGTTGTTCGGAACCGAGCGGTACCTTCACACCGCTGGGGAGTTTAAGCCCCAATTGCAGCCACTCGGCGACTGTCTTGCGGATCGAGCCATCGGCCAGTGCATAGTCGAAACCGGGCGCCATTTGTACTTCGAACCCCCACGGCTGACCTTTCTGCCAGCCGGAGCTTTGCAGGTAGTGAGCGGTCGAGGCCAGGGCGTCGGTCGGGCTGCCCCAGATATCGCGTCGACCATCACCGTCGAAGTCCACCGCGTGGGTGTTGTAGGTGGTCGGCATGAACTGGGTTTGCCCCATGGCGCCGGCCCAGGAGCCGAGCATCTTCTCGGGCTCGATATCACCCTGCTGGAGAATCTGCAGAGCTGCCAGCAATTGGCTGTGGGCAAACTCTGGCCGCCGGCCTTCGTAGGCCAGGGTCGCCAGTGAACGGATCACCGACTTGTCACCCTGGAAGCTGCCGAAGTTACTTTCCATACCCCAGACCGCTACCAGTGCCTGGCGATCAACGCCATAACGTTGCTCGATGCTTTGCAGGATCCCGGCATATTGGTTGAGCAGTGCCTGGCCCTTACGTACTCGCGAGGCAGACAGTGCGCCGTCGAGGTATTCCCAGACCGGACGAGCGAATTCCGGTTGGCTGCGGTCGGCGCGGATTACGCTCATGTCCGGCGTGATACCCGCGAAGGCCCGGTCGAAAAGGTCGGGGTTGATGCCAGCGGCCAGGGCGTCTTTGCGAAAGGCTGCCAGCCATTCGGCGAAAGTCTGCGCTGGCTGAATGTCCAGGTCCTCGCCAGTCTGGGCGATTGGAGGAGTAACGGCGGGAGCGGGGGCAGCAGGAGCGGTCTGAAGCGGTTGGGCGTCGGCGGCGGTCGGTTTTTCCGCGCAGGCGACTAACAGAACAAGGCTGGAGGCAGCAATCAATTGGCGTAAGTGCCAACGACGGGAAATACAAAAGGGCATGCACAGGTCCAGAGAATACGAATCAGGTGTCGACCTTATCACGCCGAGGGATTCTCTGCCTTCAAGCGGCCAGAAAGTAAGAAGCCTCCCAGCTTTTAGACTGGAAGGCTTCGCGGCGGTAGCTGCCTTTGCCCTTGCCGGCTCGTTCCTGACGGCTGCGGAACAGTGGCTGGGCGATGATGGATTTGGCCTTGTTGGGGCCATGCTTTGATGGCTTGCTCATGGTGAGTTCTCTACTGTGGATGGCTTTTGCGGTGCAGATCATCGGACAGAGTCGAGATTCTGTCCAGCCCCTACAATGTGTAGGACCATTCGTCCGTTTCCGAGCGCGGACCGGCCCGGCGGGAGCAAGCTCCCTCGCCACTATGTCCGATCACTCGGCCGGCAATGCCAACCGCTGGCCGGCCATCAACAATGACAACCGACTCAGGCTCATCCACGGTGAGCCCGCGGCCTGACCTTTGATCTGCGCATCGATACGCTGGGCATCGAGCAGCAGTTGTCCCCAACGCTGGGCTGAGTGACGTTGCAGGGCTTTGCTCATCAGGGGCCTGCGTTTGTCCCAGACCGGTGGCCGCGCCAAGCCGAAGGCTTTGTCCAGCGGCACCCCTTGGCTGTATTGCAGCGACAGGTTGGCCAGCAGGCGCAGCTCTCGGGCCAGGGCCCAGAGAATCACCGGCGGTTCGACGCCTTCGCCGCGCAGGCCTTCGAGCATGCGCAAGGCGTGGGCGGCTTCACCGTTGAGAATCGCATCCACCAGCCCGAAGACATCGAAGCGTGCACTGTCGGCAACCGCGGCTTGCACCGTATCGACGGTGATCTGACCACCTTCAGCCATCAGTTTGAGCTTTTCAATTTCCTGCGCGGCGGCCAGCAGGTTGCCTTCCACTCGCGCGGCAATCAGTTCGACAGCGTCCTGGCTGGCGGAAAGACCGGCCTGAGACAAGCGTTGACGAATCCATTGTGGCAGCTGGCTGGCATCCACCGGCCAGATCTGCACGAACTGGGTTTGCTGGCCTTCGATCAGCGCTTTGCCCCACTTGGTTTTCTGCGCACTGGCGTCGAGCTTGGGCAGACTGATCAGCAGCAGGGTGTCTTCGGCAGGGCGTGAGCAGTATTCAATGAACGCAGCAGCGCCTTTATCACCGGGCTTGCCAGAAGGCAGGCGCAGTTCCAATAAGCGCTTTTCGGCGAAGAGCGACATGCTGGCGCCCGCTTGCAGCAGCGTGCCCCAATCGAAGCTGGCATCGGCGCTGAACACCTGGCGCTCATCGAAGCCTTGCTGGCGGGCAGCAGAACGGATGGCATCGGCGGCTTCCTGGCACAGCAACGGGTCATCGCCACTGATAATGTACACAGGCGCAAGGTTGCCTTGCAGATGTTTGGCGAGCTGGGCGGGGGCAAGTTTCATAAGAAGAGGCGAACGGGGCGCTGGAGCGCCCCGTAAGGCTTACTGGTTCTGCAATTGCAGAGGCGATTGGCGAGGCGTTTCCGCTTCAGCCTTTTGTGCCGCTTTCAGTGCTTCGGCGTCAGCCTTGGCTCTGGCATCCGCGGTTTGCTGCAGTTTATCCAGTTGTTCCGGGCTCAGCTGTTGCAGACGCAGCACCATGCGCTGTACGAGGTCACGACGCATTTCCTGACGTGTTTCGGCCGCTTCCTGGTCGGAACCTACCAGGTTGTTACCGTCGTGGAGGAAGACTTTCTGCACTTGCAACTTGTCACTGAGTAACGACAGATTATCGTGACCCTGAATATCGTAGTACAGCACGGTGGTCAGCTCGTATTCGGCCGAGCGGCCTGCACCGGCATAGCTGAGGGCGCGCTGGGATTCCTGTTCATCAGTCAGCGTCAGCTTGTACGGCGCGCCGGCGTAGACTTTGACGCCGCTGTTCTGAAGTACCTGATGCAGTTGCGTGACGGTCTCACCGTAGGCGTTGCGGGCATTCAAGTCGAGTTCTTTGATAGCGAGCTCGGTGGTGCCGGTGCCGCGCAGCTGGAAGCCGCAGGCGCTCAGCAGTACCGCGAGGCCCATAACCAGCAGATTGCGTTTGATCATCTTGGTGCTCCCCTTCAAACCATGTGGGTCGACTGTGCGGCCCTGGAGGATTTGTTCGGCGCCAGGTCAGCGACCTGGCGCCTGATCCAATTAGCTAGCGACGATATTGACCAGTTTGCCGGGCACTACGATCACTTTACGAATAGTCAGGCCTTCGGTGAAACGCAGCACGTTTTCATTGGTCCGCGCAGCGGCTTCAACTTCTTCGCGGCTGGCGCTGGCAGGCATTTCGATCTGACCGCGCAGCTTGCCGTTGACCTGAATCACCAGTTGCAGGCTGTCCTGCACCAGCGCGCTGTCATCCAGAACCGGCCAGCCGGCGTCGATCACTGGATCGGCGTGACCCAGTCGATGCCACAGTTCATGGCTGATGTGCGGCGTGATGGGCGCCAGCAACAGGGCAACGGTTTCCAGGCCTTCGTGAATCAGCGCGCGATCCTGATCGGTGCCTTGCGGGGCTTTTTCCAGCACGTTCATCAGGGTCATCACCTGAGCGATGGCGGTGTTGAATTTGTGGTACTGGCCGACGTCCTGGCTGGCCTGTTTGATTGCCAGGTGGATAGCCCGACGAATGACTTTTTGTTCGTCGTTCAGCGTACCGAGATCCAGTGCGCCCGGCAGGCCTTGGCCAACGTGGGTCTGCGCCAGGCGCCAGACACGCTTGAGGAATCGGTGCGAGCCCTCGACGCCGGAGTCGGACCACTCCAGGCTCATGTCGGGCGGCGAGGCGAACATCATGAACAGGCGGCAGGTGTCAGCGCCGTACTGGTCGATCATCGACTGCGGGTCAACGCCGTTGTTTTTCGACTTGGCCATCTTCTCGGTGCCGCCGATTTCGACGGGCAGGCCGTCGCTGATCAGCTTGGCACCAATGATCTTGGCCTTGCTGTCGCGCTCGAGTTCAACGTCCGCCGGGTTGTACCAGGTGAAGCTGCCATTGGCTTCGCGACGGTAGTAAGTCTCGGCGATCACCATGCCCTGGGTCAGCAGGTTCTTGAATGGCTCGTTGGAGCTGACCAAGCCTTCGTCGCGCATCAGTTTGTGGAAGAAGCGCGCGTAGAGCAGGTGAAGAATGGCGTGTTCGATGCCGCCGATGTATTGATCGACCGGCAGCCAGTGGTTGGCAGCAGCCGGGTCGACCAAACCACCTTCGTAATGCGGCGAGGCGTAACGGGCGTAGTACCAGGACGACTCGACGAAGGTGTCCATGGTGTCGGTTTCACGCTTGGCCGGTTTGCCGCATTTCGGGCAGCTGCATTCATAGAACTCGGGCATGCGCGCCAAAGGCGAACCGGCGCCGTCGGGTACGACGTCTTCGGGCAGCACGACAGGCAGCTGGTCTTCCGGTACCGGCACGTCACCGCAGGTATCGCAGTGGATGATCGGGATCGGGCAGCCCCAGTAACGCTGACGGCTGATGCCCCAGTCGCGCAGACGGAACTGGGTGCGCGAGGCGCCGAGGTTTTTCTTGATCAGGGCAACTTCCATGGCGTCGAACGCGCCAGCGAAGTCCAGGCCGTCGAATTCACCGGAATTGATCAGCGTGCCGTATTCGCCGTAGGCGTCTTGCCATGGGGCCGGGTTCTCGTCGCCTGCGCTGGTGCGCACCACGGATTTTATCGGCAGACCGTACTTGGTGGCGAATTCGAAGTCACGCTCATCGTGAGCCGGCACAGCCATAACCGCACCATCGCCGTAGTGCATCAGCACGTAGTTGGCGACCCAGACCGGCAGCTTTTCGCCGGTCAACGGGTGCTCGACGAACAGCGAGGTCGGCAGGCCTTTTTTCTCCTGGGTGGCAACGTCGGCTTCGGCCACGCTGCCGCCTTTGCATTCAGCAATGAACGCTTGCAGTTCAGGGTTGTTCTGCGCCGCCAGGGTCGCCAGGTGGTGCTCGGCTGCGACGGCAACGTAGGTCGCGCCCATCAGGGTGTCCGGACGGGTGGTGAAGACTTTCAGTGCGCCGGCTTCGCCAATCGAGTCGACGTTGTATGGGAACTGCACTTCCATGCCGCGGGATTTGCCGATCCAGTTGCGCTGCATGGTTTTGACTTGCTCAGGCCAGCCTGGCAAATCGTCGAGACTCTCCAGCAACTCGTCCGCGTAGGCGGTGATCTTGAAGTAGTACATCGGGATTTCGCGCTTCTCGATCAGCGCGCCGGAACGCCAGCCGCGACCATCAATCACCTGTTCGTTGGCCAGAACGGTCTGGTCTACCGGGTCCCAGTTGACGGTGCCGTTCTTGCGATAGATCACGCCTTTTTCGAACAGGCGAGTGAACAGCCATTGTTCCCAGCGATAGTAATCAGGTTTGCAGGTGGTGACTTCGCGCGACCAGTCGACCGCCAGGCCCAGGCTTCGCAGCTGGGTCTTCATGTAGGCGATGTTTTCGTAAGTCCACTTGGCCGGTGCGACGTTGTTTTTCATCGCGGCGTTTTCTGCCGGCATGCCGAAGGCATCCCAACCCATGGGTTGCAGGACGTTTTTGCCTTGCATGCGCTGATAGCGGGAAATCACGTCGCCGATGGTGTAGTTGCGCACATGCCCCATGTGTAGCTTGCCGCTGGGGTAAGGGAACATCGACAGGCAGTAGAACGTCTCCTTGCCTGGCTGTTCACTGACTTCAAAGGACTTTTGCTCGTCCCAGAACGACTGGGCGGCGGCTTCGATTTCACGGGGCTGATATTGTTCGTGCATGGCTACTTTTGAACTGAATAGGGGTGGCCTAATCCTCTTCAATGCGACGCTGGGCGGTGACGACGCCAAATGTGGCGTTTTCGGTGCCCAGTCGAGCTGGAAGTGGAGTTACAGGAAGCGCCGTAGCATACATGACCGCGCTCTACCGAGGGAAACCCTGATTGCACCCGGCAGGGCCTCAGGGGCCGTTGGTCGCGGCAGCAGGCCGGTTTTCTCAGTGGGACTAAGCTCTTAAAGGGGAGTGAGTCTTATGTTCAATGAGGTGAACGGATGGTTGAGTCGCAGCGAAAAGAAACAAAACCCGAGTTGTACGAACGGCTGATTGATCGTCTTGGTCTGGCCCTGGATGCGGCAAGAACGGCAGGCCAGTTGCGCGATGAACGTCCTGTCGAGTTGGAGTTGCGTGGTTTGAGTCGCGCTGAGTTTGAGTTGATCAAGGCCTATCTGGACCGCAGCATACGTGAGGCACATTCAAACGTGTTGGAAGCCGTAAAACATAAAGAAGTACCACATACGGCCAAAATCATCTGGTTGAGAGGCAAAGCACCTGTTGGGGACGCGGCAAAACTCCGGTCCCAGCTGTTCAAATAAGAGTCTGCAGCCCCGCTCAAGTGCATTGCATGACGTCACACGTTCAGGCTTTTCGATTGAAATGCCTACAGAACCTGTTGTTGCTTTGCTTCAACCCACTTAGGCTTCGGGCATCTTTGGAGATGCTCGATGCCTTTTCGTTATTTCGTCAAACAACTTTTTTTGCCGCCCGGCATTTTTTTGCTGTTGCTTCTGGCTGCCTGGTGGTTCCGTCGCTCCCGACCCCGCTTGGCAGGCGCTTTTTTTGCGCTGGGGGTTGGTGGTTTCTGGTTGATGAGTTTGCCGGTTGTCGTGGAATGGAGTGCTCGGGCGCTTGAGCGCGATCCGCCACTGGCCCGTAGCGAATGGGCGACGCTGGCCGAGCGCGCGGATGCGATTGTGGTCTTGGGCTCGGGCCGGGAACGGGGCGATCCGGCGTGGGGCTCTGACCAGCCTACCGGCGTGGGGCTGGAGCGCGAGCGTTACGCGGCCCGCCTGGCCAAGGCATCGGGTTTGCCGGTGTTGACCAGTGGCGGCTTGCATTACGGAACGCCGCCCACTGAGGCGGCAATGATGGCCGAGTCCATGCAAGATGATTTTGGTGTGGCGGTCAGTTGGCAGGAAGGGCGCAGTCGCACGACCTGGGAGAACGCTCAGTTCAGCGCTGAGGTGCTTGTGCCGCAGGGTATCAAACGGGTGGTTGTGGTGACCCAGGCCTGGCATATGCCGCGTTCGGTGTGGAGTTTCGAACGGGCAGGTTTCACCGTCGTGGCTGCACCGGTGGGCTTTTTGGGTGTTGATAATGCCCAGCCGTTCGGAGGCTGGATGCCCGAGTTCAAGTCGATTTGGCAAAGTGGCCTGTTGCTGAATGAGGCCGTAGGGCAGATCGGTTATTCGTTGTTCTACCGCTGAAAGTCAAAAGATCGTCCGAACGCGTTCGGACGATCTTTTTGCGGGCACCCGGATCCTGGGTGTTAAACCGTCTTGGCAATCCGGCTGGCCAGTAGCGCCCAACCGAACAGCAGCATGCACAGAATGATCAGCGGCCACGAACGCCATTGCAGGTAAGGTGTCAGGTTGTGCATTGGCACCACTTCGCCGTAGAGGATGCCGCGTTCGAATTGCGGGATTTGCACGGTGATCTTGCCAAATGGGTCGATCAAACCAGTGACGCCGTTATTGGTGGCGCGAATCATCCAGCGTCCGGCTTCCAGGGCGCGCATCTGTGCCATCTGCAAGTGTTGCAGCGGGCCGATGGAGGTGCCGAACCAGGTGTCGTTGCTGATGGTCAGCAGCAGGTCGCTGCGGGCCGAAAGG
Source organism: Pseudomonas sp. GW821-FHT07G10 (assembly GCF_059418545.1). NCBI lineage: Bacteria > Pseudomonadati > Pseudomonadota > Gammaproteobacteria > Pseudomonadales > Pseudomonadaceae > Pseudomonas > Pseudomonas sp. GW821-FHT07G10. The sequence continues at coordinate 50,751 of NZ_JBWKQB010000010.1, read as the reverse complement.
CTGGCTGCGAATTCCGGGTAGACCACTTCGTAGCAGATGAATGGTGCAATCTGATAGCCCTTGGCTTGCAGCAACGGCTGATCAGCCGGACCACGGGCGAAATCCGACATTGGCAGGTCGAAGAACGCAATCAGGCCTCGCAGCACTTCTTGCAGCGGTACGTACTCACCAAACGGCACCAGTTTCTGCTTGAGGTAAGTACCGTCGCCTTCGCCTACCACGGTGATGCCATTGAAGTAGCGTTTTTCGTGGCGCACTTGCTGGCGGATCGGCACACCGGTAATCAGTGTCGAGTTACGTTCGGCGGCGAAGCTGCCCATCATGTTCAGGTAGCCCTCGGCAGACTCCTTGAGCACCGGGACCGCGGTTTCCGGCCAGATTAGCAGGTCGACGCGTTTGGAGCTCAAGCTCATGTCGCGGTACAGCGCCAGCTGCTTGTTGAGCTGCGCCGGGTCCCACTTCATGCTTTGTTCGATGTTGCCTTGAATCGCCGCGACGCTCAGCGGGTTGCCCGAAGGGCTGGTCCAGGCGTGGCCCTTGAGCGACAGGCCGATGACCCATGGTGCGGCCAGCAACAGCAGGCCTGCGACGATAAACCCTTTGCGTCCGGCCTTGATCAGGCTTGGCAGGTTGTACACAAGCGCGGCGGTCAGCGCCAGGCTGAAGGAAATCAGCCACATGCCTCCCAATGGTGCGAGCCCGGCCAGCGGGCCATTGAGTTGGCTGTAGCCGGAATAAAGCCACGGGAAACCGGTCAGAAACCAGCCACGGAACGCTTCCTGGGCCAGCCACAACGCGGCAAAGGCCAAGGCATCGGCCAGCGGCGCTTCGTTACGGCGCAGCCAGCGCGCCCAGAGCCAGGCGGGCAGGGCGAAGAACCAGGCAATCGCAGCGGTGAAAGCCAGCATCAGCAACCCGGCCAGCAGCACCGAAGCGCCGCCAAAGTTGTGAATGCTGTAGTAGATCCAACTGGTGCCGGCGCCAAACAGGCCAAAGCCGAAACACCAGCCACGCCCCAGCGCCTGACGGGGCGTCAGTTCACGCAAGCCGGCATAGAAAAAACCGGCAGCCAGTAATGCCAGTGGCCAGATATCGAACGGCGCCAACGCCAGGGTGGTGAGTGCACCGGCCGCCACGGCCAGCAGGTTACCGGGCCAGCCGGGGCGGGTGATCCAACGCATTTCAGTCCTTAACGGGCAATAGGAGTCAGGCGCAGCAGGTGAATCCGGCGGCTGTCGGCATTCAGAATGCGGAAGCGATAGGCGCCAATTTCGGTAATTTCATTGCGTTTAGGCAGATGCCCGAACGCGCTCATCACCAGGCCGCCGACGGTGTCGAATTCATCGTCGGAGAATTCACTGTCGAAGAACTCGTTGAAGTTCTCGATCGGGGTCAGCGCCTTGATCAGGAAGTCACCGCTGGGCAGCGGCTTGATGTAGCTGTCTTCCTCGACGTCGTGCTCGTCTTCGATATCGCCGACGATCTGTTCCAGCACGTCTTCAATGGTCACCAGGCCAGCCACGCCGCCGTATTCGTCGATGACGATGGCCATGTGATTATGGTTGGCGCGGAATTCGCGCAGCAGCACGTTCAGGCGCTTGGACTCGGGGACGAAGGTCGCCGGACGCAGCAAATCCTTGACGTTGAAGCTGTCGCCGTTTTCCTGAAGGATCAGCGGCAGCAGATCCTTGGCCAGCAGGACGCCCATGACGTCGTCGTGGCTTTCGCCAATCACCGGGTAGCGCGAGTGCGCGGAATCGATGACTGCCGGGAGGAATTCGCGGGGTGTATGGGCCGCCTTGATGCTGATCATCTGCGAGCGCGGAACCATGATGTCCCGTACTTGCAGGTCAGCGACCTGGATGGCACCTTCCACGATGGCCAGCGCTTCGCTGTCCAGCAACTTGTTCTGATGGGCTTCGCGCAACAGCTCCAGCAGCTCCTGACGGTTTTTCGGCTCGTGGGCAAAAGCCTGGGTCAGTTTGCCCAGCCAGGACTTTTGCCCGCTGCTCGATCGGTCTTCGCTCATAGCGATTACTCTAAATCCTTGGTTATTACAGTTGGAGGTTCGCAGGTTTCGTCATCTGCGTACGGGTCAGGATGACCCAGTTCAGCAAGCAACGTTCGTTCCAGTGCTTCCATTTCTTCGGCTTCGTCGTCATCTATGTGGTCGTAACCCAGCAGATGCAAGCAGCCGTGAATGACCAGGTGTGCCCAATGGGCGTTGAGTGCCTTGCCTTGTTCGGCTGCCTCGCGGACAACCACGGGCACGCAGATCACCAGATCGCCGAGCAGCGGGATGTCCAGCAGCTCGTCCGGCACATCGGCAGGGAAGGACAATACGTTGGTGGCGTAATCCTTTTGCCGCCAGGTGTGGTTCAACTCACGACCTTCTGGCTCGTCGACCAGGCGGATGGTCAGCTCGGAGTCGGCGGTGCGTTGTCGCAGGGCCAGCCCGCACCATTGGCGGAACTCGGCTTCGCTGGGGGCAGGGGCGTCGGTTGCCAGTTGCAGATCAAGCTCAAGCATCGCGGCGACTGTCCTTCGCAGAGGAAAATTTGACCGGCTCGCCTTCAGCGCGATGCTCGAAACGCTCGTAGGCTTCGACGATGCGTTGCACCAGCGGATGGCGCACGACATCTTTGGAGGTGAAATGGGTAAAGCTGATACCCGGGACATCCTTGAGCACATCGATCACGTGGGTCAGACCCGAGCGCGTGCCTTTGGGCAAGTCGATCTGGGTGATGTCGCCGGTGATGACCGCAGTGGAGCCGAAGCCGATCCGGGTCAGGAACATCTTCATCTGCTCGACGGTGGTGTTCTGGCTTTCGTCGAGAATGATGAAGCTGTTGTTCAGCGTTCGTCCGCGCATATAGGCCAGCGGCGCGATCTCGATCACTTGACGCTCGATCAGCTTGGCGACGTGTTCGAAACCCAGCATTTCGTACAGCGCGTCATACAGCGGACGCAGATACGGGTCGATTTTCTGTGCCAGATCGCCGGGCAGGAAGCCGAGTTTTTCGCCGGCCTCGACCGCTGGACGCACCAGCAGGATGCGGCGTACTTGCTCGCGCTCCAAAGCGTCGACCGCGCAGGCCACCGCCAGATAGGTCTTGCCGGTACCGGCCGGGCCGATGCCGAAGTTGATGTCGTTGCCGAGAATTTCCTTCACATAGCGCTGCTGATTCGGGCCGCGAGGGCGAATCATGCCTTTTTTGGTGCGCAATGCGACGGCGGGTTCGGCGGCCGGAAAGCTGTCCAGCTCTTCCACCGCAGATTCCTGCAGGAACAGGTGAACCATGTCCGGCGACAGCTCGGTACCCTTGGTTTCCCGGTACAGACGGCGCAGGAGGTTTTCCGCAGAGGTGGTGTGTTTGGGTTCACCGATCAATTCGAACTGGTTTCCGCGGTTGCGGATCTCGATGGTCAGGCGCTGTTCGATCAGGCGCAAATGCTCGTCGAATTGCCCGCACAGATTGGCGAAGCGTCGAGCCTCAAAGGGCTCGAGGATGAAACGATGCGGTTCTATGGGTGCGTTCAAGGTCGTTTTTAGCCGCCCTAAGGCAATTGATATGGAATCAAGGATAACGCCAGTGGCCTGGGTGCGAAAGCTCTTAAATGGATGAGCGCGTCCTCAAGAACAACGCAGTTACGATGTGGGAGCGGGCTTGCTCGCGATAGCGGTGTATCAGGCAACATCAATGTTGAATGAAAGTCCGCTATCGCGAGCAAGCCCGCTCCCACATTTGATCTCCAGTGTCTTGACGATTACCGCAGCAGCGAACCACGCAGCGAGTGCGGTTGCGCGGCATCGATACGCACGTCAGCGAACTGGCCGATCAACGTGGGATTGTCGCAGCGGAAGTTGACGATACGATTATTCTCGGTGCGCCCCTGCAGTTCGCCCGGGTCTTTCTTCGAATAATCGGTCACCAGAATGCGCTGGGTGGAGCCAACCATTTGTCGGCTGATCTCGAAGCCTTGCTGGTTGAGACGATGTTGCAGGGCGTTCAGGCGCTCTTTTTTCAGCTCTTCCGGAGTCTCGTCGGGCAGATCCGCGGCCGGGGTGCCCGGGCGTTGGCTGTAGACGAACGAGTAGGAAAAGTCGAAACCGACGTCTTCGATCAGCTTCATGGTCTGCTCGAAGTCTTTTTCGGTCTCACCGGGGAAGCCGACGATGAAGTCCGAACTGATGCAGATACCCGGCACGGCGGCCCGCAGCTTGCGCAGTTTGGACTTGTATTCCAGTGCTGTGTGGTTGCGCTTCATCGCCGCCAAAATGCGATCCGAGCCTGATTGCACCGGCAAATGCAGATGTTTGACCAGCTCCGGGACTTCGGCATGGGCCTGGATCAGGCTGTCGGAGAACTCCAGCGGGTGCGAAGTGGTGTAGCGAATACGTTCGATACCATCGACGGCGGCGACCACGCGGATCAGTTCGGCCAGGTCCGCCAGACGACCGTCATGAGTCTGGCCGCGATAGCCGTTGACGTTTTGCCCAAGCAAGGTGACTTCACGTACGCCGTTTTCGGCCAGGTGAATGATTTCGGCCAGCACATCGTCGAATGGCCGGCTGACTTCTTCGCCGCGGGTATAAGGCACTACGCAGAACGTGCAGTACTTGCTGCAGCCTTCCATGACCGAGACGTAGGCGCTCGGGCCGTCGATACGCGGTTCTGGCAGATGATCGAATTTTTCAATTTCCGGGAATGAAACGTCAACTTGCGGCAGCTTGGTGGTCCGCGCGGCATCGATCATTTCCGGTAGGCGGTGCAGGGTCTGCGGGCCGAAGACCACGTCGACATAGGGTGCGCGGTCGCGGATTGCCGCGCCTTCCTGGCTGGCCACGCAACCGCCGACGGCGATGACCATGTCCGGGTTGGCCAGTTTCAACTCGCGCCAGCGGCCGAGCTGGGAATACACCCGGTCCTGGGCGCGTTCGCGGATCGAACAGGTGTTGAGCAGGATGACGTCCGCGTCTTCGGCGCGTGCGGTGACTTCCAGGGCCTGATGTTCACCCAGCAGATCGACCATGCGCGAGCTGTCGTACTCGTTCATTTGGCAACCGTGGGTTTCGATGTAAAGCTTCTTGGCCATGGGAGTTCATCAAGTGATTCAAAGAACCGCACATTATAGTGGTCACGACCCGAGGTTCCTAGCGTTGTGCATCGGGTGGCTATGCTATAGTTTGCGCCCTCTTTTATATCCCCCGATTTGTTACCCGCCCACCATGACCAAACGTGAAGCTCCAATCTACAAGGTGATTTTCCTCAACCAGGGCCAAGTGTTCGAAATGTACGCCAAGCAGATCTATCAAAGTGATCTGTGGGGCTTCCTGGAAGTGGAAGAGTTCGTCTTTGGCGAGCGCACACAGCTGGTCGTCGACCCCGGCGAAGAGAAGCTCAAGGCGCAGTTCGAAGGCGTGGTGCGCAGTTTTGTGCCAATGCATTCGATCGTGCGCATCGACGAAGTCGAGCGTCTGGGCACGCCGAAGATCACTGAAGCCCGCGGTATGAGCAATGTCATGCCGTTTCCGATGCCGATGCCGGAGAAGTAACACCCGAGACCGAGTCGCAGCCAATCGCGGGCAAGCCTTGCTCCTACGGATCACATACAACCGTAGGAGCGAGGCTTGCCCGCGATGGCGTCAGAAAGGCGATGCAGAGCTTAAGGCAGTGGCGAAAACGGTGAGCGCCCGTCGGCGCTTTGCAGTTCCAGCAGGTATTTGCGGAAAATCTGCCCGAGCACCTGCGTCGCGACTTCCAGCTCGTCACGCTGCATGTGTTGAGCGACTTCGTCGGCAGTGTCCAGAGCATCCTCGGCGCCATTGACCGCCGCCATCTTCAGTACGATATACGCCTGAATGTTATTGGCCGGAACGCCTTCTCCGTGGAAAAACATGGTGCCGAGTTTGAATTGCGCCTGGGCATGGCCTTGCAGAGAGGCTTTTTCGAAGTAGCTCAGGGCTTGATTGAGGTCACGCGGCGCATTTTTGCCCTCGTAATAGAATTCACCCAACTCGTATTGTGCTTGCGCATCCCCGGCATCCGACGCTTTCTTGCAGGCGGCAAGCGCCTCTGACTGGTCTTGTGGCTGAGTATTGAGGGTGCAGCGACCCATCGCTGGGATCAACAACGAGTTGCCGCCTGCTTGTGCTTGCGCGAGCAGGGGCTGAAGGAGCAACAGGCAGCCCAATGCAAGGGCGCGGCCGGTGCGGTTCATGGGAATCGACTTACCTCTGAGGGGCGCGCGGACCCATCGAGGGATCCAATAAGCGCGCATTATGAAATAAGCAGGGCCAACCTTACAAAGTCTTTACTCGTTTTTCTGCTGCGTGGCCCTATATCGTCCGGTTTGTAGGAAATTTCGTGCCTTGAAGGGCGGAAAAGAGACGTAAAGACCTGGGAAAAATCCGGACGCCGCGCAAGCAGCGTCAGATTGGTCATTGGTCGGCTTATTTCAAAGCAGCAAATGCACGCTCAGCAGCATCCAGAGTCAGTTTCAGCTCGGTATCGCCATGGGCTATCGAAGTGAAACCGGCCTCAAAGGCACTCGGTGCCAGGTAAACGCCGCCTTCGAGCATCAGGTGGAAGAAGCGTTTGAACAGGCCAGCGTCGCTGGACATGACGTCGTCGAAGGTCACGATATCGTCAGCACCGCTGAAGTACAGCCCGAACATGCCGCCGGCCTGAGTGGTCACGAACGGAATACCGGCTGCGTCGGCGCGCTGTTGCAGGCCATCGAGCAGGCGAGTGGTGTAGTCGCTCAACTCTGCGTGGAAGCCTGGACGGCTGATCAGGCGCAGGGTGGTCAGGCCCGCAGCCATGGCCAGGGGGTTGCCGGACAGAGTACCGGCCTGGTAGACCGGACCCAACGGGGCAATGTGCGACATGATTTCGCGTTTGCCGCCGAAGCAGCCCACCGGCATGCCGCCGCCAATGATTTTTCCGAAAGTGCTCAGGTCCGGGGTCACACCATAGTGCGCCTGGGCGCCACCGAGGGCGACGCGGAAGCCGGTCATCACTTCGTCGAAAATCAGCACCACGCCATGTTTGTCGCAGAGCGTGCGCAGGCCTTCGAGGAAGCCCGGCGCCGGTGGTACGCAGTTCATGTTGCCAGCCACTGGCTCGACAATGATGCACGCCACTTCCTGACCGACTTCACTGAGCATTTGCTCGACTGCGCCGATGTCGTTGAACGGCAGGGTCAGGGTATGTTTGGCGAACGCGGCGGGTACGCCGGCAGAGCTTGGAACGCCTTGGGTCAGTGCGCCGGATCCGGCTTTGACCAGCAGACTGTCAGAGTGGCCGTGGTAGCAGCCTTCGAACTTGATGATGCTGTCGCGGCCGGTGAAGCCACGGGCCAGACGGATCGCGCTCATGGTCGCTTCAGTGCCGGAGCTGACCATGCGGACCATCTCCATCGATGGCACGATGGAGCAGACCAGATCGGCCATCCGGGTTTCCATCTCCGTCGGGGCACCATAGGACAGGCCGTGTTCGAGCTGCTTGCGCACTGCATCGAGCACCTCCGGGTGGCTGTGGCCGAGGATCATCGGGCCCCAGGAACCCACGTAGTCGACATAGCGTTTGTCATCCTCGTCCGTCACATAGGCGCCTTCGGCGTGCTTGAAGAACAACGGCGTGCCGCCGACGCTCTTGAAGGCACGAACGGGCGAGTTTACGCCGCCGGGAATGTGTTTCTGGGCATTGGCAAACAGGGTTTCGGAACGAGACATGATCGGGCTCTCTGAATCAGGATTCGGCTATTTAGATATGAAGCAGGGCTTTGAAGGCACGGGCGCGACGCGTCACTTCCTGGGTGTTCTCGGCGCCGAACAGGCCGTGGACCACGGCCAGCAGATCAGCGCCGTGGGCCACCAGTGGGGCGGCGTTTTCCAGGGTGATGCCGCCAATCACGCAAATCGGCAGGTGCAATTTGGTCCGGGCCTGGTCAAGCAACTCAAGGGTTGCCGCCGGCGCGCCGGGTTTGGTGTTTGAGTTGAAGAAGCGACCGAAGGCGACATAGCTGGCGCCTTCTTTGGCGGCTTGTTCGGCGAGTTCGAGCTGACTGTGGCAGGTGGAGCCGATGATTGCCGTGCGCCCGAGCAGTGCCCGGGCCGGTGTCAGCGGGCCGTCGGTCTGGCCCAGGTGTACGCCGACGCCAAGGCGCGCAGCCAGTTCGGCATCGTCATTGATGATCAACTGGGCGTTGTATTGCTCGCACAAGGTGCGCAGGGTTTCGGCTTCGCGTAGCCGACGGGCTTCGTCGCTGCTCTTGTCGCGGTATTGCAGCAGCGTGACGCCGCCATCCAGCGCCGCTTCCACATAGGGCAGAAATTTGCCGGCCAGCAGTTGGCTGTCGGTAATGGCGTACAGGCCACGTAGTTTCATCGAGCAAGCCTCATGCGTTACGAGCAAAAGTCCAGCGGCAGACGGCGCGGGACGAACTGGCCTTTGCCAAGCTGTTCGGCATCACGCAGGGTGCGCCAGGTGTAATTCAGAGCGGATTGCACGGCACTGGCGAGGTTTTCGCCCAAAGCCAGGCGACCGGCCAAGGCGCTGGCCAAGGTGCAGCCCGAGCCGTGATAACTGCCCGGCAAGCGCTGACAGGTATAGGTTTGACGACTGCCATCGCGGCTGTAAAGGCGATTATGCACTTCATGTTCATCGCCATGGCCGCCGGTGATCAGCAGGTGTTCGCAGTAGGCCAGGAGTTTCTCTGCGCACTCGTCAGGAGAGCCTTGCGGCAGTTCAGCGAGGATGCGGGCTTCGGGAAGGTTAGGTGTCGCGATAGTCGCCAACGGCAACAGTCGTTCGCGCATGGCGTAGCCGACTTCATCTTTACCCAGACGACCGCCGCCACCGGCACGCAATACCGGGTCACAGACCAGCGGCAGATGCGGGTGCGCCTGGAGCAGTTCAACCACAGTGTCGACCATCTCCAGCGAGCCGAGCATGCCCAGCTTGACCGCCGCGACGGTCGAATCGTTGAGCACGGCGTTGGCTTGAGCCAACACCCACTCGCGATCCAGGACGCGGAAATCGCTGACGTTGACCGTGTCTTGCACGGTCAGGGCGGTAACGGCGGGAGCCGCATGACAACCCTGAGCGAGCAGGGCTTCGATATCTGCCTGCAAGCCGGCGCCACCACTTGGGTCGTGGCCGGAGAGACAGAGGACAACGGGGCGAGAGCTATAGATATTCATGGTGCGCGAGCTTACCACCAAACGCTTTTTTCCGGGGCAGTGGCCGGCCCTATAAAGATGGCGGGCGAATGCAAAACCGTAGGAGCAGCCGGTCGACGCTCGATTGCTCGCGATGGACTTGAAGCTGACGCATTTCGTCAGGAAGCACGCGTAATCGTTAACGACCATCGCGAGCAATCGAGCGTCGACCGGCTGCTCCTACAAAGGCATGTAGCGACAGTTGCTTGCACGGGCCTTATCACAACCTGATCAGACAAACAGCTCTAGATCAACTTATTTCACTGAGAGGCCCGTTCTAGAGCCTTTAAACTAAAGTTTTCAATGGTGTTCAATGGCCATCAACGGCTATGCTAGAGTGGATCCAAACCAATAACAGGTAATGCCGGTTTTACGTCTACTCAAAGGGAATGGGGGGCTTCCTGACACAACCGGACAGGCCACGCTGGGGCTTTATGCGCTATTTGCTGATGTTGCTGTTGAGCTTGCCGATGCTGGCTTGCGCGACCGAGTTTGATGAGTTCACTCAAAGCCTCCCGTTGGGCCGGGTGATGCAGGTGTTCGAAGATGTGGGCGGCGAGGCCAGTATTGACGATGTCAGTTCGCAGGCGCTGGCCGGCAGCTTCAAGACTCACGATAAAGCCACCCTCAATGCCGGTTACTCTCACTCGGCATTCTGGCTGAAAATTGATTTGCATTACCGCCCGAACAACCCTGCCGCTCAGCGCAACTGGTTGTTGGAATTGGCCTATCCGCCCCTTGATCACCTCGACTTGTACCTCCCCGATGCTGCAGGCCGCTATCAATTGGTCCAGCGTACGGGCGACGCCTTGCCGTTTTCCAGCCGGCAGATCCGCCAGAATAACTATCTGTTTGACCTGGATTTCGCGCCGGATCAGCACAAAATCGTGTATCTGCGCCTGCAAAGCCAAGGCTCGATCCAGGCTCCGCTGACCCTTTGGTCGAGTACCGCCTTTGTGGAAGAGCAACCGGTGCGTCTGTATGTACTGGGCCTGATCTATGGTGTACTGCTGGGCATGCTGGTCTACAACCTGTTCATCTACCTCGCTGTACGTGACACCAGCTATCTCTACTACATCCTCTATATCGCTTCGTTCGGTTTGTACCAACTGTCGGTGAATGGTGCCGCGGTCGAGTATTTCTGGCCGAACAACCCTTGGTGGGCCAACGCCTCGACACCTTTCTTCATCGGTGCTGCGGGTTTGTTCGGCAGTCAGTTTGCCCGCAGCTTTTTGCAGATGGCCCGCCACAGCCGCTGGCTCGATCGGCTGCTATTGCTGCTGATCGCGTGCAGCGCGGTGGTGGTTGCACTGTCGTTGATGACCAGCTATGCCCTGGCCTTGCGTCTGGCGACGACGTTGGCGTTGGCCTTTACCGTGACGATCTTCGCAGCAGGGATTTTTGCATGGTGGCGCGGTCTGCGAGTGGCGCGGTATTTCATCATCGCCTGGTCGGCGTTTCTGTTTGGTGGCGTGATCAACACGCTGATGGTGTTGGGTTATCTGCCCAATGTGTTCTTGACCATGTACGCCAGTCAGATCGGTTCGGCAATTGAAGTGGCATTGCTGTCGCTGGCGCTGGCCGATCGTATCAATTCGATGCGCGAACAGCAGGCCCAGACTTTGTTCGATGCCGGTCAGAAACTCGAAGTGTTGAACCAGGCGTTGGCCCACAGCAACCGGCTCAAGGATGAGTTTCTTGCGACCCTGACCCATGAGTTGCGCACGCCAATGAATGGGGTGATCGGTTCATTGGAACTCATGCAGACCATGGATATGGAACCGGAGCTGGAGCAATACCAACAGACTGCCGCCGGCTCGGCGCGGGACATGATGCGCATGGTCAATGGCATCCTGACCCTGACGGAGTTGCAGGCTGGCAGGCTCAAGGTGCAAACGGAAGGTTTCAGCCTGCGTGGCGTGCTCGACAGGCTGCGAATGCAGTTCGCCGCCAATGCCATGAGCAAGGCGCTGGATATTGAGTTCGAGGTGGCGACGGGGCTGCCAGACCGCCTGCAAGGTGACAACACAAAGCTGATTCAATGCCTGGAGTGCTTGTTGGACAACGCCATCAAGTTCACCCGCGTGGGTGGGGTGGTGCTGCGGGTGACCGGAAAATCGGCGGACGAGGGTCGGATGGCGCTGTCCTTCGCAGTGATCGACACTGGTATCGGGTTCACCGATCTGGATGAAGCCACCCTGTATCAGCGATTCTTCCAGCTCGACGGTTCGATGACTCGCGAATACGGCGGGCTGGGAGTCGGTCTGGCAATTTGTCGGCAGCTGATCGAACTGTTGGGCGGGCGTTTGACCCATCAATCGGAGCCGGGACGCGGCAGTCGTTTCCAGTTGGACGTCGAGTTCGATGTTCGCAGCGTGCAACCGTCCCCGGCTGAGCAAGCCATCAAAGGGCGTGCGCCGATTGTTCGTCGTGTGCCTCAGGAGTGCACAGTGTTGTTGGTCGATGACAACAGCATCAATCAGTTGGTGGTGCGTGGCATGCTGCTCAAGTTGGGTTATCGAGTGCGCACGGCGGACAGTGGTCGGGCGATGCTGGAGCTGTTGCGGCGAGAATCCTTTGATGCGGTGTTGCTCGATTGTCAGCTGCCGCAGCTTGATGGCATCTCGATCTGCGGCCAATTGCGCGCTCTGCCAGGTAGCGCAGAGCTGCCGGTGCTGGTGGTGGCCCAGAGTGCCGAACGCGAGCATTGCCAGGCGGCCGGGATGACGGATTATTTGAGCAAACCGGTGAAGTTCGAGGAGCTACAGGCGGTTTTGTATTGCCGGGTGCTGTGTCCTGGGTATGGTGAAAGCGCCGATATTTAGGCGTATATGCCACTTTGTTCGGGCGGGGGGCGGTGCTTAACTGGAGTTCTGGTCCACCCCCAAGGAGCCCCGTCATGAACCTGCATCAGTTCGCCGAAACCCACGAGGTCACCAATCAGCCGCCACCGCTGGATGGCACTAACCTCTATCGTATCGACCTGCCGCTACAGGAGTGGGCGCGGCGATTTGGCGCTGGCTGGGCCGAAGCACGGATTGATGGCTATGGCGCGCTGGCCGGTGGGCCGTTGATGGCGGCGGGTTTTCTGGCCAATCAGAACAAGCCCGTGTTCTCGAGTCATGACCGTTATGGCCATCGCATCGACCTGGTGGAATTTCACCCGGCCTACCATGAACTGATGCGTACGGCAGTCGAACATGGCCTGACCTCATTGCCCTGGACCGATCCGCAGTCCGGCGCACACGTGGCCCGAGCAGCCATGAGCTATCTGCACAGCCAGGCCGAGGCCGGCAGCGGTTGCCCACTGACCATGACCTTCGCCTCTGTGCCGGCGCTGCGACTGCAACCGGACATCGCCGAGCAATGGTTACCGAAAATTCTTGCCACCGAATACGACCCACGCAACGTCGGTATCGCCCATAAGGCCGGCGCCACCATCGGCATGGCCATGACCGAAAAGCAGGGCGGCACCGATGTGCGGGCCAATACCACCAAGGCTTATCCGGTAGGGGCTGCAGGTCCGGGCCAAGCCTATGAACTGGTCGGACACAAATGGTTCTGTTCCGCGCCGATGTGCGATGCGTTCCTGACCCTGGCCCAGACCGATAAGGGATTGACCTGTTTCCTGCTGCCGCGCCACCGTCCGGATGACACCCGCAACCAGTTCTATATCCAGCGCCTGAAAAACAAACTCGGCAATTGCTCCAACGCCTCCAGCGAAGTGGAGTTTCGTGGTGCTCTGGCCTGGATGGTCGGTGAGGAAGGGCGCGGTGTGCCGACCATCATCGAGATGGTCGCCATGACCCGTTTCGATTGCATGGTCGGTTCCAGCGCGCTGATGCGTCAGGCGCTGACTCAGGCTGCTCATCATTGTGCGCATCGAATGGTCGGCGGCCGTTTGCTTAGTGAACAACCCTTGATGCAAAACGTACTGGCCGATCTGGCGCTGGAAAGTGAAGCTGCATTGGCCTTGAGCATGCGCATGGGCCGCGCTCTGGATCATCTCGACGACTCACAGGAAGCCAGGTTCGCCCGGCTGGTGACGGCGGTGGGCAAATACTGGATCTGCAAACGTGCACCCGCCATGATCAACGAAGCCGCTGAGTGCATGGGCGGTGCCGGTTACGTCGAAGACAGCATCCTGCCGCGTCTGTACCGTGAGGCGCCGGTGAACTCGACGTGGGAAGGCTCCGGAAACGTGCAATGCCTTGACGTGCTGCGGGCCTTGTCGAAAGAGTCGGGCGTGCTCGACGCACTCTTTGCCGAATTGGGCGATGGTCATGGCGACAAGCGCCTGGCCGGGCATATCGCCCATCTGAAAGCCGCATTTCAGGACTTCAGCGACATTCAATACCGCGCTCGGCAGCTGACAGAAGACATTGCGCTGGGCTTGCAAGCCAAGCTATTGCTGGAAGCGGGCAATGCCAGTGTCAGCGATGCTTTCATTGCCAGCCGCCTGGGTACCGCCGGTCGAGTCTATGGCACGTTGCCGCGAGGCCTGGACGTGCAAGCGATTGTCGCGCGTTCTACACCTCAGGGCTTCTGATCGCGCTGACTTGCAGGCAAGATGAAGGCCTGCAAGTCAGAACACAGGATGCTTATCGTGACCGAAGCCTTTATTGTCGTTCAAACCGCCGAGCAGGCCGTGGATCGGCTTGCCGCTCTGCACGAGCGTGCCACCACCGCACTGAGCCAGGCCCTCAAACGCTACCTGAAGGATCGGGTCGAGCCCGATGCCGAGCAGCGCGCCTTGTTTCGTTACCCCGAATTGCGCTTGACCTACCTCTGCCAGGGCGAAGTCCCGCAGACCACTCGGGCTTACGCCAAAGTCCAGTTGCCAGGCACCTACAGCGTGACCGTGACCCACCCGGCAGCTTTTCGTAACTATCTGCTGGAGCAACTGGTGCCGCTGATGCACGACTTCACCGTGACGGTGGAAGTGGGTGTCAGCGAGCAGAACATTCCTTATCCGTACGTGGTTGAGCAGGGCGATGAGCTCGGCGGTTCGGGTGTCACCGCTGCGGCGCTGGCGCGGGTGTTCCCGAGTACCGATTTGTCGGCCGCCAGCGACGGTATCGCCGATGGCCTGTACGATTGGGAAAACACCGATCCGCTGCCGTTGGCGCTGTTCGACGCGGCGCGGGTCGACTTCTCGCTTCGTCGTTTGGTGCACTACACCGGCAGTGACTGGCGGCATGTCCAGCCGTGGATCTTGCTGACCAACTACCACCGTTACGTCGACCAGTTCATTCTTCATGGCCTGGAGCAATTGCGCACTGATCCGCGCTTCGTGCGCATGGTGTTACCGGGTAACGTCATCATTGAAAAGAGCATGGATCACGGCGAAGCCTCGGCGATTGCCGCTGGAGTGGTCTGGCATCGCTACCAAATGCCGGCCTATCACCTGCAAGCCAGTGACGGTCATGGCGTGACCCTGGTGAATATCGGTGTCGGCCCATCCAACGCGAAAAACATTACCGACCATTTGGCCGTGCTGCGTCCGCACTGCTGGCTGATGATTGGCCACTGCGGCGGCTTGCGTCAGTCGCAGACCATTGGCGACTACGTGCTGGCTCACGCCTATATGCGTCGCGACGGGATTCTTGACCGGGTCGTGCCGCCGAATATTCCAATCCCGGCCCTGGCCGAGGTGCAGTTGGCGCTTCAGCAAGCAGCAGCCAACATCACGGGCGAGAAGGGCGAGGATCTGAAAAAACGCCTGCGTACTGGCACTGTGTTGACCTATGACGACCGTAACTGGGAACTGCGTTGGGCTCAGGAGCGCCCGCTGATCAACCTGTCGCGAGCCGTGGCGGTGGACATGGAAAGCGGCACCATCGCTGCCCAGGGTTATCGCCTGCGAGTGCCTTACGGCACCTTGCTGTGTGTTTCGGACAAGCCGTTGCACAGCGAAATCAAACTGCCGGGTTCGGCCAACGCGTTCTACGAACGTGCGGTCAGCCAGCATTTGAAGATCGGCATTGCTGCGGTGGATCTGCTGCGCACCGAGCTCAATTCGCTGCACTCACGCAAACTGCGTAGCTTCGACGAACCGCCGTTCCGCTGATCGTTGCGATGGTCATTTGACGGTCAGGGCACTAGCATTGCCAGTCCTGACCGTTAGATGTTCTTTTTGCCATGTCTCGTCCAACTCGTCCCGCTTCCCGCCGCCCTGGCGCGAATAACCCGCAATCCTCCCTGGCACCACGCCGTGTCGCCAAAGCGCCGCCGGCCGAGCCGAAGCTGATTGTGTTCAATAAACCGTTCGACGTGCTGACCCAGTTCAGCGACGGCGAAGGGCGGGCGACGCTCAAGGATTTTATCGACATTCCCGGTATCTACCCGGCGGGTCGACTCGACCGTGACAGCGAAGGCTTGCTGCTGCTGACCAACGACGGCCAGCTACAGGCGCGGATATCTGACCCAAAACACAAGTTGGCCAAGACGTATTGGGTTCAGGTGGAGGGGGAGCCAAACGCTGAGCAATTGCAGCGTTTGCGCGACGGCGTCGAGTTGAATGACGGCATGACTTTGCCCGCCGAGGCGCGGCAACTTGAAGAGCCGCAGCTGTGGCCGCGCAATCCGCCGGTGCGGTTCCGTAAAAGCGTGCCAACCAGTTGGCTGGAACTGGTGATTCGCGAAGGGCGCAATCGACAGGTGCGACGCATGACGGCCGCGGTGGGGTTGCCGACGCTGCGTCTGGTGCGCGTGCGAATCGGCGACTGGACGATTGAAGGGCTTGATCAGGGTCAGTGGCGGGAAGTGCCTGCCAGCCTATGAGGAGCCATTCTCGATATAAGCGATGACAACGCTTTTGATGATGAACGCGAGAATGCCCAGGCCCAGTACAAAGAACAGAATAAAGGTACCGAACTTGCCTGCCTTGGATTTTTTCGCCAGATCCCAGACGATGAAGCCCATGAAAATGATCAGGATGGTCACCAGACCGGTCATCATCCACTCTTCGAATACTGCAGGATCCATCGAAACTCTCCAGCGCAGGCAGGGCAAAAAAGGCCAGGAGAGTATACGCCAAGGGTGATTGCCGGTGCATTGACCTGTGTCGGCTGTAGCAGCTGCCGGCAGGCTGCGTTCGGCGGCGCAGCAGCCGTGAAAGGCCAGACCGCGTTATCCAGCAACGATCGAGTTGTCTGGATTGCGACTGCTTCGCAGCCAAACGTAGGCTACGCCAACTGCTACGGGTCTTGTTCTGCGTTCAGCTGCGAAGGTGAGTCAACGGCAACTCGGTGCTGTTGAGCACCTGATTCAGCACAAAACTCGACCTCACGCTGGTCACGCCTTCGATGCGGGTCAGGTGGCCGAGCAGCAGCTTCTGGTAGTGATCCATGTCCGGCACCACCACTTTGAGCTGATAGTCGGCGTCCATTCCGGTCACCAGGCTGCATTCGAGCACTTGTGGCAGACTGCGAATCGCCGCTTCGAAGTTCTCGAAGCGCTCAGGCGTGTGGCGGTCCATGCCGATCAGTACGTAAGCAGTCAGGCTCAACCCAAGCATCTTGCGATCGAGCAAGGCGACCTGGCGCGAAATATAACCGTCGTCTTCCAGCTGCTTGACCCGTCGTGAGCAGGGCGACGGTGACAGGCCGATGCGTTCGGCGAGCTCCTGATTGGAGATGCGGGCGTCACGCTGCAATTCCGCCAAAATGCTCAGGTCGTATCGGTCTAGTTTGCTCATGGATCAGGCCTTTGTCGTAACTATTGCGGCTAATTATCTATCCTTAGTTAAAAATTGCGCAAGCCATGTTTATTTGAGCAATCTTCGCAATCCTCTGCCGGCGCCTTGAGCCTATTCTTATTACCAGAATCACTGCCCGGACAAACAGTCCAGTGCGGCTCGCCGAATCAGGCCAGCTGCGGTCGCCAATCCCACAGGGTTGAGTCGGCCCCCGGGCTACACACTGTCCAGAAGACGGAGTGAGGTGAGCCGGCGTCATAAGCGTCGAGCACGGACGAAGTTCTCAAGGGGAGGCCGACGGGTTTCCCTTTTTTATTGCCTGCGAAATAAGTCTCGTGACTGATAACCTGTTGCAGAACCGGCCTACGCTTTTTCAGTCTTATGAGTAGGTCCTGAACCGCAGTGAGGAATAGCATGAAGTCGCGCATCTGGCGTGTGGCAGGTGTTGGATTGCTTTGCATGAGTGTCAGCGCGCAATTGCTGGCAGAGGCGCGAGATGATCCGCTGCAACCTCGCCAACATAATGGTCAAAATGGCGGGGGACAACATGAGCATGGCCCTGAAGGGCGTCCGGAAAATAATCAACCGCGCCCGGAAATGAATCAGCCACGTCCACAAGTCGTTCAACCGCGCCCGGAAATGAATCAGCCGCGTCCACAAATCGTTCAACCGCGCCCGGAAATCAATCAGCCACGTCCACAAATCAATCAAGCGCGACCAGAAAACAATCAGCCTCGCCTGCAGAATGAGATTATTCGCGGCGACAACAGCCGTCAGTTCGAACACAACGGCCAGAATCAGGGGCAGGGCGGCCAGTGGCAAAACCGTCCGCAGCATGATCCGAACGGGCAGGGTTGGCCGGCGCCGCAGCCGAGCATCAACCTGCCGATTCAAAGCCGACCGGATACCGTCCGCCAGACCCAGGAGCCACAGCGTGGCTACTATCAGGACGTTCCTCGGCGTAACGATCGCGATCAGAACTGGCAGGTCGGTGGTGCCGGTATGCGTGGTGATTTCGACCGCCATAATGACCATCGTTGGCCGGGTCGTCCGGAGGGGCACGGCAACGGTTGGGGCCCAGGCCCGCAGTATCGGCCTGGCTACGAGACCGATCGGTTCCCTGATCGTGAATTCCGCGTGCCATATCGCGGCGAGGATTACTTCTTCTCTGGCGGTTACTGGTATCGCCCACATGGGGTGCGTTATGTGGTGGTAAGGCCTCCTCATGGCATCCGCGTGAGTTACCTGCCCGACTTCGCGCAGGAAGTGTGGATCGGCGGTGCACTGTTCTTCCTCGCGGCCGGCGCGTATTACACGTATGAAGAGAGCACCCAGCAGTACGTAGTGGTCGATCCACCTCAACCACAACTCGCCAGTAACGGCTATGACGTGGTCGCTTACCCGGCCAATGGACAAACGCCTGAGCAGGTCGACCAGGATCGCTACGATTGCTATCGCTGGGCGGTTGAGCAAAGCGGCTTCGATCCCGCGGCCGTCACCTACCAACCGGCGCCTGCGGTGGTGCAAGCCTACCGTCAAGCGCAGGGCGACTGCTTGAGCAGTCGCGGTTATCAGGTTGCCTATTAGATCGAAGCACTCAGGCCTTCGCGCCTGTCAGCACTTCTTGCGGGTCGGCGTGCACCAGCACCTCGGCCCGTGGGTAAGCGGCGTTGATCGCCTCGGCAGCGCGATCGCTGATGCCGTGAGCGACGGATAACGTCAGCTCCCCCGGCAACTCCAGATGCAATTGCACGAACCAGTGGCTGCCGGAAATGCGTGTGCGCAGGTCATGGGCACCCAGTACGCCCGGTACGCTGCAGGCCAGCTCTAGCATGTGCTGGCTGACGTCTGGCGGCAGTTCTTCGTCCATCAGCACCGCCACACTCTCCCGAGCGATTTGCACCGCGCTCCAGAGGATGTACAGGGCGATTGCCAGACCAAACCAGGCATCCAGTTGTTCCCAGCCGAAACTGGCCAATACCAGCGCTACCAGGATGCTGGCATTGAGCAGCAGATCGGAACGGTAATGCAGTGAGTCAGCGCGTACCGCAGTCGAGCCGGTTTCGCGGATCACCCGATGTTGCAGCATCAGCAGGGCGACCGTCAGTGCCAGCGACAAGAGCATCACGCCGATGCCGATCCAGGGGGCTCCCAGTGGCTCGGGGTGTTTCAGGCGTTCGATCGCTTGCACGGCAATCAACACCGCACTCACCGCAATAAACAACGCTTGCGCCATACCCGACAGCGACTCGGCTTTGCCATGCCCGTAACGATGGTCATCATCCGCCGGGCGTAGCGCGTAATGCACGGCCAGGAGATTGAGAAACGATGCCGCGCCGTCGAGCAGCGAGTCGGTCAGGCCGGCCAGCAGGCTGACCGATCCACTCAACCACCAGGCAATGGCCTTGGTCACGATCAGAATGCTCGCCACCGCCAGCGAGGCGCGTGTCGCCAGACGCAACAGGCGAGCGTGTTCCGGGCTACTGGTCATAGGCGTTTGCGTTCCTTGGAATACACGCGATCAAGCGGCGGGTTGCAGACCGTACATGGCAAGTTGCTGGACGCTGCCTTTGTATTGAATCAGACGCGGATCATCCAGCGCAAAGCTGCGGCCCAGTTCGCTTTCGAGAATAGCCTGCAACTTGCGGTTATCGACCTTGCCGTCAGCATCGATGGCTTGCCGGAGTTTTTCCGGGGCGACCTGGACGGTCTTGCCCGGTTCCAGGTAAATGGCGCCGGTGGCGAAGTCCACGCCGAAAGCGATCAGCCCCGGAATGATATAGAACAACAGGCCTACAGCGTCGAGGGCGGCTACCACCGGGTCGATTTTGCCTTCGATCTGGCCACGACGATCCGGGAAGAAGATCGAGCCGCAAGCGGTCATTTGGGTCAACAGGGTGGCGAGCAGAACGCCGCCAACAATACGGGAGGGAATACACATGTGAATCTCCTGATCAAATTCGAAACGAAACGATGAAAGAGCGTCGCTGGTATCAGTTCAGACCGTGATTAACGCCAGGCAGTTCGCCGTTATACTCGTGCCTCTGTTTTGGAGCCAGCATGATTTCTTTGCCGATTGATGAAGTTTTACCTGCGCTGCGTGAAGCCTTGGCGACACGCCACGAAGCCGTGCTCGAAGCACCGCCCGGCGCTGGTAAAACCACCCGCGTGCCCTTGGCTTTATTGAATGAGCCATGGTTGGCCGGCCAAACCATCTTGATGCTAGAACCGCGTCGACTCGCTGCACGGGCTGCAGCCGAGAGGCTGGCCAGTGAGCTGGGGGAAAAGGTCGGTGAAACCGTGGGCTATCGCATTCGCCTCGACAGCAAAGTAGGGCCGAACACCCGCATCGAAGTGGTCACCGAGGGGATTCTCACCCGACGTCTGCAAGATGATCCGGCGCTGGATGGCGTCGGATTGCTGATCTTTGACGAATTCCACGAGCGCAGCCTCGACGCTGATCTGGCGCTGGCATTGAGCCTCAATGGCCGCGATCTGTTTCGTGACGATCAGCCGCTGAAAATTCTCTTGATGTCGGCGACCCTCGAAGGCGAACGTCTGGCGGGGTTGCTGGATGACGCACCGATTTTGCGCAGCGAAGGGCGCATGTACCCGGTGACGATGCGTTGGGGCCGGGCGTTTCAGCCGGGAGAATTCATCGAGCCGCGCTTGGTGCAGACCATCCTCGAGGCCTTGAACGACGAAAGCGGCAGTCTCCTGGTTTTTCTGCCGGGACAAGCGGAGATTCGTCGGGTGCATCAGCAGCTGGCTGATGCGTTGGGTGAGCGCACTGAGGTATTGCTTTGCCCGCTGCACGGCGAACTGGACCTGGCAGCACAGCGCGCTGCCATTGAGCCGGCACCCGCCGACAAGCGCAAAGTGGTGCTGGCCACCAACATCGCCGAGACCAGTCTGACTATCGATGGTGTGCGGGTGGTGATCGATGCCGGGTTGGCGCGGGTACCGCGTTTTGATCCGGGCAGCGGCATGACTCGCCTCGATACTCAACGGATCTCCCGCGCCAGCGCTACACAACGTGCCGGGCGAGCGGGGCGTCTGGAGCCGGGCGTGTGTTATCGCCTGTGGTCGCAAGACCAGCATGAACAATTGGCCGCTTATGCCAGTGCAGAGATTCTTTCAGCCGACCTCGCCGGCCTGGCCTTGCAACTGGGTCGCTGGGGCGTAACGCCCGGGCAATTGGTCTGGCTCGATGTGCCACCGACGGCGGCTTATGCACAGGCTCAGGATTTACTTGAGCGATTGGGCGCGCTGGAGGGCAAGACCGCAGATGACTGGAAACTGACCCGTCATGGGCAGGCGATGGCCGAACTGCCGGCGCATCCGCGTATTGCACATTTGTTGTTGCGCGGGCAGGCGCTGGGGTTGGCGGACATGGCCTGCGACGTCGCCGCGCTGCTGGGCGAGCGGGACATTCTGCGCGGCGCCGGCGCGGATCTGCACAGCCGGCTGGTGCTGTTGTCGGGCGAAGAGCGAGCGGCTCGCGGTGCTCAAGGTGGCGTTCAGCGGGCCCGGCAACTGGCGCGGCAGTACCGCGGCTATCTGCGGGGCAAGGCACTGGAACCGGTCAGCGATCCCGATCATCCGCGCTGGCTGGGTGCGCTGCTGGCCCTGGCCTATCCGGATCGCGTCGCACAGCAGCGGCGTGCCGGTGGAGCGGAGTATCGCCTGGCCAACGGTCGCGCCGCGCTGTTCGCCGAGGCCGATAGCTTGATGAAACAACCCTGGTTGGTGATTGCTGATTTGGGCAGCCGTCAGGGGCAGCGTGAAGAGCGGATTTATCTGGCTGCGGATTTCGATCCGGCGCTGTTTGATTCGGTGCTGGCTGAACAAGTGCGCAACGTCGATCAGCTTGATTGGGACGAGCGCGAAGGCGTGCTACGAGCCGAGCGGCAGCGCAAGGTTGGTGAGCTGATACTCAGTCGAGAGCCGTTGACCGGGCTGGATGAAGCGGCACGCAGCCAGGCGCTGGTCAATCTGGTGCGACGTAAAGGGCTCGAGTTGCTGCCCTGGACGCCGGAGTTGCGCCAGTGGCAGGCTCGGGTGGCGTTGTTGCGTCAGCTGGATCTGAGCAGCCTGGGGCACAGCGAATGGCCGGATGTCAGCGATGCGGCGCTGCTGGCAGGCCTGGAGCATTGGCTGTTGCCGTATCTGGGGCGGGTGTCGCGACTCAGTCACTTCGCCAATCTGGAACTGGCCAGCATTGTCCATAACCTGCTGCCGTGGCCATTGCCTCAACGCCTGGATGAACTGGCGCCGCACCATTTGACGGTACCTTCCGGATCCTCGGTTCGACTGGACTACAGTGAGCAGCCGCCGATTCTGGCGGTGCGCTTGCAAGAGTTGTTCGGGCTGGCTGAAACCCCGCGCATCGCTGGCGGCCGGCAGGTGGTCAAACTGCACCTGTTGTCACCGGCCAGGCGGCCAGTGCAGGTGACGCAGGATCTGGCGAATTTCTGGCGCAGCACCTACGCCGAAGTGAAGAAGGATCTGAAGGGGCGTTACCCGAAACACTACTGGCCGGATGACCCGCTGGTGGCCGAGGCGACAGCGCGGATCAAGCCGCGTAAGTAAGTCGGCGAGCCTGTTGGCGATCGTTCCCACGCTCTGCGTGGGAATGCCTCACTGGACGCTCCGCGTCCGCTTCTATTGGCCGCGAAGCTTTTGACCTACGGTGCCGCAGGCAGCAGAAACCGTGCAATCACCGGCAGATGATCAGATATACGCAGCGTGTCGTCCTGCCTCACCTGAGCCTCAACCCGTTTGATCCGCGGGCTATAAAACAGGTAGTCGACGGTCCGGTCCGGGCCGCTGAGGGCCGGGTCATTGGGGTAGTGGGTCAGCCATTGCTCGCGGTCGATGCCACCGGCTTCGTTGTTGGCAGGGATCATCGGGTACTTGTCCCAGAGCACATGCAGCGCGCTGTCGACGGAGTAGGGCGCGCGCTGCTGGGGATCGAGGCGCTGATACTGGCCCAGCGGCAACAGGTTGAAATCGCCGCCGATCAACCACGGCGTACCCTGACGTTCGAATGTGTCGAGCACCCTGGCGGTCTCCGTCACTTGCTGTTGCGGCGTGTCATCAGGCTGAGCCGGTCGGTCCAGGTGGGTATTGAGTACTGCCATTTGCCCACCGTCGCTCAGCGGCAGATAACTCACCAGCAGCGCGTTTTTCGGCTGGAATTGACTGCTGATGAGATTGGCCGGTGCTTGCGGTAATTGCAGGCGTTCGGCGTGTGCGATCCGATAGCGGCTCAATGTCGCCAGTTGTCGGCCGACACTGCCGAAAATGTGCGGCTCGGGAACGAAGTCAGCCTTCCAGTCGAAGGCATGGGTGCTGCACGGGTAAAGGTCGGTCAGACGCTCGCGGAGCAGTTTTAGCTGGTCTTGATAATCGCTGGCTTTGGCGCCGTCATCCAGTTCTTGCAGCAGGACGACATCCGGCTGCTCATCGCGAATCACTCGTGCGACTTCATCGAGGCTGAAGGCCATATCTTCGGCTGTGGGGGTTTCGTCATCGCCATGGGCCAGGTCGTTCCAGAATACGTAGCGTTTTCCCGCCAGGTACTGGACGTTCCAGGTCATCACCTTGAGCGCCTGGCCGGGCACCAGGGGCGGTGCCTGGGCGCTGCAGCTGACGGGTATTTGCTCCTTGGCGTCCGGGCGCCAGGTCAAACTGTAGATCAGCGCTGACAAAAGGCCGGCGATCAGCAGCAGGCCCAGCAGGGTATAACGCAGTAGACGGGTCATCGGCTCGGCTTATAGCGTTGCAGGATTAAGCCCGAGCATACCCGAGAGCAGGTCAGACCCCAAGACCGGGCCTGTCAGAGCGTTTTATCGATTCTTGTCGGTGGCTTCGCTGATCAACATGAACAGGCGAAACAGCACCACGCTGGTAAAGAGTTGCAGAAAACTGTGGGCGCTTTCGATCAACAGTGCCAGTACCGGGTTTTGTGGTTCTGGGTAAACCGCAAGGCTTGCGCCCTTGAGTAGCCACAGCGGGCCCATCACACACAGAATGCAGACCAGGATGCGCAGGAAGTGCCCGCGGGTCAGGCGAAAGCTCTCCTTGATGGCCGCCAGCGGTTGCAGGCCTCGCAGGACCAACAGGTACTCGGCAAAGGCCAGTGTCACCATCAGCCACAAACCTGGCAGGAAATACAGCGACAGGCCAAGCAGGATCAGCAGGGTATTGATCGCTGTCAGCAACGCGAACCTGGGCCACAGGCTGGCAGACATCGCCAGCAGATCACGGGTTCGTGGCGATTCGCCACGGCTGCGCGCATCCAGAAAAAGAATCAGCGCAGCGGTGTACAGTGGATAGATCAACAGCCCGACGATCACGCTATAACCGGGAAAAGCATCCGGGCCCTGGGCGTTATCGACCAGTTGCTGGATCAGTGCCTCAAGCACCACCAACGGCAGGCACAGCGGAATAATCCGGCCCAGGTTGCGCTTAAAGAAATACAAAGAGTCGCGGAGCACTTCTAACGGATTCATGGGTCGATATCGCAGGTAAAAAGCAGTTCGACACTTTAACCGATGCAGCGCCCCTGCGAGCAAACGTAAACGTTAGGTAAAGGCCATTGAAACGGCCCGTAATAACCCCATTACTGGTGTGCACCTTCTCCACAACGGAAAGGGCAACGATTTTTCCGGCAATCTAACGAGGTCGCCATGAACAGCGAAGAACAAACCCTGATCGATGGACTGTTTTCACGGCTGCAGCAAGCCGAAACGGATTCAGCCCCGCGCGATGCCCTGGCCGAGGCGCGGATCAAGGAGCACCTGGCTCGCCAGCCTGCGGCGGGGTATTTCATGACCCAGGCGATTCTGGTGCAAGAGGCGGCGATCAAAAGCCTCGACGAACAGAACAAACAGCTCACTCAGCAAAACCAGCAGCTGCAAGCTGAACTGCAGCAAGCCAGATCCCAGGCAGCGGCGCCTGCTCCGGCACCAAGCAGCGGTGGCGGCGGTTTCCTGTCGAGCATCTTCGGTGGCGGTTCCCGTGATTCGCAACCGGCCCCAAGCGCTCCGGCCTCGACTGGCGGTGGCTGGCGTGAGCCGGCGCGGCCTTCGTTCAATACTCAGCCGGGTGTGGCGCCACAGCAAAACTTCGGTGCCCCGCAACAGAACTACGCGCCACCACAGCAACAGGCTCCGGCCGCAGCCGGCAGCAGCTTCCTGGGCGGCGCCTTGAAAACCGCGGCCGGTGTGGCCGGTGGTGTGATGCTTGCGCAAGGTATCAGCAGCCTGTTCCACAGCAATCAGCAGCCGCAGGAAATTGTCGAAGTCATCAAGGAAGAACCTGCGCAGGTCAATGACAAAAGCAATGACAACGACGACCAACGTATGGTCAGCAACGATTCCTATGGCAATGACCAAGGCGGGTTTACCGACGCCGACTACAGCGATGACAGCTCATCGCTCTTCGACGACGACGATTCCTTCGTCTGATGCACCATTCGTCCGGGGCGCTATAGCGCCCCAGACTGATTATTCGCGGAAATTTCCTTCTGGCTGGCATACTGGGCGACTTTTCAGGTCTTGTACTTGATCAATTGCCTGCGCGCGTCTGCGCCATGAGGATTTACGGTGAAAAAAATCGCAGTGTTCGCCGATGTCCAGAACCTCTACTACACCGTGCGCCAGGCTTACGGCTGCCACTTCAACTACGCCGCCCTGTGGGCTGATATCAGCCAGCGCGGGCAGATCGTCGAGGCCTACGCCTACGCCATCGATCGTGGCGACAGCAAGCAACAGCAATTCCAGCAGATCCTGCGCAACATTGGTTTCACCGTAAAACTCAAACCCTATATCCAGCGCAGCGATGGCTCGGCCAAGGGCGACTGGGACGTGGGCATCACCATCGATATCATGGACGCCGCCTCTCATGTCGACGAAGTGGTGTTGGCGTCCGGTGATGGTGATTTCGACATGCTGCTTGAACGCATCATCAATAAGCACGGTGTTGAAGCCGTCGCCTACGGCGTCCCTGGCTTGACTGCCAACTCATTGATACGCGCCGCCAGCCGCTACGTGCCGATCGAAGGCGCGTTGCTGCTTAAAAACTGAAATTGATTACTTTTTGACGGAGTTGGAACAGGTTTGGAACGGATAGCGGTCATCGACTTTGAAACCACCGGGATCTCCCCGAGCAGCACCTGCCGGGCCACGGAAATTGCCGTGGTGATTCTTGAGCAGGGACGCATCGTCGAGCGTTACCAAAGCCTGATGAACGCCGGCGTGCGGGTCCCGGCTTTCATCGAAAGCCTGACCGGCATCAGCAATGCCATGCTGCGCACCGCACCGTCTGCCGAACAGGTGATGAACGAAGTCAACGAATTCGTCGGTACGACACCGCTGTTGGCCCACAATGCCGCGTTCGACCAGAAGTTCTGGGACTACGAGCTGGGGCGAATCAAACGTACACGGTTGCAGAACTTTGCCTGCTCCCTGTTACTCGCCCGGCGCCTGATGCCGGCCGCACCCAATCACAAACTCGGCACCCTCACCACGTTCGCCAAACTGCCCCACACCGGCCAGGCTCACCGAGCCATGGCCGACGCCGAAATGGCCGCTAACCTGACTGCGCATCTGGCCCGGGAACTGCGGCAGCGGCATGGTTTGCGGGAGTTGTCTCATGATCTGCTGTGTTCGCTGCAGAAGGTTCCGGCGGCGAAGATCAATGAGCATTTGAAGCGATATCGCGGATTTTAAGTCCCCGATCGTTCCCGCGCGGGAGCGTGGGAATGATTAACACCTACCCACCATTCTTGCCATTACTCTCCAACTGCCCCAGCGGCACACGCTTTTCTATCGCGCTGGAGAGCACGATCGAGGTTTTGCTGAACCCGAACTGGGCGATGCGGTTGATCAGTTCTTCGAGTTCCGGCATTGAGCCGACGGCGGCCTGCATGATGACGCAGGGGTCGCCGGTGACTCGGTGGCATTCGGTCAGTTGCGGGATTTTGATCAGTTCATCGTAGGATTTCTGGCTGCCGTGGCGGCTCAGTCGTAGTTCGATGACGCACTGGATCGGCAGGCCGACCTTGGTCATGTCGACCTTTGCCTGGTAGCCGGTAATCACCCCACTGGTTTCCAGTTTTGCCACGCGCTCGGCCACAGCCGGCGCGGACAGGTTGACCTTGCGCGCCAGTTCCGCATACGAGGCCCGGCCGTTTTCCAGGAGTGCACTGAGGAGCATGCGGTCGTATTTATCCATGATTCGGCTCCTGAAATGCATAACTTTCGAAAGCACGGTTTATAGCTGTGATCTCCATGCTTTGAAAAGTGTACGGGCGCTATAAAGAGGTTTTGTAACTTAAATTTCGCCCGAGAGCTTTCTAAAATAGCGCTCCCCTTATCCAGTCTTCGAGCGTTCCATGTCTGCCATCGAGCTTTCCGTGCCTGGCCCACGGCGTTTTCCGTTACAGCTGGTGGGTGCCTTTTTTGCGTTGTATGTGATTTGGGGATCGACTTATCTGGTGATTCGAATCGGTGTGCAATATTGGCCACCGCTGATGCTCGGCGGGATTCGTTTTATCATCGCCGGGACCTTGATGTACGGCTTCCTGCGCTGGCGCGGAGTACCGGCGCCGACCTGGTCGCAATGGCGGGCGGCGGGGATGATCGGCATCTTGCTGCTGAGTGTGGGTAACGGCGCGGTGAGTGTTGCCGAACATATCGGTGTGGCCTCCGGGGTCGCGGCGTTGGCGGTGGCGACGGTGCCGCTGTTCACCTTGCTTTGCGGCTACTTCTGGGGCGCGCGCAACACCCGTCTGGAGTGGGCCGGGATCGTGCTCGGACTGGTTGGCATTGCCATGCTCAACCTCGGTTCCAACTTGCAGTCGAGCCCGTTGGGCGCGGTGTTGCTGGTGTCTGCGGCAGCAGCCTGGGCTTTCGGCTCGGTCTGGAGCAAACACTTGCCGCTGCCACAAGGGGCGATGGCCAGCGCTGCAGAAATGTTGGTGGGCGGCGTGGTGCTGTTGATCGGCAGCGCGCTGAGCGGTGAGCATCTGGACAGCTTGCCGCCTGTCGAGGGCTGGGTTGCTTTGGCCTATTTGATTGGCTTCGGCTCGATCATCGCCTTCAACGCCTATATGTACCTGCTGAAAAACGTCCGCCCGGCGGCTGCGACCAGCTACGCCTACGTCAACCCGGCGGTGGCGGTGCTGCTGGGGATCGTCTTTGCCGGCGAAAGCATCGGCATCGCAGAGTCCCTGGCGATGGCGGTGATCATCAGTGCTGTAGTGTTGATTGGCTTGCCGCAGTGGCGCAGGCAGAAACCGGCTTGATTTAGGGTAAACTGCGGCGCATTGCACACATGCGCTGACATTTCCCTACGGTACCCCCCATGACTTTCGCCACTCTTGGCCTGATCGAACCCTTGCTGCGCGCCCTTGAGACGCTCGGTTACCAGACCCCGACGCCGGTTCAGGTGCAAGCCATCCCTGCGGTGCTGGCCGGTCGCGACTTGATGGCCGCGGCCCAGACCGGCACCGGCAAGACCGCCGGTTTTGCCGTGCCGCTGTTGCAGTTGCTGGCCATGGAAGGGCCGAAGGTCAGCAGTAACTCAGTGCGCGCGCTGATTCTGGTGCCGACCCGCGAGCTTGCCGAACAGGTTCACGAGAGTGTTCGCCAATACGCCGAACACCTGCCGTTGAGCACCTATGCGGTGTACGGCGGCGTCAGCATCAACCCGCAGATGATGAAGCTGCGCAAGGGTGTTGACCTGTTGGTAGCGACCCCGGGCCGTTTGCTCGACCTGTATCGGCAGAACGCGCTCAAGTTCAACCAGCTGCAAACCCTGGTCCTTGATGAAGCCGACCGTATGCTCGACCTTGGATTTTCCGAAGAGCTGCGGGATATTTACAAAGCCTTACCGAAGAAACGTCAGACACTGTTGTTCTCCGCGACCTTCTCCGATGCGATCCGCCTGCTGGCCGGGCAAATGCTCAATGATCCGCTGAGCATCGAAGTCAGCCCGCGCAACGTCGCCGCCAACACCGTCAAGCAATGGGTGGTGACGGTGGACAAGAAGCGCAAGCCGGAACTGTTCAGCCACTTGTTGCGCAAAAATCGCTGGAAGCAGGTGCTGGTGTTCGCCAAGACCCGTAACGGCGTCGACCAACTGGTGGAAAAACTCCAGGGCCTGGGCGTGAATGCCGACGGTATTCATGGCGACAAACCCCAGGCTACTCGCCAGCGTGCGCTGGACCGGTTCAAGGCCAGCGAGATTCAGATTCTGGTAGCCACCGACGTGGCAGCCCGTGGTCTGGATATCGAAGACTTGCCGCTGGTGGTGAACTTCGACCTGCCGATCGTTGCTGAGGATTACATCCACCGTATCGGCCGTACCGGTCGTGCGGGGGCTACCGGCGAGGCGATTTCGCTGGTTTGCGCTGATGAAGTGAATTTGCTGTCGGCTATCGAAATGTTGACCCGTCAGACGTTGACTCGTCATGAAGAGCAGGATTTCGAACCCGAGCACCGTGTGCCGGACACCGATGCCAGCGGCCAGGTTATCAAGAAACCGAAAAAACCGAAGAAGCCCAAAGTCTCCGGTGGCGGCAAGCGTAACCTGGGCAAGTGGGTGGACAGCGGTGAAGTGGCGGCTGAAGCACCGGCGATCAAGCCTGTGCGTAAGGTGCCGGTGTTCAACACCGGACCGCGCAAGCGTAAGCCTTAAGCCCGACTGAACCCGAGATCGTTCCCACGCGTGGGAACGATCAAAAAAATCACGGTCAGGCATTTCACGACCGCTGCGCGCTCGAACGCAGGCTTCTCCAGCTGCTACAGAAGCTTTCCGCGGTGCGCTTGTAACCACTCCAGCATCCCCAACCCCGCCGCTCGGCCACTGGCAAAGCAGGCGGTGAGCAGATAGCCGCCCGTCGGCGCTTCCCAGTCGAGCATCTCCCCGGCACAAAACACGCCGGGCAGTTGCTTGAGCATCAGGCTTTCATTCATCGCTTCGAACGGCACGCCACCAGCGCTGCTGATGGCTTCGTCCAGAGGGCGGGTTTTCACCAATGTCAGGGGCAGGGCCTTTATTGCTTTGGCCAGCTGCACCGGATCAGCGAAGCATTCAGCGGGCGTTAGTTCGCGCAGCAAGGCGGCTTTCACGCCGTCGATGCCGAGTTGACTGTGCAGGTGTTTGGCCATCGAGCGTGAACCACGAGGCTTGGTCAGCGCTGTTTGAATCTTGTCGAGGGTTTTTCCCGGCAACAGGTCCAGGTGAATGGTCGCCGAGCCGCTTTGAGTGATGGCTTGGCGGATCGCTGCAGACAGGGCATAGATCAAACTGCCCTCGATGCCAGTGGCGGTAATCACGCATTCGCCCAGACGCGGCACGTCGTCATTCAGGCCAATAGCGATGTTCTTCAGCGGTGCGCCAGCGAACTTGCTGCGCATCAGGTCACTCCAGGCGGTTACCTCGAAACCGCAATTGCTGGGTTGCAGCGGTGCAAGGCTGATGCCGCGCTGTTCCAGCAGAGGTAACCAGGCGCCGTCCGAACCCAGGCGCGCCCAACTGGCCCCGCCAAGGGCCAGCAGCAAGGCATCGGTTTGCAGGGCTTTTTCACCTTCCGGGCTGTCGATTCGCAGGCTGGCGTCGTTATTCCAGCCGAGCCAGCGGTGACGGGTGTGGATAACTACGCCCGTGTCGCGCAGGCGTTTAAGCCAGGCACGCAGCAGGGGCGCGGCCTTCATGTCGGTAGGAAACACTCGGCCGGAACTGCCGACAAAAGTTTCGATCCCCAATTCATGAATCCATTGGCACAGCGCTTCGGCGCCGAATGCACGCAGCAGTGGGGCGATTTGTGGTGCCCGCTCGGCATAGCGCGAGAGAAACGCCGGGTAGGCTTCGGAATGCGTGATGTTCATACCGCCGACGCCGGCCAGCAGAAACTTGCGACCCACGGAGGGCATGCCGTCGTACAACTCGACCTTGATTCCAGCCTGGCTCAGTACTTCGGCCGCCATCAAACCGGCAGGGCCGCCGCCGATGATGGTGACGTGAGGCAGGAGGTTGGCGGAGGATCGGGTCATGGTTTGAGCTGCGGTTCGGCGGAATAAGCCGGGCATTCTATCAGCACAATCGAGGTACGCCCGCGAAGCTTTTAGCTGATTAAAAAACGCACAGTGCTCTGAAGGCTATACAGTCTGTGGCCTGTAGGTCCTTTCACTCAGGTTATCCACAGGCAGTTCCACAGGCATTGTGGGTAAAGCATCCACAACTCAGTGACAACCTGATGACTCCCAGACTCGCTGCGCGCTGTGATGAAGAATGCCATGGCGTCGCGCCAAGGCTTTACGGTCCTTGCTGTAACCACCCCCAATCACCCCGACCACCGGGATGTCCCGCCCCAGGCAGTGACGCATCACGCTTTCATCACGAGCGGCGACGCCTTGGTCGGTCAGCTTGAGGTAGCCCAGAGCGTCATCTTTATGCACATCCACCCCGGCGTCATACAGCACCAGGTCCGGCTTGTAGAGCGGCAGTAGATAGCTCAACGCATCGTCGACCACGTTGAGATAGTCCGCATCGCCCATGCCCATCGGCAGCGCAATATCCCAATCGCTTTGGGCTTTACGCGCCGGAAAATTTTTTTCGCAATGCAGGGAAACGGTTACTGCGTCCGGCGTATCTTCCAGAATGCGTGCAGTCCCGTCGCCTTGATGCACGTCGCAATCAAAAATTAATACTCGCCCCACCCGACCGCTTTCCAGCAGATAGCGGCTGATTACCGCCAGGTCATTAAAAATACAGAATCCCGCCGGATGATCGTAATGGGCGTGATGGGTGCCGCCGGCCAGATGGCAGGCCAGCCCGTGTTCCAGCGCTTGCTCGGCGGCCAGCAGCGAGCCGCCGACCGCACGCACGGTGCGTCGGGCCAGTGCTTCGCTCCAGGGCAGGCCGAGGCGCCGCTGGTGTTCGCGGGACAACTCGCCGCCCATATAGCGTTCGATATACCCAGGGTCATGAGCCAGGGCGAGAATGTCCGGCGGGCACAGTTGCGGGCGCAACAGCTCGGGATCGCGGGTCAGACCGCTGTCCACCAGGTGATCGCGCAGCAGGCGAAACTTGTCCATGGGGAAGCGATGTTCCGCCGGAAATTCGGGGCTGTAGTCTTCGTGGTAGATCAGCGGCAGGGGCATGGCAGATTTATCTAGGAAGGCATGTAGGAATGAATGAAGGATCCTACCAGCGATGTAGACTTGCGGCATGGAAACGGAGGGGCATGATGGAGCCGATACTGGAACTTGAGAGCGCGCGGCTGCTGTTGCGTCAGTGGCGCGATGAGGATTTGCCGGAATTTGCGGTCATGTGTGCCGATCCTCAGGTCATGCGTTATTTTCCGGCGCCCTTGAGTCGTCTGCAAAGCGCGGCATTGATCGGGCGTATACGCGGCCATTTTGCCGAATATGGCTTCGGCCTGTGGGCGCTGGAGCGTAAGGACACCGGGGCGTTTATCGGTTTTACCGGGCTCGGCGTGGTGGGGTTCGATGCACCGTTTACCCCGGCGACCGAAATCGGCTGGCGTCTGGCCCGCGAGCATTGGGGGTTGGGGTATGCCAGCGAAGCGGCCTGGACCGCTCTGCGTTGTGGCTTTGACCGGTTGGCGCTGAAGGAAGTCGTGGCGTTTACCACCGCTGCCAATCAGCCGTCGCAGAAAGTCATGCAGGCGATCGGCATGCAACACGACCCGGCGGCCAATTTCGAGCATCCGAAGCTCGGCAGCGATGATCCATTGCGCCATCATGTGCTGTACCGCATCAGCCGTGAACAATGGTTGGAAACCTTGCATGGATAAGCCTGCCCGGACGTTTACAATGTGTCCCTAGTTGGCTCGGGCCAAAAACTGAATCGACCGCCGCAGCCAAGACTGCGCGGCATTGCTCTTTGTGAGGAGAGTCTGAATGAGCCATGTACTGGATGATCTGGTCGACCTGTTGACCCTGGAACCGATCGAAGAAAACCTTTTTCGCGGTCGTAGCCAGGATCTGGGTTTCCGCCAGTTGTTCGGCGGTCAGGTACTCGGCCAATCGTTGTCGGCGGCCAGCCAGACCGTAGAAGAAGCGCGCCATGTGCATTCGATGCATGGTTATTTTCTGCGCCCTGGCGATGCCGGTTTGCCGGTGGTTTATCAGGTTGATCGAGTGCGCGATGGCGGCAGTTTCAGTACCCGTCGCGTCACGGCGATCCAGAAGGGCAATCCGATCTTCACCTGCAGCGCGTCGTTCCAGTACGACGAAGAAGGTTTCGAGCACCAGCAGCAGATGCCGCAAGTGGTCGGCCCGGAAAATCTGCCGTCGGAACTGGAGATCACCCAGCAGAGCGCGCACCTGATTCCGGAACACATGCGTGAAAAGCTACTGTGCCCCAAGCCGATCGAAGTGCGCCCGGTGACGGAAAAAGACCCCTACAACCCGCAACCCGGCGACCCGATCAAATACGTGTGGTTTCGGGCTGACGGCACCTTGGCCGACTCGCCGGCGCTGCACAAATACCTGCTGGCTTATGCGTCGGACTTCGGTTTGCTGACCACTGCCATGCTGCCCCACGGCAAGTCGGTCTGGCAAAAGGACATGCAAGTCGCCAGCCTCGACCATGCGCTGTGGTTCCACGGCGACCTGCGCGCCGATGATTGGCTGCTGTACGCGATGGACAGTCCATGGGCCGGAAATTCTCGTGGTTTTTCCCGGGGCAGTGTGTTCAATCGTGCCGGGCAACTGGTGGCGTCGGTCACTCAGGAAGGCTTGATTCGTCACCGCAAGGATTGGGCATGAGTCTCTCCGAGGTGCGGTACTGGGTGTTCGACATGGACGGCACGCTGACAATTGCCGTGCATGACTTCGTGGCGATCCGCGAGGCGCTGGCGATTCCCGCTCAAAGCGACATTCTGACCCACCTCGCCGCGCTGCCTGCTGATGAGTGCGCGGCCAAACATGCCTGGTTGCTCGAACACGAACGGGATCTGGCGCTGGGCTCCAGGCCTGCGCCCGGCGCGGTGGAGTTGGTGCGGGAACTGGCGGGGCGCGGCTATCGTCTCGGCATCCTGACCCGCAACGCCCGTGAGTTGGCCCACGTGACCCTGGAGGCAATCGGCCTGGCGGACTGCTTCGCGGTGGAGGATGTGCTGGGCCGCGATGAAGCCCCGCCAAAACCTCATCCGGGTGGTTTGCTGAAACTGGCGCAAGCCTGGGATGTGGCGCCGAGCGAGTTGGTGATGGTCGGAGATTATCGCTTTGACCTGGATTGCGGTCGGGCGGCTGGAGCGCGGACGGTGTTGGTTAACTTGCCGGATAATCCGTGGCCGGAGTTGACGGATTGGCATGCGCAGGATTGTGTGGCGTTGCGGCAAATGTTGTCCGTTTGAGGCCCCATCGCGGGCAAGCCTCGCTCCTACAGGTTTGGTGTCGATCACAATGGTGTGTGGTTCGACATGGCCCTTGTAGGAGCAGGGGGCCGCAATAGAGGTATTACGGCTTGACCAGTCGCGCATCCAGACTGTTCTGGGCCAGGCGCTTTGCCTGGTCCTGTGTCATACCAAGATGGGTGTACAGCGCGTGGAAGTTCTCGGTGACGTAACCGCCGAAATACGCCGGATCATCCGAGTTCACCGTGACCTTGACGCCACGCTCAAGCATGTCGAGGATGTTGTGCTTTGACATGTCGTCGAACACGCAAAGCTTGGTGTTGGACAATGGGCAGACGGTCAGCGGAATCTGCTCGTCGATAATCCGCTGCATCAGACGTTCATCTTCGATGGCGCGCACACCATGGTCGATACGCTGAATTTTCAGCAGGTCGATGGCTTCCCAGATGTACTCGGGCGGGCCTTCTTCACCGGCATGGGCGACGGTCAGGAAGCCTTCGTTGCGGGCACGATCAAACACGCGCTGGAACTTGCTCGGCGGGTGGCCCATCTCTGAACTGTCGAGGCCGACGGCGATAAACGCATCGCGGAATGGCAACGCTTGATCAAGGGTTTTCTCGGCTTCTTCTTCGCTCAAATGACGCAGGAAACTGAGGATCAGCCCGCTGGTGATGCCCAGCTGGTGCTCGCCATCTTTCAGCGCGCTGGCGATACCGTTGAGCACCACTTCGAACGGCACACCACGGTCGGTGTGGGTTTGCGGGTCGAAGAACGGTTCGGTGTGAATCACGTTCTGCGCCTTGCAGCGCAACAGGTAAGCCCAGGTCAGGTCATAGAAGTCCTGAGACGTGCGCAGTACATCAGCACCCTGGTAATAGAGGTCGAGAAACTCTTGCAGGTTGTTGAAGGCGTAAGCCTTGCGCAGGGTTTCGACGTCGTCCCACGGCAGGGCGATCTTGTTGCGTTCGGCCAGGGCGAACAGCAGCTCAGGCTCCAGCGAGCCCTCCAGGTGCAGGTGCAGTTCTGCCTTGGGCAGGGCGTTCAGCCAGTCGTACATTATCGAACTCTCATCAGGTGCAATGGTGGCATTCTACAGGTCGACGCTCAAATATATGGCAAAACCTGACCAATCGGTTCATCACACAGCTTCCCGTTCTCGCCGATAAGCGTAGGTGTCGGCAAAGCGCGACAGCAGGAATTCGGCGCAGGTAGTGGTCGGGTATTTCGCCGGGTTTTGACTGTCCTGGCAACCGGGCAGGCATTCGATGCGCGTATCAGGATGCGGTTCGGCAAAGAACGGCATGGAATAGCGATCAACTCCCCAAGGGCTGATGACCCGGTGCGGCGTCGAGAGATAACGGTCGTTGCTCCAGCGCGCCATCATGTCGCCGAGATTGACCACGAAAGTACCCTCGATCGGCGGGGCATCGATCCATTCGCCGTGGACGTTGCGTACCTGCAAGCCACCGGCGGCGTCCTGATAGAGCACAGTGATGCAGCCGTAATCGGTGTGGGCGCCTGCGCCCTGTTGCGCTTCGCAACTGGCGGTGTGACGTGGCGGGTAGTGAATCATCCGCAACACGCTGACCGGCTCGACGAAACGCTGATCGAAGAAGTCGCGCTCGATCCCCAGCGCCAGGGCCATGGCCCGTAGCAAGGTTTGGGCGAGGCCCTGCATATCGATGTAGTGCTGTTCCATCAGGCTTTCCCAGCCCGGCAGGTCGGGATGCCGATTGGGGCCGCGCAAGGGTTTCTCCGCCAGCACTTGCGGGTGATCGGCCGGCAGGTGCAAACCCATGTCGAAGGTTTCTTTCAGGTCGCTGGGTTTGTTCGGGTCGAGTTGCTCGGTGGCGATGGCGCCATAGCCGCGATGGTGGCGGGTCTGGGTGATATCGATCTTGAGCTTCTCAACGACCGGCAAGGCGAAGAACTGTTTGGCGCAATCGAGCAATTGGCCGATGCGTGTCGCGGTGATCGGGTGGCCCTTGATATAGAAGAAGCCCCATTCGCGGCAGGCGCGGTCGATCTGGTCGGCGACCTCTTGCCAAGCGGTTTGCTCATCGCTGTAGAGCGGGCCGATGTCTATGATCGGAAGTTGGTTCATGTTGCGGTCCTGAAGAGCACCGAAGATCCATTGTGGGAGCAGCCGGTCGACGCTCGATTGCTCGCGATAGCGGACTGACAGTCAACATAAATGCTGAATGTTATGGACTCATCGCGAGCAATCGAGCGTCGACCGGCTGCTCCCACAGGGGAGGTGTGTTTGGTTTGAGGGATTACTTCGGCATATCCGCCTTCATACCTTCGACGTAATAGTTCATCGACGCCAGCTCGGCATTGCTGGCAGTCACACCTGCCGCCAGTT
Organism: Pseudomonas sp. GW821-FHT07G10; assembly: GCF_059418545.1. Taxonomy (NCBI): domain Bacteria; kingdom Pseudomonadati; phylum Pseudomonadota; class Gammaproteobacteria; order Pseudomonadales; family Pseudomonadaceae; genus Pseudomonas; species Pseudomonas sp. GW821-FHT07G10. Next base: position 14,063 of record NZ_JBWKQB010000010.1, on the reverse strand, counting down.
TCTCTACGCCGGCCTGATCCTTGATCGGCCCGGTGAAGGGGTGAAATTCACCGCTCTTGATATGGCTGATGATCTGCTCGGCTTCAGCCTTCACCTCGGCCGGCACCACATCACTGATCGGTAGTTCAACCGTGCCTTCTTTCAAACCGCCCCAATAGTCCTGGGATTTCCAGCGATGGTCGATCACGCTTTGGGTCGCCTGAACATAGTGTGGCCCCCAGTTGTTGACGATGGAGGTCAGCACCGCTTTGGGCCCGAAGTGCGCCATGTCAGAGGCATAGCCCACCGCATACACGCCACGACGCTCGGCCGCCTGAATCGGTGCCGGGCTGTCGGTGTGCTGGAACACAACGTCCACGCCCTGATCGATCAGGGCGTTGGCGGCGTCAGCCTCTTTGCCCGGATCGAACCAGGAGTTGACCCACACCACTTTGATCTCGGTGCCCGGGTTGTATTTGTTCAGGGCCAGTTGGATGGCGTTGATGTCGCGGATGACCTCCGGAATCGGGAAGGAGGCGACGTAGCCGATTTTTTTGCTCTTGGTCATTTTTGCCGCGAGGAAGCCGCCGACATACCGCCCCTCGTAAGTGCGCGCCAGGTAGGTGCCGAGGTTCTTGTCCTGCTTGTAGCCGGTGGCATGTTCGAAGGTCACGTTGGGAAATTGTCTGGCGACCTTCAGTGTCGGGTTCATGTAGCCGAAGGATGTGGTGAAAATCATGTCGTACTTGTCCTTGGCCATATTGCGGATCACTCGCTCGGCATCCGCGCCTTCGGCCACGTTCTCGACGAAGTTGGTGGTGACCTGATCGCCGAATTTTTCCACTAACGCCTTACGGCCTTGTTCATGCTGATAAGTCCAGCCATGGTCACCAATCGGACCGATATAGACGAAGCCGACTTTCAACGGGTCAGTCGCACTGGCAGCCAGGCTGGCGCTCAGGCCAATGGCCGCTGCAACGGCGCACAGCAGCTTCTTCAACGGACGTGCATGCATGAATTCGAACTCCATTTTGTTGTGAGGGTTGGCTGGGCTCAAAGGCTTGAGCAGCTCAATGCAAATAACTGACCAACAAGACAACAAAATGCCGGATGGCGCATTACTGTGGGAGCGGGCTGACCGGTGAAGGGAATTGTATGAACACAGCAAGAACCAAGGCAGTGCAGCCCTGCAAGCTCATGCCTGCCACTGGTGCGCCAGGGCTTTGAAAGCATCGCGGGCAAGCCTTGCTCCTACGGATCGCATGTACCCGTAGGAGCGAGGCTTGCCCGCGATAAGATTGATCAAACGCCGCTAATCAACTGCCTGGCCGCCTGACTGTGGTCGGCAATCAACCCCTTCAAATCAAGCCCTTCAACCTGCCCATCGATCACCCGCCATTTACCGCCAATCATCACCCGATCCGCCCTGTCCGCGCCGCACAGCAATAGCGCCGACAGCGGGTCATGGCTGCCGGAGAAGCGCAGCTCATCGAGTTTGAACAACGCCAGATCCGCCTGCCTGCCCACCGCCAGTTCACCGATATCGGTGCGCCCGAGCAGTTGCGCCGAACCGCGTGTGGCCCAGCCGAGCACTAACTCGGGGGTGATCTTTTCCGCGCCGTAGCGCAGGCGTTGCAGGTACAACGCCTGGCGGGTCTCGAGGATCATGTTCGATGCATCGTTTGAGGCCGAGCCATCCACACCCAAACCCAGCGGCGCCCCTGCTGCGATCAAGTCCAGCGTCGGGCAAATGCCTGAAGCCAGGCGCATATTGGAGCTAGGGCAATGGCAGATGCCGGTACCGGCCGCGCCCAGACGGGCGATTTCATCAGGGTTGAAATGAATGCCATGGGCCAGCCAGGTGCGCGGTCCGAGCCAGCCGACGCTGTCCAGATAATCCACGGTGCGCAGGCCGAAGCGTTGCAGGCAGAAGTCTTCTTCGTCGAGGGTTTCGGCAAGGTGAGTGTGCAGACGCACGTCCAGTGTATTGGCCAGTTCCGCGCTGGCCGACATGATTTGCGGCGTGACGGAAAATGGCGAGCAGGGTGCCAGAGCAATCTGGATTTGCGCGCCGTCGCCGCGTTCGTGGTACTCGGCGATCAGCCGCTGGCTATCGGCGAGAATCACTTCACCCTGCTGCACAGTCTGTTGCGGCGGCAACCCGCCGTCGGCTTCACCCAGGCTCATCGAGCCACGGGTAAGCATCGCGCGCATGCCCAGTTCGCGAACGCTCTGGACCTGCACATCAATGGCGTTTTCCAGACCTTCGGGAAACAGGTAATGGTGATCGGCCGCCGTTGTACAGCCAGACAGCAGCAACTCGGCCAAAGCGACTTTTGTCGCCAGCGCCAACTTTTCCGGGGGCAGGCGAGCCCAGACCGGATAGAGGGTTTTCAACCAGGGGAACAACGGCTGATTGACCACCGGCGCCCAGGCGCGGGTCAAGGTTTGATAGAAGTGGTGATGGGTGTTGATCAGCCCGGGAAGGATCACATGCTCGCGAGCATCGAAGACTTGTCCACAGGCAGTGGCCGGTTGTTGCCCTATACCGAGCACTTCGACGATCAAACCGTCTTGCAGCACCAGGCCGCCACGGGCATCGAGCGCGTTGGCAGTGAAAATGGCCAGGGGGTTTTTTAACCAGATACGGGTCGCAGGCATTGGCCGGCTCCTCTGAAAAATGGGTTCAGGTTCGCCAGCTCAGTGTTGCCCTGTCTGCTGATCCAGGGTCGCCGGGGAGGGCGAAGTGCAGAGTTTACTCACATATTTGGTCGGCTACATAGGGCCGCTGATCTACCGATGAATTACCAGGGAATTGTCTCGCCTCTATAGTTCACAAAATGATGCCCGCCTTTACCCGCGTAAGTATTCACCTGCTCGATCAACCCACGTGTGCTGGTCTCGACATCGATGTCCGCACCTTCACCGCCCATATCGGTTTTCACCCAGCCCGGATGCAACGATAGTACAGTCATTTTCTGCTCGCCCAACTGAGTGACGAAGCTGTTGGTCATGGAGTTCAAGGCGGCTTTGCTGGCCTTGTACAGCGCCAGTTCCGGCGAGTCGGGCATGGTCACGCTGCCGAGCACTGAACTCATGAACGCCAGCACACCGCTGTCCGGGCGAATCTGGCCGATGAAGCGCTGAGCCAGATTGATCGGGGCTACGGCGTTGGTGAAGAACAATTGTCCAACCTCGGCGAGGGTTGCGTTGCCGGGGGTCTGATCATCCGGTCCTTTGACCCCGGCGTTGACGAACAGCAGGTCGAAGACCTGGCCTTTGAGCCGTTGGCTCAGGGCGATGACGGCTTGCTGATCATCCATGTCCAGTTGCTCGATCCGGACGTTACCCAATGCCTGCAAGGCCTCGGCTTTCTGCAGATTGCGCACGGTGGCGGTGACTTGCCAGCCGTCGGCCAGCAAGCGTTGTACCAGACCGAGGCCCAAACCACGGGAGGCGCCGATGATTAATGCGTTTTTTGCAGCGTTCATAAACGGGCTCCTTCGTAAAAAGGGGATCACGGTCTTAATGGACAACTCTGCCTGAGCCGTAGCTGTAACTCCTGGCGCAGCTCGCCGAGTTCGTCGATGCGGGTTTCGATCAGGCTCAGTTTGTCTTGCAGCAACCGGGTCACGGCGCTGTCAGGGTCTTTGGCCTGCCACAGCGAGGCCACACTACTACCGATTTCGCCGAGGCTGAAGCCCAGGCGTTGGGCGGTCTTGATGTAGAGCACCAGTTGCACCATCTCGGCCGGATAGTCGCGGTAACCGTTGGCGCTGCGTTGGGCGGCGATCAATCCCCGTTGCTCGTAAAAGCGCAGGGTGTCGCGGCTGACGGCGCTGGCCTGGGCTAATTCACCGATACGCATCTTGAAGACTCTTTGAGGCTTGACCATTGAGCATACTCCAGGCTTTAGCCTGCGTGCTCCCTGAATAAATGGAGACGCCTCAATGTGGACTGCAAGCCAATACCGTCAACTGGTTCGTGCGAGCGGCTGGTACGACTTGCTCGTGACCGTCGCTTTCGTCACCCCCTGGAGTTTTATGGCGCTACACGGGTTGATGCTGAGTCTTTCCCGGACATTCAATCTATCTGGTGAACTGCCGCCGTTCGAACCGATGCACATGCTGATGGCCAATCTGTTGGGCTCGATCGTTTGCGTCTGGTCGGTGCTACGGATTCGTGACCCGCAGCAAGCGTTCGGCCGCTATGACGCAGCCGGACGGTTTTTGTTCGCGACGTGGCAGATCTATGCCCTGGCCCACGGCGCCAGCTCATTGCTGGCGGTTTTCCTGGTCTTCGAACTGGCGTGGGGCGTTGCACAGTTGTTGCCGGTCAAGCATCTCGCAGATGACCGAAGAGCAAGCTGTTCCAGGCAGAACCTAATGCCCCGCCTGCCACGGCTGCCCCAGCGAAACCGGTGCGTACAAGCGCGTTCGCAGCGCGTTCCGCGACAGCAGCACCAACACCAGAATGGTCGCGGCATAGGGTAGCATCGCCAGCAGGTTCGAAGGGATCGCCAGCCCCAAGCCTTGGGCGACCAGGTGCAAGATGCTTGCGAGCCCGAACAGGTAAGCGCCCAGCAGCAAACGCCATACGCGCCAACTGGCAAACACCACTAGCGCCAGGGCAATCCAGCCACGGCCGGCGCTCATGTTCTCCGCCCACATCGGTGTATAGGCCAGTGACAGATAGGCACCGGCCAACCCGGCCATGGCGCCACCGAACAGCACCGCCAGTGTGCGCACGCCAAGCACCGGCAATCCCATGGCGCTGGCAGCGTCCGGATTTTCCCCGACGGCCTGAACGATCAGGCCTACGCGGCTTTTCAGAATCGCCCAAGCCACCAGCGCAAACAGCGCGAATGACAGATAGACCAACAGATCCTGAGCAAACAGCATCCGCCCGATCAGCGGGATCTCGCTCAGAAAAGGAATCGCCACTGGCTCGAAACCCGCCAGCGGCTTGCCAACCCAGGCCGCACCGACAAAGCTCGAAAGGCCGACGCCAAAGATAGTCAGCGCCAGCCCGGTCGCCACCTGATTGGCGTTGAACACCAGCGCCACCAAGGCAAACAGCGTCGACAGCAACATACCGGCGAGCACCGCCAGCAACACGCCGAGCCAGAGGTTACCGGTGCTCAAGGCGACGATAAAACCGATCACCGCGCCGAACAGCATCATGCCTTCCTGACCGAGGTTGAGGACGCCGCTTTTTTCGCAGATCAGTTCACCCAAGGCCACCAACAGCAGCGGCGTGCCGCAGCGGACCATGGCGTAGAAAATATTACTCAGCAGATCGATATCCATCACAGGGCTCCAACGCGTTCAGAGGTGGTCGAGGAGCGCCGTGCCCAGCGCAGGTTAAGGCGCGGGCGGTAGAGAATCAGCACATCACTGGCGAGCAGAAAAAACAGCATCATGCCCTGGAACAATTGGGTGATCGCCTGCGGCAGGTTAAGGCTCATCTGCGCGCTCTCGCCGCCGATGTACAGCAGCGCCATCAGCAGGCTGGAAAACACAATACCGATGGGATTCAGTCGGCCAAGAAATGCCACAGTGATCGCCGCGTAGCCATAACCGGGCGATACCTGCGGCACCAGTTGTCCGATCGGCCCGGTGACTTCGCAAACGCCAGCCAGCCCCGCCAATCCACCGCTGATCAACAGCGCGAGCCAGATCAGCCGCTTCTCGCGAAAACCAACGAAACCGGCGGCGCGCTTGTCCAGGCCGAGCACCTTGATTTGAAAACCGACAAAACTCTTGTGCAGCAGCACCCAAACGGCAACCAGCGCCAGCAGGGCGAAATACACCCCGGCATGCACGCGGCCGTCCTCCAGCAACAGCGGCAAACGGCTGGCCTCGCCGAACATTGCCGATTCCGGGAAGTTGAAGCCGGCCGGGTCCTTCAGCGGCCCGTGGACGCAGAACAGCAGCAGGTTCAGGGCGATGTAATTGAGCATGATGCTGGTGAGGATTTCATTGGCGTTGAACCGCGTGCGCAGCCATGCCGTCAACCCGGCCCAGGCAGCACCGGCCAGCGTGCCGATCATCAGGATTGACACCAGCGCCCAGCGACTTTGCACATCGATGATATTCACTGCCAGTGCACTGCCGGCCAGAGCGCCAAGCAACAACTGACCTTCGGCGCCGATGTTCCAGATCCGCGCTTGATACGCTACCGCCAGACCCAACGCACACAGCAGAATCGGCAAGGCTTTGACCAACAGCTCAGAGACGCCATACAGGTCACTGATCGGCGCAATCAACAAGGTATGCAAGGTCATCAAAGGGTCGTGACCGAGGGCAATAAACAGCAGCGAGCCACAACCCAGGGTCAACGTTGCGGCAAGTAGCGGCGAGCACCACAGCATCAGGCGCGATTGCTGGCCACGGGGTTCGAGAGAAAGCAGCATGTGAAACTCCGTTAAACCGGCAAAGGCGTGGATTGGTGAGACGTGTCGAACTGGCCCGCCATCCAGCCACCGACTGCGATCAGGCTGGTTTGCGCGGTCGGTTTGAGCGTCGACAGTCGACCGCTGCATAGCGCCGCCAGCCGATCGCTGATCTGGAACAACTCGTCGAGGTCTTCGCTGATCACCAGGATCGCGGCACCCGCATCGCGCAGGGCAATCAACGCGCGATGGATCACCGCCGCGGCACCCACATCCACGCCCCAGGTCGGGTGCGCCGCGATCAGCAGTTTCGGTTGTTGAAGGATTTCCCGGCCGAGAATGAATTTCTGCAAATTGCCGCCGGACAGGCTGCGAGCACAGGTTTCAGTATTCGGTGTCTTGACCCCGAAGCGGCGGATGATCTCTTCGGCCAATGCCTGGACTTTGCCATGCTGAATCAGGCCATTGCTGACCAGCCCTTGCTGAAAAGCGGTCAGCAAGGCGTTGTCTGCCAGACTCAATTGCGGCACTGCCCCGTGGCCGAGGCGTTCTGCCGGCACAAATGCCAGGCCGAGGCCGCGTCTTGCATCGGGGCGTAAATGAGCGACCGGTTGCCCGGCGAAACTGATGGTCGCGGCGTCATTACGTGCAAGGCATTCTTCGCCGCTGAGCAGGGCCAGCAATTCGTCCTGACCATTCCCGGCGACACCGGCGATCCCAACGATTTCGCCGCTGCGTACTTCAAGGTGGATATCCCTCAGTGAGCAGCCGAACGGATCCGGGTTATGCCAGGACAGCTTTTGTATCTGCAAGAAAGTTTCGCGGCCGCCGACCTTCGGATAATCAGCGATCAACCCCGCCGCATCACCCACCATCAACTGAGCCAGTTGCTGATCCGTGCACTCGGCTGGAACGCAATGTCCGGCCACTCGACCACCGCGCAGCACCGTGGCCTTATGACACAGCGCCCGAACTTCGCCGAGCTTGTGGCTGATAAACAGAATGCTGCAGCCCTCGACGGCCAATCGACGCAGGGTGACGAACAACTCGTCCGCCTCTTGCGGAGTCAGGACCGAGGTTGGCTCATCGAGAATCAGCAGGCGAATGTCCTGCATCAGGCAGCGAATGATCTCCACCCGCTGACGCTCGCCAATCGACAAACTGTGCACCAGCCGTTCTGGCTCCAGCGCCATGCCATAACGTTGCGAGACTTCACGAATGCGCGGCTCCAGTTGCGTGGGTGTGCCTGCCGCAGCGCCCATGGCCAGGGCAATGTTCTGCGCCACGCTCAAGGTTTCAAACAGCGAGAAATGCTGGAACACCATGCCAATCCCCAGACTTCGCGCCTGGGCCGGGTTGCGCATGGTCAAGCGTTGTCCTTGCCAGATCATCTCGCCCGAGTCGGCATGGGTCACGCCGTAGATAATTTTCATCAGAGTGCTTTTCCCGGCGCCGTTTTCACCGAGCAGGGCGTGGATCTCACCGGGTTGAATACTCAGGTCGATACCGTCATTGGCCAGGCAGCCGGGATAGCGTTTGCTGATTCTGCGCAATTGCAGACGCGGTGTTTGATCAGGGATCGGCACGGGATTTGGCATGACAGGCTCGGGACAATTGAAGTTGTGCCTGTGGATAAAGCAATTTCCTGGCCATTGAGTCAGGAAAACCCGGTGTCGTCGTTGTTCTGCCTGCTGCGCAGCCTCTCGCGCAATATACTGATCCCTGCTCCGGCACCACTTCAGGGCAAGCCTGTCGATAAGGCCCCGGTTTCGCCCGTATCGAACTGGTTAAAAAATGAGCAGCCGACGGAGAGCGTTGCCGCCTATGCGACTGAGCCAGCCTTGCACGGGTTATCCACAGATTGCTCCACAGTATTTGTGCGCAAGCCAAAAGCCCAGGCATAAGCACTGAAAGGCTTTCTTCTAAAGGCGATAAACCGCTCTAACTGATTGTTTTTCGGTGGGATTAATCCCGAAGAAGGGCGATTGGACGAAAAATGAACAATGGCCGCAAAGCCACGTTGCAGAAGGGGTTGCGGGGAATGTGCTCAGGTTATCCACAGTCGGGTGCACAGCAGATGTGGGCAAGTCGTGGAAACACTTGGATTAAGTCTTGCCCCAAAAGATCGCAGCCTTTTACCGCTGCAACAGAATGCGTCCGCGACTCAGATCGGCCAGTTGCGTTTGCAGGATCTGGATCTGTGCTTCACCTACGGCCAGGTGCAACTCCACGCCATTGGCGGTGAAGGTTTCTTCCAGCATCAGGCCCCCGAGTTCGGCCACCCGTAGTTTGACCAGCGCCAATTCGCCGAAGCCGCAGGCGCAACGCAACGGCACCCGGCTGATCAGCGCAATTCGTTCAGCGGTTTGCAAGCACTTGTTGGCACTGCCGCCATAGGCCCGAGCGAGTCCGCCGGTACCTAACTGAATGCCGCCGTACCAGCGAATCACCACTACCGCTACTTGATCACAATCCTGCGCTTCGATGGCCGCCAGAATCGGCCGTCCGGCAGTGCCGCCCGGTTCGCCGTCGTCGCTGCTGCGGTATTGATCGGCGAGCTTCCAGGCCCAGCAATTGTGCGAGGCATTCAAGTCGCTGTGCTGCTCGATGAACGCCTGAGCATCAACGGCGCTGCTGATCGGCGCAGCGAGGGCGATGAAGCGGCTTTTGCGAATTTCTTCGCGGTATTCGCAAAGGCCGGCGAGGGTAAAAGGCATGTGCGAGGATCTTTTAAAGGGTTGGCTTGAGGCCGCAGCCCTTGAGAATGATACGGATCAGGTTGTTACCAGCGTCTTCCATGTCCTGCCTGGTCAGCTTGGTGCGGCCTGTCACGCGACAAATCTGTGTGGCGAAGTCGGCGTAATGCTGGGTGCTGCCCCACAACAGAAAGATCAGGTTTACCGGGTCGACCGGGTCCATCTTGCCAGCGTCGATCCAAGCCTGAAATACACCTGCACGGCCCTGGAACCAGACGCGATAGTCCTGGCTGAAATGCTTGCTCAGGCATTCCCCGCCGCTGATGATCTCCATGGCGAAGATCCGTGAGGCTTGCGGTTGGCGGCGGGAAAACTCCATCTTGGCGCGGATGTAGCGCGTCAGCGATTCGGCCGGATCGTCTTCGGCGGTTAATGTGTTGAAGGTGCTGTCCCACAACTCGATGATGTTGCTCAGCACCGCCACATAGAGCCCGAGCTTGTTGGTGAAGTAGTAATGCAGGTTAGCCTTGGGCAGTCCGGCATTCTGCGCAATGGTGTTCATGCTGGTGCCTTTGAACCCGTGACGAGCGAACTCGTCTTCGGCGGCCTTGATGATTGCGTCTTCGTTTTTTTGGCGAATTCGGCTGGCAGGTTTGCCGGTGTGGGCTGGGACTTCAAGGGTCATGGACGTTTCCGAGCAGTTCTGTGGGTGCAACCAATGCGTTGATAGCGCACCCACAAGAATCAGACAAGCCTTGTCACCATAAAAGCCTCGAAGCCGTTCGGTTTACCGCGTGGCCTCCAGGCTTTCCAAGAAGCTTTCCAACACCAAATGAGGGCGACGTCCCTTGCGGGTGACCGACGCCAGGCTCAGGTCATAGAAGCGCGCCTTGGGTTTCAAAGCGCGCAATCGGCCTTGCTGCACCCAGAGGCTGGCGTAATGGTCCGGCAGATAGCCGATATAGCGTCCGGTCAAAATCAGAAACGCCATGCCTTCCCGATCCGACGCGCTGGCGGTGCAATTGAGTGCCTGATAATGCGCCTGGATCTCGGACGGCAAACGGAAGGTCGGTGCGATGGCGTCCTGACTGTTGAGCCGCTGGTCATCCAGTTGTTTGTCATCGACATAAAACAGCGGATGTCCGACCGCGCAGTAGAGCAGCGAACGCTCGCTGTACAGCGGCTGGTATTCCAGGCCCGAGAGTGCGCTGGCCTGAGGCACCACACCGACATGTAAACGGCCGTCGAGTACACCTTGCTCCACTTCGTTGGGGGCGATCATGCGGATTTGAATCTGTACGTCCGGGCCCCGCTCCTTCAACTGTGCCAAAGCATGGGTGATGCGCATGTGGGGGAGGGTGACCAGGTTGTCAGTCAGACCGATGGTCAGCTCACCGCGCAGATGTTGGTGCAGGCCGTTGACCTCGGTGCGAAAGCTTTCCAGCGCACTGAGTAGTTGCAAGGCCGACTGATAGACCTCGCGGCCTTCCTCGGTCAGAGAAAACCCTGCGCGACCGCGTTGGCACAGACGCAGGCCGAGGCGTTGTTCAAGGTCGCTCATCTGCTGGCTGATGGCGGAGCGGCCGATCCCCAGCACGGTTTCCGCTGCGGAGAAGCCGCCGCATTCGACCACGCTGCGAAATATGCGCAGCAGGCGGATATCAAAGTCACTGACTTGCGCCAGCGGATCGGGGCGGCGGCTGCTCATAGTTTAGTGATGGCCTGACTGAAGGTTAGAAAAGTTGGATTTCACCGACTTTATCCCCGTGGCAATTTAGCTGCAAGAACGCTTTTGATCCCTACGCCGCTTATTGCCCTGCGAGGTTTTGCTCATGAACTTGCCTGAAAACGCTCCGGTCTCCCTGGCCAGCCAACTCAAGCTCGATGCTCACTGGATGCCTTACACCGCCAACCGCAACTTCCAGCGCGACCCGCGACTGATTGTTGCCGCAGAAGGCAGCTACCTGATCGACGACAAGGGCCGCAAGGTCTATGACTCGTTGTCCGGTCTGTGGACCTGTGGTGCGGGGCATACCCGCAAGGAAATCCAGGAAGCCGTTGCAAAACAGTTGGGTACCCTCGATTACTCGCCGGGCTTTCAGTACGGTCACCCACTGTCTTTCCAGCTGGCAGAGAAAATCACCGAGCTGACCCCAGGTAACCTGAATCACGTGTTCTTCACCGATTCCGGCTCCGAGTGTGCTGACACCGCAGTGAAGATGGTGCGCGCCTACTGGCGTCTGAAAGGTCAGGCGACCAAGACCAAAATGATCGGTCGTGCCCGTGGCTACCACGGCGTGAACATCGCCGGCACCAGTCTGGGCGGCGTCAACGGCAACCGCAAAATGTTCGGTCAGGCAATGATGGATGTCGACCATCTGCCGCACACCTTGCTGGCGAGCAATGCTTATTCCCGTGGGATGCCGGAGCAGGGCGGTATTGCCCTGGCCGATGAGCTGCTCAAGCTGATCGAGTTGCACGATGCCTCGAACATCGCCGCCGTGTTCGTCGAGCCGCTGGCCGGTTCCGCTGGTGTGCTGGTTCCGCCTCAGGGTTACCTCAAGCGCCTGCGCGAAATCTGTGATCAACACAACATCCTGCTGGTCTTCGACGAAGTGATTACTGGCTTTGGTCGTACCGGCTCGATGTTCGGTGCTGACAGCTTTGGCGTGACCCCGGACCTGATGTGCATCGCCAAGCAAGTCACCAACGGCGCAATCCCGATGGGCGCGGTGATTGCCAGTTCCGAGATTTATCAGACCTTCATGAATCAACCGACGCCGGAGTACGCGGTGGAATTCCCCCACGGCTACACCTACTCGGCGCACCCGGTGGCTTGCGCGGCTGGTTTGGCTGCACTGGATCTGCTGCACAAGGAAAACCTGGTGCAGAGCGTGGCTGAAGTCGCGCCGCATTTCGAGAATGCCTTGCACGGTTTGAAGGGTTCGAAGAACGTTATCGACATTCGTAACTATGGCCTGGCCGGCGCGATTCAAATCGCCCCGCGAGATGGCGACGCGATCGTGCGTCCGTTCGAAGCCGGTATGGCGCTGTGGAAAGCTGGTTTCTACGTGCGCTTCGGCGGCGACACCTTACAGTTTGGCCCAACCTTCAACAGCAAGCCGCAGGATCTTGATCGCCTGTTCGACGCGGTCGGCGAAGTGCTGAACAAAGTCGACTGATCCAGCCTGTAGGAGCCGAGCTTGCTCGCGATGGGCCTCAAGGACGCCATCGCTGGCAAGCCGTGCTCCTGCAAAAAGCCATCTTTATTTAGCAGGTGCCCCATGTCGGGCACCTGTGGACAACTTTTCAGGAGCCCCGCATGAGTCTTATCCAGCATTTGATCAACGGCGAACTGGTGACCGACAACGGTCGCAGCGCTGATGTGTTCAACCCGTCCACCGGCCAGCCGATTCACAAGGTCCCTCTGGCCAGTCGCGAAACAGTGCAAAAAGCCATCGACACGGCCAAGGCTGCTTTTCCTGCATGGCGCAACACACCGCCGGCCAAGCGTGCTCAGGTGATGTTCCGCTTCAAACAACTGCTCGAGCAGAACGAAGCGCGTATCGCACAGTTGATCAGCGAAGAGCATGGCAAGACCCTGGAAGACGCCGCCGGCGAACTGAAGCGCGGTATCGAGAACGTCGAATACGCCTGCTCGGCTCCGGAAATCCTCAAGGGCGAGTACAGCCGTAACGTCGGCCCGAACATCGATGCCTGGTCCGACTTCCAGCCGTTGGGCGTGGTTGCCGGCATCACGCCGTTCAACTTCCCGGCCATGGTTCCGCTGTGGATGTATCCACTGGCGATCGTTTGCGGGAACTGCTTCATCCTCAAGCCTTCCGAGCGTGATCCGAGTTCAACGCTGCTGATCGCCCAGCTGCTGCAAGAAGCCGGCTTGCCCAAAGGCGTGCTGAGCGTGGTGCACGGCGACAAAGGTGCGGTGGATGCGTTGATCGAAGCGCCAGAGGTCAAAGCGCTTAGCTTTGTTGGATCGACTCCGATTGCTGAATACATCTATGCCGAAGCCACCAAGCGCGGCAAACGTGTGCAAGCATTGGGCGGGGCGAAGAACCATGCGGTGCTGATGCCGGATGCAGACCTGGACAACGCAGTCAGTGCCTTGATGGGCGCGGCCTATGGTTCTTGCGGTGAGCGTTGCATGGCGATCTCGGTGGCCGTGTGTGTCGGCGATCAGGTGGCGGATGCATTGGTTGCCAAGTTGGTGCCGCAAATCAAGGCGCTGAAAATCGGTGCCGGCACTTCCTGTGGTCTGGACATGGGCCCACTGGTGACCGGTCAGCATCGCGACAAAGTCAGTGGCTATATAGAAGACGGTGTTTCTTCCGGCGCTGAGTTGGTGGTCGATGGCCGTGGTCTGAGCGTAACAGGCCATGAAGAGGGCTTCTTCCTCGGCGGCTGCCTGTTCGATCGCGTCACTCCAGAGATGCGCATCTATAAAGAAGAGATCTTCGGCCCGGTGCTGTGCATCGTGCGAGTGAACAGCCTTGAAGAGGCGATGCAACTGATCAACGATCACGAGTACGGCAACGGCACCTGCATCTTTACCCGTGACGGTGAAGCGGCCCGGTTGTTCTGCGACGAGATTGAAGTGGGGATGGTGGGCGTCAACGTACCGCTGCCGGTTCCAGTGGCGTACCACAGCTTTGGCGGCTGGAAGCGTTCGTTGTTCGGTGACCTGCATGCTTATGGCCCGGATGGTGTGCGCTTCTATACCCGCCGTAAGGCAATTACCCAGCGCTGGCCGCAACGTGCCAGTCACGAAGCTTCGCAGTTCGCTTTCCCTAGCTTATAAGTAGAAGGGTAAAAAGGCCGGCTCCCTTATTTGAAAAAGGTGCCGGCCTTTTGCTTTTCAGGGTCTTTTTGACTCATATGACAGAATTGTGAAAATAGAGGTTGACGGCAGAATCTGGAAGCCTATAATTCGCCCCACTTCCGGCGCAGTCGAAACGGAAAACTCCTTGGTAAACAAA
>NZ_JBWKQB010000009.1:0-176161 GCF_059418545.1 Pseudomonas sp. GW821-FHT07G10 | reverse complement strand
ACTGCGTTTTGCGCCCGTATCCATTGCACCCTCCTGATAAGAAGCCAGAAGGTGTAAACCTTATTCAGGACGAGACACACAGACAAAAAAAGCCCCGCTCTTCAATCGAAGGCGGGGCTTTTTGTTGCCATGCTCTAGCTCAAGGCGCGTAAGTCAGCAACAACTCACTTGGCACTTTGAAGTCCAGGGACATCATCACGCTCAGCGCGGTGATGGTGAAGATCGAGAAGACGAACAGCTTGCGCGCCCAGACTCGATCATCCACGGCCTTGTAGCCGGTCCAGGCCATGTACAGCCAGTACATGCCCATGGCGGCGGCGACGGCGAGGTAGCTCATGCCGGCGTAGCCGCTGAAGGTCAGCATCAAGGTCGCCACAAGGAACGCCAGGATGTAGAGCAGGATGTGCCGCTTGGCCACCTCAATCCCGCGCTTGACCGGCAGCACCGGAATCGATGCGGCCAGGTAATCGTTGAAGCGGAAGATCGCGATGGCGTAGGAATGCGGCATCTGCCACAGGCTGAACATCACCAGCAGCGTCAACGCCGCCATGTCGAAGCTGTTGCTCACGGCCACGTAACCGATCACCGGCGGCATGGCGCCCGACAGACTGCCCACCAGCGTGCCGTGAACCGACTTGCGCTTGAGGTACAGGCTGTAGAAGCCGACGTAGATGACGAAACCGATCACCGCGAACAGCGCCGCCAACGGGTTGGCCACGCGGTACAGCAAAGCCACACCGGCGACCCCCAGGAGGGTGGCGTAAACCAGTGCCAGTTTCAGGGAGATGAGGCCCTGGACCAGCACACGGTTTTTGGTGCGTTCCATCTTCAGGTCGATGTCGCGGTCGATGCAGTTGTTGAACACGCAACCGGACGCCACCACCAACGAAGTGCCAATCATTGCGGCCAGGAACAGGGCGATGTCGACATGCCCTTTCGAGGCCAGGAAAAACCCGCCTGCCACAGAAAGCACGTTACCGAAAATGATCCCCGGTTTGGTGATTTGGATAAAGTGCTTTAGGGACATCCGGACTTTCCTCAGTGCGCCATCATGACGGAATGGATGCTGTACATGATCCACAGCGACAACCCGACCAACAGGAGGATAACCAGCGCCGCGAAAACAAACGCAATCACGTTGTTACGCTGGGCGGCGGAGCGGTCCAGGTGGAGGAAGTAGACCAGGTGCACCAGCACCTGGATCACTGCGAAGGCCAGTACGATCAACAGGGTCACGTCTTTCGGTAGCGACGGGTACATCACCAGGCCGAAAGGAATGATGGTCAGGATCACTGACAGGATGAAGCCGATGCCGTACGACTTGACGCTGCCGTGGCTGGCGTCGTGACCATCGTGGCCATTGTGTGAGTGAGCTGCGTTAGCCATTTACAGAGTCCCCATCAGGTAAACAACGGTGAATACGCAGATCCACACAACGTCCAGGAAGTGCCAGAACAGGCTCAGGCAGCTCAGACGGGTCTTGTTGGTCGCTGTCAGGCCATTCTTCTGGACCTGATACATCATGATCGCCATCCAGATCAGACCGCTGGTCACGTGCAGACCGTGGGTACCGACCAGGGTGAAGAACCCGGACAGGAAGCCACTGCGGTTCGGACCGAAGCCTTCGGAGATCAGCGTATGGAACTCGTTGATCTCCATGCCGATGAAGCCCAGACCGAACAGGAAGGTGATGGCCAACCAGCCCAGCACCTGAGTCTTCTTGCCTTTGAACAACGCCAGCATGGCGAAGCCGTAGGTGATCGAGCTGAGCAACAGGCAGGCGGTTTCGCCCAGCACGTATGGCAGTTCGAAGATGTCGTGGCCCGACGGGCCACCGGCTACGTTGTTTACCAGTACCGCGTACACCGCGAAGATCGACGCAAACAGAATGCAGTCGGTCATCAGGTAGAGCCAGAAACCGAATACGGTCATCTCGCCCGAGTCGTGGTGATGGTCATCGTGCCCATGGTCATGACCATGGGCGTGTCCAACATTGGTCACTAAGTTCGACATGGTTTAAGCCTGTTCCAACGAGGTTTCAACACGGGTGGCGGTGGCCGGAATCGCTTTGGCCGCAACCAGACGCTTGTGCTGCTCGGCTTCAATGCGCTCGATCACATCGACCGGCACCATGTAGCCCTGATCATCACGGGCAGCGTGGATCACGAAATAGATCACGGTGCCGGCAAGACCTGCGATGGCCATCCACCAGATATGCCAGATCATCGCGAAACCGAACACGGTCAACAGAGCACCCATGACCAGACCGGTCGCGGTGTTGTTTGGCATGTGGATCGGCTCGTACCTGGCCGGAGCCTTGTACGCAGTACCGTTTTGCTTGGCTTCGGTGAACGGGTCGATGCCGTCGGCTTTCGGCAGTACAGCGAAGTTGTAGAACGGTGGTGGCGAGGAGGTCGACCATTCCAGCGTGTGGGCATTCCACGGGTCGCCGGCTTCGCACATGTTCTGCGGCAGCTTGCGATCACGGATACTCACGTACAACTGGATCAACTGGCAGGCAATACCGAAGGCGATCAGTACCGCACCGACCATTGCAACGTGCAGGTATGGCGTCCACTCAGGGTTGGTGGTGCTGTTCAGACGACGGGTCATGCCCATGAAGCCCAGTGCATAGAGCGGCATGAACGCGACGAAGAAGCCCGAGATCCAGAACCAGAACGCTGCCTTGCCCCAACCTTCGTGCAGCTTGAAGCCGAACGCTTTAGGGAAGTAGAAGCCGAAACCGGCGATGTAACCGAACACGGCGCCGCCGATGATCACGTTGTGGAAGTGCGCAATAACGAACAGGCTGTTGTGCAGAACGAAGTCAGCACCCGGAATGGCCAGCAGTACGCCGGTCATGCCGCCGATGGCGAAGGTCACCATGAAGCCCAGAGTCCACAGCACCTGGCTGGTGAAACGCAGACGGCCCTGGTAAATGGTGAACAGCCAGTTGAATAGCTTCACCCCCGTCGGGATCGAAATCAGCATCGTCGCCAGACCGAAGAAGGCGTTGACGTTGGCACCCGACCCCATGGTGAAGAAGTGGTGCAGCCAGACCATGAAGCCCAGGATCGTGATCGCGCCGCTGGCGTAGATCATCGAGTGGTGGCCGAACAGTTTCTTGCCGGAGAAGGTCGAGATGACTTCGGAGAAGATCCCGAACGCCGGCAGAATCAGGATGTAAACCTCGGGGTGACCCCAGGCCCAGAACAGGTTGACGTACATCATCGGATTTCCACCCAGTTCATTGGTGAAAATGTGGAAATCCATGTAACGGTCAAGCGTCAGCAAAGCCAGGGTAGCGGTCAGGATCGGGAAGGAAGCGACGATCAGTACGTTGGCCCAGGTGCAGGTCCAGGTGAAGATCGGCATGTCCATCATTTTCATGCCCGGGGTACGCATTTTCAGCACGGTAGCCAGGAAGTTGACCCCCGTCAGCGTCGTCCCTAGACCCGATAGCTGTAGTGCCCAGATGTAGTAGTCCACACCCACGCCCGGGCTGTAGCCCAGTTCCGACAGCGGTGGATACGCAACCCAACCGGTACGGGCGAATTCGCCGACACCCAGGGACACGTTGACCAGCACTACGCCGGATACCAGCAGCCAGAAGCTCAGGGAGTTAAGGAACGGGTAGGCAACGTCACGTGCGCCGATCTGCAGCGGCACTGCAAGGTTCATCAGGCCGGTGAAGAATGGCATCGCCATGAAGATGATCATGATCACACCGTGAGCGGTGAAGATCTGGTCATAGTGTTCAGGTGGCAGGTAGCCAGGCGAACCCTCGGTGGCCAGGGCCAGCTGGGAGCGCATCATGACCGCGTCGGCAAAACCACGCAGCAGCATGATCATGGCAACGACGATGTACATCACGCCGATTTTCTTGTGGTCGACCGACGTCAGCCACTCGGTCCACAAATAGGTCCACTTCTTGAAGTAGGTGATTGCAGCAAATACCGCCAGACCACCGAGCGCGATCATGGCGATGGTCACCATCACGATCGGCTCGTGGAACGGGATCGCTTCCCAACTTAATTTACCAAACATCGTTTACTCCTCTGCCCCGGCAGCTGAATGCGAACTCATGTCCATCCCTTCCATACCGGCCACTTCCTTCCCTTCCTTCTCGTGGTGCATCGGCTGGCCCGGTTTCATGCCTTCATACTTGTCGATGATGGTCTGGAACAGGTTCGGCGCGTACGAGGAGTAGAGTTCAACCGGGTTGTTCTGGCTTGGTTTGGAAAGGGCTTCGTATTCAGCTTTTTCAAGCTGTTTAGGTGCCTTCTTGACATCACTGACCCAGGCATCGAAATCTGCCTGAGAGGTGGCGATTGCTTTGAATTTCATGCCAGTGAAGCCAGCACCGCTGTAGTTGGCGGAGATACCGTCAAACTCGGCATTCTGATTGGCGATCAGGTGCAACTTGGTCTCCATGCCCGCCATCGCGTAGATCTGACCGCCCAGGCCCGGAATGAAGAACGAGTTCATCACGGTGTCGGAGGTGATTTTGAAGTTAACCGGCGTGTTGGCCGGGAACACCATCTTGTTGACGGTGGCGATGCCTTGTTCCGGGTAGATGAACAGCCACTTCCAGTCCATGGAGACCACTTGAATGGTGATCGGCTTGACGTCGGATTCCAGCGGACGGTACGGGTCCAGTGCGTGGGTCGACTTGTAGGTGACGTAACCCAGGGCAATGATGATGAGCACTGGAACAGCCCACACCGCGATTTCGATCTTGGTGGAGTGCGACCAGTTCGGCGCGTAGGTCGCGTCCTTGTTGGATGCGCGATATTTCCAGGCGAAAGCGAAGGTCATTACGATGACCGGCACCACGACCAACAGCATCAGCAGCGTTGCGGTGATGATCAGGTTTCGCTCGTCCAGGCCGACCTGGCCCTTCGGATCGAGCAAGGTCATATTGCAACCACCCAGCAACAACGTGCCGAGCAGAGGCAAGAAGCCTAAGAATCTGGGGTACCTGTTTTTACTCATCTCACGACCTCTAAAGCAGCTTGCGCAATGCAGTTGGGTTTTGATCGCCAACACTTCACCCTGCCAAGGGTTGGCATTTTTTCTTCGATTGAATAAGGGCCTGCCCGTCGCGCTATACGCTGATCGACAAATCCTGGGCTAGCGGTAAGTTCTTATTCGAATTCGTGGTCAAAGGCCTTGTTACAGACCAATTCCATTTGGTGCGGATAGTTGGAAGGTTGCCGACACCCGGAGTCGTATGGAGCAATCAAACCGCCCCTCGCCCCCCCTCCTGACGAAGAATGAGCAGCGCCGGAAACTCAGTGCGTGCGATTGTAGATATGTAGCGTTTTATAAACCATGTCTCATATCGAAATAATTTTTATCGGATCTGGCAATAATCATTAACGATTATTGCATCACCCAGCGATCGTATCGCTTTTCATTCGCAACAATGACCATAAAGAATGTAGGCTTAATGCGCTCATTTTAGACAGCTTCGCTGCCCGATCTTGCCCCTCAATTTGCCCCAAGACCTCTTGAAACAAGGCCTCCAGCGTTTCCCTGGAGCCTGTTAAATCTGCCTGATGGGGCTTTGCGGCTTTCGGCAATTTGATCGCTGAACGGGGAGAAATTCAGGCTGCCATACAGCACCAACATGACCACTTGAAATGTCTCGCCATACCCAGTGTGTGACAACGTGTCGCACATGCGCCGCACATTTCACTGCTGCAAACCACACTCTTTTTCAAGGGCACCAAAATGCAAAGCGCCCCGATCCTCACACGCAGGACCAGGGCGTTTTTGTGTCGCTATGTGATGCGGCGGATGACTTCAGCGCAGGTTCTTGCGATTGCGGGAGATACCCAGCGGCACCAGCACCACCGTCAGTACGAAGGCCACCAGCGCCCACTGCGCCAGGGACAAACCCAGCACGGGTGGGTAAGGCGTCTCGCAGAAACCGTCGACCCGAAAGCCCAGCGGGAAGATCGAAGCCAGCGGCAAGCCATCGACGATCGGCTGCAGGACGTCGATTCCGCAACTGACCGCCGGGTAGAACTGGATGTAGACGTGATGACCAGCCACCGCGGCGCCAGCGATGGCACTGAGCACCACCAACACTTCGAACACAGTAATACTGCGGCGGGTGTGCATCGCCGCGCCGATGAAGGCGAAGATCGCAATCAGCAATAAGGCATAGCGTTGCAGGATACACAGCGGACATGGCGCTTCGCCCAGCACCACCTGCATGTACAGCGCACCGCCGATCAGCGCCAGGCAGATCACACCCAGCAAGACCAGAAACCGTCGCTCGCGCCCCAAACGCAGTATTTCGTCACTCATCCCCGTATCCCTTTGCCAAAGTGGTGGTTTTCGTCTGTCCGCAAGTTTACACGCTGGCCGTGAGCGCACGCGGGCGGTTCGGTGGTTTTAACAGGAGGAATTAACGGCAGGGGAATTAACGGGGAATTAAACAGGGGGGGCTTGCTAGCTTGATCGTTCCCACGCTCCCGCGTGGGAATGCCTCACCGGACGCTCTGCGTCCGCTTTTGTGACGCGCAGCGTCACGGGCTGCATTCCCACGCAGAGCGTGGGAACGATCATTCACGATCATTCAATAAAGGTTTACTCCAGCGCCGCAGCCGGACCGAAGAACTCGTAACGGCTTTGTTTCTCCGGAACGCCCAACGCCTTGAGGTGACGTTTGATTGCGCCCATGAAGCCTTTGGGACCCAGGAAGTAAGCGTCCAGATCACGCTCTTCAGGCATCCAGGCAGCAAGCTGATCCTGACTCAACAGCCCGACCCGGTGCGCCGCCGGACTGACGCCATCATCTTCGGCGTAGCAGTAGAAACGCTTGAGTTGCGGGTGACGCTCGGCCAGGCCATCCACCCAATCACGGAAGGCGTGGACACCGCCATTACGCGCACAATGAATGAAGTGCACCGGGCGTTTGCTCGCCAGAGCTGCTTCAAGCATCGGCAAAGTAGGTGTAATGCCGACACCGCCACTGATCAGTACCAATGGTTTGTCGCTGGCGGTCAGGGTGAACTCGCCGGATGGCGGAAACAGCATGATGCTCGCGCCGACATGGAACCGGTCATGCAGGAAATTCGAGGCACGACCGCCAGCTTCGCGCTTGACGCTGATGCGGTACTGGCCGGCGTCAGCCAGGGCCGACAATGAATAGTTACGACGAATCTCTTCGCCATCGAGGATCAGTTTCATGCCGATATATTGGCCAGGCTCTGCCGCCAGAATCGGGCCCTTGTCTGCAGGCTCGAAGTAGAACGAAGTAATTTCCGAGCTTTCCTCGACCCGCGCGACCAGTTTGAATTCCCGCTCACCGCGCCAGCCGCCCGGTGCTTCGGCCTTCTGGTCATAGATCACCGTTTCAGCACCGATCAGGATATCGGCCAGCTGGTTATAGGCTGCGCCCCAGGCGCTTATGACTTCAGGGGTGGCAATCTCGCTGCCGAGCACTTCGGAAATGGCCCGCAGCAGGCAGCTGCCAACGATTGGGTAATGCTCAGGGAGGATTTGCAGGGCAACGTGCTTGTTGATGATTTTCGCCACCAGATCGCCCAATTGGTCCAACTGGTCGATATGCCGCGCATACATCAATACGCCGTTGGCCAGTGCCCGAGGCTGATCGCCACTGCTCTGGTGGGCCTGGTTGAACAACGGACGCACTTGCGGGTATTCAGAAAGCATCATGCGATAGAAGTGAGTGATCAACGCTTCGCCACCGCTTTCCAGCAGAGGGACGGTCGATTTGACGATGGCACGGTCTTGAACGCTAAGCATAAGGGCAACTCCTGAGCTTTTTGGTTTCCAGCTGACTACCCTTTACTCATCAGTTTCCATGCCAACAATTAAATCTATATAAATCAATAAGTTAATAAAATAGTAGTCATATCGACAATGCCTGATTTATAGTCATTAAGACTATATGGAGTCAATATGACTGCAAAATCACTGCTCACCGCCCTGCTCCCCCTGGTCTCCGACCTGTCCCGCGAACTGCCGGAGGGCGAGCGCTATCGACGCCTGCTCGAAGCCATGCGCGCTCTGCTGCCGTGTGACGCCGCCGCCCTTTTGCGCCTCGACGGCGAATGGCTGGTGCCCTTGGCGGTGGATGGCCTGAGCCCCGACACCCTGGGCCGACGCTTCAAGGTCAGCGAACATCCGCGCTTCGAGGCGTTGCTCAGCAGTCCCGGGCCAACCCGTTTCGCCAGCGACAGCGAGTTGCCGGACCCTTACGACGGTCTGGTGGACGGTCTCGACGAACACCTGGAAGTCCACGATTGCATGGGTTGCCCACTGTTTATCGACGAACGCCCTTGGGGTCTGCTGACCCTCGATGCGCTGGACCCGCAGCGTTTTGAACCCATCGAACTGGACGCCCTGCAGGCCTTTGCCAGCCTCGCCGCCGCGACCGTCAATGCCGCCGAGCGTATGGAGCGTCTGGCCCTGCGCGTCGAGGACGAACACCAGCGGGCCGAGGTTTACCGTCAGGCCAGCGGCCAGCAAAACCGCGAAATGATCGGCCAAAGCAAAACCCATAAACGCCTGATGGAAGAGATCAGCCTGGTCGGCGGCAGCGACCTTACGGTGCTGATCACCGGCGAGACAGGAGTCGGCAAGGAGCTGGTGGCGCAGGCGATACACGCGGCTTCGCCGCGAGCCGACAAACCGATTATCAGCCTGAACTGCGCCGCCCTGCCGGACACACTGGTGGAAAGCGAGTTGTTCGGCCATGTGCGCGGCGCCTTCACCGGCGCGATGAACGACCGCCGCGGCAAGTTCGAACTGGCCAATGGCGGCACGCTGTTCCTCGATGAAGTTGGCGAGTTGTCGCTGACCGTTCAGGCCAAGTTGCTGCGAGTGCTGCAAAGCGGCCAGCTGCAGCGATTGGGTTCGGATAAGGAACATCAGGTCGATGTGCGCCTGATCGCTGCAACCAACCGCGATCTGGCCGAAGAAGTGCGCAGCGGCCGCTATCGAGCCGACTTCTATCATCGCCTCAGCGTTTACCCGCTGCTGGTGCCGGCGCTGCGGGATCGCGGCCGTGATGTGCTGCTGCTCAGCGGCTTCTTCCTGGAACAGAACCGCTCGCGCATGGGCCTCAACAGCTTGCGCTTGACCAGCGATGCCCAGGCGGCGCTGCTGGCTTATGCCTGGCCGGGCAATGTCCGTGAACTCGAACACTTGATTGGTCGCAGTGCGCTGAAGGCGCTGGGCAATTGCCGCGAGCGCCCGAAGATCCTCAGCCTCAGCGCGGCGGATCTGGAGTTGCCGAATGTCGCGCAGCAAGCATCCCCGTCAGAGCCTGCCAGCTCCCCCGTGGCTTTACCCGACGTCGCCGGGGATCTGCGCCTGGCTACCGAGAACTACCAGCGTCAGCTAATCAGCGCCTGCCTTGAGCGCCACCAGAACAACTGGGCAAGCGCGGCCCGTGAGCTAGGCCTGGACAGGGCAAACCTTGGTCGAATGGCGAAACGCCTGGGGATGAAATAACACACATCCCCCGTAGCAGCTGGCGAAGCCTGCGTTCGAGGACGAAGTCCTCGCAAAACGGTCACCGTGTTCTACCTGTTACACCACGGTTTCAGGTTTTACGACTGCTGCGCAGCCGAACGCAGCCTTCGGCAGCTGCTACGAAGATCGCGCCGGTCTGGTTTACCGGGATTAACCCTAAAGCCAGCCCTGAACAAGTCGATAACCCGTTATCGATAGCTGTTCACGGCCCCGTTTCCGCGAACCACCTTATCCACAGAAGGTTTTTATGTCCTCCGATAAAGCCCGCGCAGACTCACTCTCGCTTCTGCTGTTTACCTTGCGCAGTGGCAAGCTGATGGCGATCAATCTGCTGAAAGTCAGTGAAATCATTCCCTGCCCGCCGCTGACCAAGCTGCCGGAGTCGCATCCACACGTCAAAGGCATCGCCACTCTGCGCGGCGCGTCGCTGTCGGTGATCGATCTGAGCCGGGCGATTGGTGAAAAACCGCTGGTCGACCCGGACGGCGGCTGCCTGATCGTCACTGACGTCAGCCGCTCCAAGCAAGGTCTGCACGTTCAGGCCGTGAGCAAGATCGTGCATTGCCTGACCACCGATATCCGCCCGCCGCCCTACGGTGCCAGCGGCGCCAAGTCGTACATCACTGGCGTAACCCAGGTCGACGGCACCCTGGTACAAGTACTGGATATCGAGAAAGTCATCCACGGCATCGCCCCGGTACGAATCGAAATAGCACCGACCGAACTGAGCATGGAAGATGCCGAAGTGCTGGGTAATGCCAGGATTCTGGTGGTCGATGACAGCCAGGTGGCGTTGCAACAATCGGTGCACACCCTGCGCAACCTCGGCCTGCAATGCCACACCGCGCGCAGCGCCAAGGAAGCCATCGATTGCTTGCTGGACCTGCAGGGCACTGAACAGCAAATCAATCTGATCGTCTCGGACATCGAGATGTCGGAGATGGACGGTTACGCCTTCACCCGTACCCTGCGCGAAACCCCGGACTTCGCACACCTCTACGTGCTGCTGCACACCTCCCTGGACAGCGCGATGAACAGCGAAAAAGCCCGACTGGCCGGAGCCAACGCGGTGCTGACCAAGTTCTCCTCGCCGGAGCTCACCAAGTGTCTGATCGAGGCTGCCAAAGCCGTCGCGGCTCAGGGTATTTGAGCCTTGGCCGAGGACTACTGCCTGCTGCTGCGTCGAGACCTCACCAAGGTTTTGCCGCCCGTCGCCTGGCCGGCCGGCATCAGCCTGACCGTTTACCGTGCGCCGCTTGCCAAGACGGTTCATGGGCTGATGGAGCTGGGTTATCGGCAGGGCGGCGGCAGCGTGCCGGCACTGGACATTTGGCGTGAACGCTTCGAAACCGATGCCGAGTATGACCCGGCCCTGTGTTTTATCGCCACGCACGCCCAAGGGATTGTCGGCGTCGCCCAATGCTGGACCAGTGCCTACATCAAAGACCTGGTGGTGCATCCCAGGGCTCAAGGCCAGGGGCTTGGGCGGGCTTTGCTGTTGCATGCATTCCGGGTTTTCCAGCAAAAACGCGAAGAGTATGTCGATTTGAAAGTGCTGGAAGATAACCATCGGGCCCGGCGCTTGTATGAAAGCGCGGGCATGCGTCTGGTGCGCAGAGAACTCGTTCCAGCGTAGCCCAGGCTGCGATCCTGGCGGTCCGGGATCCACCCAAGGATGACTGGCGCATAACTTGCTTCGTAACAGGCCTTTGCAGTGACTCTGTGGGTAATCCCGTCACCGCTCTCGTCTATCAATTGCAGCCGGCCGTTCAATGAATACAACGTTTTCCTGCGTAGGTTGCGGCAAGTGCTGCACCGACCATCACGTCCCCCTGACCCTCGCCGAAGCCCGGCAGTGGGCGGCTGACGGCGGCAACCTGATCGTGCTGGTGGAAGGCTTTCTCGGCAATGGCCTGGGCTTGCCTTTGCAGCAACGCGAGCATGCCGAACGACGTTCCTGTGTGGTGCCCAGCGGTGTGACCGAAGCTTATGTGGCGATCACCTTCGCCGCGTACAACGTTGGCCCCTGCCGGAATCTTGACGAAGACAACCTCTGCCGGATCTATGAACGCCGGCCTTTGGTGTGTCGCATTTACCCCATGGAAATCAATCCGCACATTACACTCAAGCCAGCCGCCAAGGACTGCCCGCCAGAATCCTGGGAAAAAGGCCCGCAGCTGATTGTTGGCGGCGAGTTGGTCGACCGGGAACTGGCCGGCTTGATCCAGCGTTCGCGCCAGGCTGATCGGGACGACATCCAGACCAAGGAAGCCATCTGCGAACTGCTGGGCATTCGGACTACCGCGCTCAAGGGCGACGGTTTTACCGCTTACCTGCCGGACATGACAGAGTTCGCCATGGCCATCGAGCAGATTGAAGCGCAGCCACCCGCGAGTTCGGCCAGCGAGTGGTTGTTCCATGTATCCGGGACAGATATCGCCGAACAAGTGCAGGCCGCCGGAGCGCAGGTGGCAACGACGCAGCCTTCAAACTACGCCTTCATCTCGCTGCGTGCGGCTTGATGCATCTGTGATCGTTCCCACGCTCTGCGTGGGAATGCAGCCGTAACGCTCTGCGTCACTGCCGAAAGCGGACGCGCAGCGTCCAGTGAGGCATTCCCACGCAGGAGCGTGGGAATGATCCAACGATCCATCCGGATCAATGACTCAGCGCTTCCCCATCGAGCGACGGGTGCCGGGAGGCGCTGCGCCCGGAGTCTTGGTGTGGCCGTTCTTGGCACCGTTTTTATACCAGGGCTGGCTGGCATTCTTCGCCGCGGCAAGTTCGCCCGGCTTGAACGGGAACTTGAACGCTGGGATTGCGGCTTTGTCTTCGGTGTCTGCGCTGGAGTCGACGCTGTTTTGCAGGTCAGCCTGTTCCTCGCTCTGGACGTCAGCAGCAGGCGGTTGTTTACGGGAAGTCATGAAAGCTCCAAGGGTGTAAAAATGGATCTGGCCGGAGTGACGGGCCGCAGAAGCCGGCAGTATACCTGTGCGACTGCGATCTTTAACCTGCGCACCGCGCGAATGGTCAGCCATTACTGACAGCGCTGTCAGTTAGCAGTCATTTTGCTGACCGGGTTTGAGGACTATAAGTAAGCCATTGATACTGGCCAAATCCCTCGACCACTTTGCTCTGGCGTCCTACAAGCATGCGTATTCAAGAAAAAACGGTGTTGATCGCAGGATTGCTGATTGCCTTGGCCGCAATGGCCACCTGGTTTGTGACCGGGCCGACCACCGCCAAACCGGCGGCGCCGAGCGCGATCCCCGTGCGGGTGATCAGCGTCGAGCAGAAGGACGTGCCACGCTATGTCAGCAGCATCGGCTCAGTGTTGTCGTTGCACAGCGTAATCATCCGGCCGCAGATCGATGGCATCCTGACCAAACTGTGGGTCAAGGAAGGCCAGCTGGTAAAAACCGGTGATCTGCTGGCCACCCTCGACGATCGCTCGATTCGCGCCAGCCTCGATCAGGCCCGCGCTCAGCTGGGGCAAAACCAGGCGCAGCTGCAAGTGGCCGAGGTCAATCTCAAGCGATACAAACTGCTAAGCGTCGATGATGGCGTCTCCAGGCAGACCTACGATCAGCAACTGGCGCTGGTGAACCAGTTGAAAGCCACCGCGCAAGGCAATCAGGCGGCCATTGACGCTGCGCAAGTCCAACTGTCCTACACCCAAATTCACTCTCCGGTGACCGGTCGAGTTGGCATTCGCTCCGTCGATGAAGGCAACTTTCTGCGCATGAGCGATACCCAAGGCTTGTTCTCAGTGACCCAGATCGACCCGATCGCCGTCGAGTTCTCCCTGCCGCAACAGATGCTGCCGACCCTGCAAAGACTGATCGGCGCCCAGACCCAAACCCAGGTCAACGCCTATCTTGGCGCCGACACCGATGGTGTAACCGGCGACTTGCTCGGTGAAGGTCATATGACCCTGATCGACAACCAGATCAACACCAACACCGGGACCATTCGCGCCAAGGCCGAATTCAGTAACGCCGGGCAAAAGCTCTGGCCGGGGCAATTGGTGACCATCAAGATCCAGACCGCCCTCGACAAAGATGCCTTGGTAGTGCCGCCATCCGTGGTGCAACGCGGGCTCGATCAGTATTTCGTCTATCGGGTCAAAGCCGACGAAGTGGAAGTGGTGCCGGTGCAGATGGTTTATCAGGGCAGTGACCTGAACATCATCAAGGGTGTGCAGCCCGGTGATGTGCTGGTGAGCGACGGCCAGTCGCGGCTCAAGGCAGGTTCCAGGATCGAGGTACTCAATGAGCCGACACCGGTCATTCAAACCGCGAAATCGGAGCTGCAACCATGAAGGGCCATGGCTCGGTTTCGGCCTGGTGCATCGATCACCCGGTCTCCACCCTTCTGCTGACCTTTGCGCTGGTGCTGCTGGGGCTGATCGCCTTCCCGCGGCTGCCCATCGCGCCGTTGCCGGAAGCGGAGTTTCCGACCATCCAGGTCACTGCGCAGTTGCCCGGTGCCAGCCCGGACACCATGGCCTCCTCAGTGGCCACGCCACTGGAAGTACAGTTCAGCGCCATCCCCGGCATGACCCAAATGACCTCCAGCAGTGCCTTGGGCTCTACCAACCTGACGCTGCAATTTACCCTCAATAAAAGCATCGACACCGCAGCCCAGGAAGTTCAGGCGGCGATCAACACCGCCTCCGGCAAGCTGCCCAAAGACATGCCGAGCCTGCCGACCTGGAGGAAACTCAACCCGGCCGACAGCCCGGTTCTGATCCTCGCTATCAGCTCGACGCAGATGCCCGGCACCGAACTCAGCGACTATGTGGAAACCCTGCTGGCGCGGCAGCTCAGCCAGATCGACGGTGTCGGCCAGATCTACGTCACTGGCCAGCAACGCCCGGCCATCCGCGTCCAGGTCGCGCCGGACAGACTGGCGGCCGTCGGTCTGACCCTGGCCGATATCCGGGTAGCCCTGCAGCAGGCTAGCTTGAATCTGGCCAAGGGTGCGCTATACGGCCCGTCGAGCATTTCCACGCTGTCGACCAACGACCAGCTGTTTCACCCCGAGGAGTATGGGCAGTTGATCGTCTCTTACAAGGACGGTGCACCGGTCCACCTCAAAGATGTCGCGCGGGTGATCAATGGCTCGGAAAACGCCTATGTTCAGGCCTGGTCCGGTGATCAACCAGGGTTGAACCTGGTG
The DNA here is from genome assembly GCF_059418545.1 of Pseudomonas sp. GW821-FHT07G10. Lineage (NCBI taxonomy): Bacteria > Pseudomonadati > Pseudomonadota > Gammaproteobacteria > Pseudomonadales > Pseudomonadaceae > Pseudomonas > Pseudomonas sp. GW821-FHT07G10. Next base: position 161,464 of record NZ_JBWKQB010000009.1, on the reverse strand, counting down.
ATCTTCCGTCAGCCCGGCGCCAACATCGTCGGGACCGTCGACCGCATCCAGGCTGAACTGCCGCGCCTGCAAGCGATGCTCCCGGCCACGGTGCAAGTGACCGTACTCTCGGACCGGACCAGGACCATCCGCGCCTCGTTGCATGAGGTGGAAATCACCCTGCTGATTGCTGTGTTTCTGGTGATCGCGGTGATGGCGCTGTTCCTGCGCCAGTGGTCGGCGACGATGATTGTTTCCAGCGTGCTTGGCGTGTCGCTGATCGCCAGTTTAGCGCTGATGTACGCGATGGGTTTCAGCCTGAACAACCTGACCCTGGTGGCGATCGTGATCTCCGTGGGTTTTGTGGTGGATGATGCGATCGTTGTGGTGGAGAACATTCACCGTCACCTCGAGGCCGGTGACGGCATGCGCGAGGCTGCAATCAAGGGCGCCGGCGAGATCGGATTTACGGTGGTCTCCATCAGCTTCTCGCTGGTGGCGGCGTTTATCCCGTTGCTGTTCATGGGTGGTGTGGTCGGACGGCTGTTCAAGGAGTTCGCCCTGACCGCGACCTCGACCATTTTGATTTCGGTGGTGGTGTCGTTGACCCTGGCACCAACCCTGGCCGCACTGTTCATGCGAGCCCCGGGACACAATGCCCATACCAAACCCGGCTTTGGCGAACGACTGCTGGCGCTCTACGAAAAAGGCCTGCGGCGCGCGCTCGCCCACCAACGGCTGATGCTCGGGATTTTCGGCCTGACGTTCGCCATGGCGATCGTCGGTTACGTGATCATTCCCAAAGGTTTCTTTCCGGTGCAGGACACCGGTTTCGTGCTCGGGACCAGTGAAGCGGCGGCCGATGTGTCCTACCCGGACATGGTGGCCAAACACCTGGCGCTGGCGAAAATCGTCAGCGCGGACCCGGCGGTTCAATCGTTCTCCCATTCCGTGGGCGTGACCGGCAGCAACCAGACCATCGCCAACGGCCGCTTCTGGATCGCCTTGAAAGACCGCAGTCAACGCGACGTCAGCGCCAGCCAGTTCATCGACCGGATCCGTGCGCAACTGGCCAAGGTTCCGGGGATCGTCCTCTATCTGCGGGCCGGCCAGGATATCAACCTCAGCTCTGGGCCGAGTCGCAGCCAATACCAATACGTGCTCAAGAGCAACGATGGACCAACCCTGAATACCTGGACCCAGCGTCTGACGGAAAAACTGCGAACCAACCCGGCGTTCCGTGACATTTCCAACGACTTGCAACTGGGCGGCAGCATTACCCGCATCAGCATCGACCGCAGCGCGGCAGCGCGTTTCGGCCTGAATGCCAGCGATGTCGACCAAGCGCTTTACGATGCGTTTGGCCAGCGTCAGGTCAACGAATACCAGACCGAGACCAACCAATACAACGTGATCCTCGAACTCGACGCCAAGCAGCGCGGCAAGGCCGAAAGCCTGAATTACTTCTACCTGCGTTCGCCCCTCAGTGGCCAGATGGTCCCGTTGTCAGCGCTGGCCAAGGTCGATCCGCCCACCGTCGGGCCGCTGTCCATTGCCCATGACGGGATGTTCCCGGCCGCCAACTTGTCATTCAACCTCGCCCCCGGCGTGGCGTTGGGCGATGCGGTGATCATGCTCAACCAGGCGAAGAACGAGATCGGTGCGCCCGCCTCGATCATTGGCAATTTCCAGGGCGCAGCCCAGGCGTTCCAAAGCTCGCTGGCCAGCCAGCCATGGCTGATTCTCGCGGCGCTGGTGGCGGTCTACATCATTCTCGGCGTGCTCTATGAGAGCTTCGTGCATCCACTGACGATCATCTCGACCTTGCCCTCGGCCGGCCTTGGCGCCCTGCTGATGCTGTGGATCTGGGGCCAGGACTTCTCGGTCATGGCGTTGATCGGCCTGGTGCTGCTGATCGGGATCGTCAAGAAAAACGGCATCCTGATGATCGACTTTGCCCTCGAAGCCCAACGCAAAGGTGGGCTAGCGCCGCAAGAGGCCATCTACCAGGCCTGTCTCATCCGGTTCCGGCCAATCATCATGACTACCCTCGCCGCGCTGCTCGGTGCCCTGCCGCTAATGCTCGGCTATGGCACCGGCGCCGAACTGCGCCAGCCGCTGGGGATCGCCGTAGTTGGCGGACTGCTGGTGAGTCAGGCGCTGACGTTGTTCACCACACCGGTCATATACTTGTGGCTTGAGCGGCTATTCCATCGGCCCAAACCAGCCCCAGTGCTGGCGACCACTGACTGAGGCGGGGTCATGCGCGTTCTGATTATCGAAGACGAAGAAAAAACCGCGGATTACCTGCATCGCGGTTTGACCGAACAAGGCTACACCGTGGACCTGGCCCGGGACGGCGTCGAAGGTCTGCACCTGGCGCTGGAAAGCGATTACGCGGTGATCGTGCTCGATGTAATGCTACCCGGCCTCGATGGTTTTGGCGTGCTGCGTGCGCTGCGTGCGCGCAAGCAAACCCCGGTGATCATGCTCACCGCCCGCGAGCGCGTCGAAGACCGGATCAAGGGCCTGCGCGACGGCGCCGATGACTACCTCGGCAAACCCTTTTCCTTTCTCGAACTGGTGGCGCGTTTACAGGCATTGACCCGCCGCAGCGGCGGTCATGAGCCGGTGCAGATCAGCATCGCCGACCTGTGGATAGATTTGATCAGTCGCAAGGCCAGCCGGGCCGGCACGCGCCTGGACCTGACCGCCAAGGAGTTTTCGCTGCTCAGCGTTCTGGCCCGGCGTCAGGGTGAAATCCTCTCGAAAACCGCTATTGCCGAAATGGTCTGGGACATCAATTTCGACAGCGATGCGAATGTCGTCGAAGTGGCGATCAAACGCCTGCGGGCCAAGCTCGACGGACCGTTCGAAGAGAAACTGCTGCACACCATTCGCGGCATGGGGTATGTGCTGGAGAGCCGTGGTGTCTAACTCCATTGCGTTACGTCTGAGCGGCATGTTCACCCTGGTGGCTTTACTGGTGTTCCTGCTGATTGGCTGGGCGCTCTATCAACAAGTCGACAAAGGCCTGGGCCTGCTGCCCGAAGCCGAACTGGTTGCGCGCTACAGCGTGCTCGAATCGGCCCTCAACCGCGATGGCACACCCGAACACTGGGTGAAGATCAACGCCAAGCTCAAGCTGCTCGGCGAAGAAGACAAACGCATCCGTTTCTGGGTGGTCAGCGGTGATGCCAGCTATGAATATGGCGCCCCGGACGCACAAATCCGCGCCTTTGCCCAAGGACCTTTGGGCATGCGTGACTTGACCTTGCCGGACCATCCTTATCCGCTGAAAGTGTTGGTCAGCCAACTCCCGGCCAAGGACCAGCAACCACCGCTGCGCTTTCTGATCGGCATCGACACCGAGACCTTCTCCCAGACCCAGCATCACTTGCTGATCGCCCTGATCAGCCTGGCCATCGTCGGTGTGTTACTGGCCTCGGTCTTGGGCTATTGGGTCGCGCGGATCGGTCTCAAGCCATTGATAAAGTTGTCCCAGGAAGCTCAACGTCTAGCGCCGCCGTTGCTGTCCGGACGCCTGCAACTGTCACCGTTGCCGCCGGAACTCAATCAATTCGTCAGCGCCTTCAACTCGACACTGGAACGGGTCGAGCAAGCCTATTCACGCCTTGAGTCGTTCAACGCCGATGTGGCCCACGAGTTACGCTCGCCCCTGACCAACCTGATTGGCCAGACCCAGGTCGCACTGACTCGCGGGCGTTCGGCCGAGCACTACTTCGAAGTCCTGCAATCGAACCTCGAAGAGCTTGAGAGACTGAGGTCAATCATCAATGACATGCTGTTTCTGGCCAGCGCCGACCAAGGCAGCAAAGCCACCAAACTCACCCCGACGTCACTGGCCGATGAAGTCGCGACGACTCTGGATTATCTGGACTTCATTCTCGAAGACGCTCAGGTGAAAGTCGAAGTCAGCGGCGACGCCAACGTGCAAATCGAAAAAGCCCATCTGCGTCGGGCGCTGATCAATCTGCTGAACAATGCCGTGCAACACACAGCCCCCGGACAAGTCATCCGTGTACAGATCGAGGTGCAAGAACACCAGGTTGCCATCGGTGTCGCCAACCCCGGCAAGGCTATCGCCAGCGAACACCTGTCGCGGTTGTTTGAACGCTTCTACCGGGTCGATGCCTCGCGCAGCAACAGCGGCGCCAACCATGGATTGGGACTGGCCATCGTCAAGGCCATTGCGTTGATGCACGGCGGCGATGTGTTTGTGCGCAGCAATGACGGAATGAATACATTCGGTATTTACCTGCCGATTTAGCCCCTGATGATCGTTGCGATCGTTCCCACGCTCCGCGTCCGCTTCGATTGTGACGCGGAGCGTCACGGGCTGCATTCCCACGCGGAGCGTGGGAACGATCAAGAGCGTGGGAACGATCAGGCTCCTGACTATTACCGTAAAGGCAACAGTCCTTTATGCAATCCGCTCTTTTTCCCGACCTTGAAGACCGTTATTTTTGCCGCACCTACTAACACTTGCTCTGCAAGAAGGTCTTCAAGATGTCCAACGCTATGGGTATTGCCAGCGCTTTCGTTTTGTCTTCTTTATTCCTGTCACCCTTTGCCATGGCCAAAGAGTCTCCAGCATTCATTGCGCAAAATGCCGCACGCGCCGATGCCTTCGAAAAGTCCCAGGCCAAGTTGACTGCCAAGGCGCAAAACCCTGAGCAATCCCGGCAAACGTCAGCCAATCAGGCGCAACCACAGGTTGAGAAAGACAGCTGATCAGCACCATCGCTCTGTTTCCCTCGACACTTCTCAGGGCTCTTTCTCCTGAGAAGTTGTCTTCAAAGCCGCTGCTATCAGCGGTTTTTTTTTCGCTGTGTATAAACACCAACCTGCCTGGTTTTCTCTTGAGAAACACCCGCCGTATTTATACAGGTGCAAAAAATAACAACGGCCATTATTGATCAAAGGCGTTCTACTTCACGTGAGTCGTGCATTCAAATTCAGCACTCGCTCATTGCACTCACTGTAACGATCGCCCCAAACGCCTATGCAGCAAACGACTCAACCGAAGACTTCGTTGAAGGTTCCAGCCTCAAGCTCGATGCTCAAGACCTGGTACAGCGCCGACGGTAAGAACGCCAGGCACCGGAAGCGCGATGTCGACGAATACCGAGTGATCGTCGATTACCCAATGAATGTGTTCTAAGCTCATATAAGCAAAAGGCCAGCACGTTTTGCTGGCCTTTTTTATGCTTGGGATTTATACATGCGCCATAGGCGTAACAGGTCTCTGTCACTCTGCCCGCTTCCCTCGCAACAACTTCATTACCGCCCAGACAGCAGAAGTCAGAACCATGAGTGTGAGCAGTGCAACATCCCCGCACCCGCCCCCCGTCAGCCGGTCGGAGTGGATCCTGATTCTCGGCAGTTCGCTGACTGTGATTGCCATTCTGAGCATCGTGACCTTTCTGCTGATCCGCGAACACCGTAGTGCCGAGTTAGCCGCAGCTCGTGCTGCCTCCAACATCGTGCAGTTGATCGACGCCGACGTGCTGCGCAATGTCGAGCTCTATGACCTGTCCTTGCTGGGATTGATTGCCGCTTCGCAGCGTACCGACCTCAGGACGGCTTCCCCGCAAATACGTCATCTGGCGATGTTCGATCGAGCAACTGCAGCCCCCCATAAGGGCGACATTCTGTTACTCGATCAACACGGCGACGTCCTCGCCGACTCGGCCTCAGTTGAACCGCGAACGGGTAACTTCGCCGACCGTGAATACTTTCAGTCCCATGTAAACAATCCCGACCCTGGAATGTTTATCAGCCGGCCGTTCAGGGCCAGACGCGCCAATCACGACTGGCTCATCAGCTTCAGTCGACGCATTTCATCCCAACAGGGCGAATTTCTCGGTGTCGCCCAAGCGGCCATGCGCCTGAGATACTTCAATCATCTGTTCAGGAGTTTGACTATCGATCGTGACAGTTCGGTCAATCTGATCAGCACTGACGGCGTCCTGCTGGCCCAGGAGCCGCCCCTGGCCGATGACCTGATCGGCAAGGACTTCAGTAACCGACCAAACTTCATGCGCATTCTGCGAGAAGGCAATGGCAGCTTTAACAGTGTCTCGAGCCTCGATCACCGTCAGCGGCTGTACACCTTCTCCCGGGTTGGCAAACTACCATTAATCGTCGTGGTAGCGCTCTCGACCGATGAGGTACTTGCCTCATGGAAGCGCACTGCAATACTGATCAGCAGCGCCACCGGCGCGCTTTGCATCGGCCTGCTCTGGCTGACCTGGCTGCTGTGCCGCGAGCTGCGTCTGCGCCACAGCGCCGAGCAGGAACTGGCGCAACTGGCCGCAACCGATGCACTGACCGGTGTGGCCAACCGCAGAACACTGGATCAGGTACTCAACCGTGAATGGGTTCGCGCACAGCGTTCGGGCAAGCCATTGTCGGTACTGATGATCGACGCGGATCATTTCAAGGCCTTCAACGACCGGCACGGCCATCAGGTCGGTGACGAGGCGCTGCGCACGGTCGCCAGTGTGATCAGCGAGCATATCCGTCGCCCGGCGGACCTTGTCGCCCGTTATGGCGGCGAGGAGTTTGCCGTGGTCCTGGCCGAAACCGATACCCTTGGCGCGTTGCGCATTGCCGAGAACATCCGCGCCGCCGTCGAAGTGCTTGCACCGATCAATGGCGACAATTTGCCAATCACCGTGAGCATCGGCCTGGGCACTTGGTCGGGAGAGCCCGGGGAAAGCCTGGAGACACTGCTGTTCGCTGCCGACACAGCGCTCTATCAGGCCAAATACAGTGGGCGAAATCGGGTGGTTACAGGCTGACATCCACGTTGTGAATAGCGGCCCCATCCAGGGCAAGCCTCGCGCCTGCAAGGAAACGCGGACACCTGTAGGAGCCGAGCTTGCTCGCGATGGCGGCAAATCTGACACTCCGCGTCATCGTTCATCGCGAGCAAGCTCGGCTCCTACAGGAATAAAAAAAGGCCACCCGAAGGCAGCCTTTAAAAACTAAAGAAAGAGAGTGTTACTTACACCGCCGCAACGGGACGCATGTAAGAGATCGGTGCAGTGCTGGCATCTTCGAAGGTCACGACTTCCCAGGCATCTTTCTGCTCAATCAATTTGCGCAGAAGCTGGTTGTTCAGTGCATGCCCCGACTTGAAGCCGCGGAACTCACCTATCAGGCTGTTGCCCAGCAGGTAGAGGTCACCAATTGCATCGAGGATCTTGTGCTTCACGAATTCGTCTTCATAGCGAAGGCCGTCTTCGTTCAGTACACCATCCGCGTCGACCACGATGGCGTTTTCAACGCTACCGCCGAGTGCGAGGTTGTGCTTGCGCAGGTACTCGATATCACTCATGAAACCAAAGGTCCGGGCGCGGCTGACTTCTTTTACGAACGAAGTGCTGGAAAAATCCACGCTGGCACTTTGAATGCGGTCACGGAACACCGGATGATCGAAATCGATCTCGAAGCTCACTTTGAAGCCTTCGAAAGGGACGAAAGTGGCGCGCTTGTCGCCGTCTTCCACTGTCACTTCACGCAGGATGCGGATGAACTTCTTGGCTGCGTCCTGTTCTTCCAGGCCGGCAGATTGAATCAGGAATACGAAGGGTCCAGCGCTACCATCCATGATCGGGACTTCGGACGCGGAGAGCTCGACGTAGGCGTTATCGATGCCCAGGCCAGCCATGGCCGAGAGCAAGTGCTCCACCGTGTCCACTTTGGTGTCACCGTTGACCAGTGTGGTCGACATAGTGGTTTCACCAACATTTTCCGCGCGAGCAGGAATCTGCACCACAGGGTCCAGGTCGGCACGACAAAACACAATGCCGGTGTCTACAGGTGCAGGCTTGAGGGTCAGGTATACCTTCTCCCCGGAGTGCAGACCTACACCTGTGGCACGGATAATATTTTTCAGGGTGCGTTGTTTAATCATGGCTTGGGCCGCTTCAGCGCAAATTGCGAACTGGTATCAACAAAGGCTGGCGATAATAGCAGACCAGGCCTTTGCTGAACACCAATCACCCTAATACCCCTGATACATTCCATCAATCGGCCTGGCGACGCAGGAATGCCGGGATGTCCAGATAGTCCAGATCATCCTGCGGATTCATCTTCGCCGCAGTCGCAGCACTGGCCTGAGCCTGGTTGCGCATCACGGTTGGACGGTCCAGATCGCGGTAGTTCACCGACGGCATTTCCTGACGCGAAGGTGCTGGCGATTGAGCGGCCATGGAGGTATGAACGGTATTGTCGATGACCTTTACAGGCTTCTCGATTTTAGCACCCAGACCTGTGGCAACCACAGTCACGTGCAGCTCGTCGCGCATGTCCGGATCGATAACAGTACCGACCTTGACCATTGCATGCTCGGAAGCGAAGGCTTCAATGATGCTACCAACGTCCGAGTACTCACCCAGAGACAGGTCGGGACCGGCGGTGATGTTTACCAGGATGCCGCGTGCACCTTGCAGGTTCACGTCTTCGAGCAACGGGTTGCGGATCGCCGCTTCAGTCGCTTCACGTGCACGGTTCGGACCGCTGGCGCAGCCAGTGCCCATCATCGCCATGCCCATTTCGCTCATCACGGTACGCACGTCGGCAAAGTCGACGTTGATCATGCCTGGGCGCTTGATGATGTCGGAGATACCGCGAACGGCACCGGCCAGTACATCGTCAGCCTTGGCGAAAGCCGACAGAAGGCTCGCGTCTTTACCGAGAATGGTCAGCAGTTTCTCGTTGGGAATGGTGATCAACGAGTCGACGCTTTCCGACAGCAGGCGGATGCCTTCATCGGCGATCTGCATGCGCTTGCGACCTTCGAACGGGAACGGACGCGTCACCACCGCAACGGTGAGGATGCCCATTTCCTTGGCCACTTCGGCGATGATCGGCGCAGCACCGGTACCAGTACCGCCACCCATGCCCGTGGTGATGAACACCATGTTAGTGCCCTGCAGCACTTCGGCAATACGCTCACGGTCTTCCAGAGCGGCCTGACGGCCCACTTCCGGATTGGCGCCAGCGCCCAGACCTTTGGTCACGCCGGTGCCCAGTTGCAGGATGGTCCGCGCGCCGATGCTCTTCAGCGCCTGGGCATCAGTGTTGGCGCAGATGAATTCAACGCCTTCAATGTTGCTCTTGACCATGTGATTGACAGCGTTGCCGCCGCCTCCGCCAACACCGATAACTTTAATAACCGGGCTTGCGGGGATGTTGTCTACGAGTTCGAACATTTTCCCTCTCCTTTCATTTCTCTAGTTTTTTCGCCTACTGCTGCCACTTTGAAACTGTCTTGCTGTAAATCTTTAGAAGTTGCCCTGAACCCAGCTTCTGAGACGATCGAATAGAGGCGTCTTGGCCTCGTCACTGCTGTAGCTGTCTCGGTTGCTGCTGATCCCGGAGAAGGACACGCCATCGGACTGTTTTTGCAGCCCGTACATCAGCAAGCCCACACCGGTGGAATAAATCGGGTTGCGCACGACATCGTCGAGGCCTTTGACGCCATGGGGTACGCCAAGGCGGACCGGCATGTGGAAAATCTCTTCGGCAAGCTCCACCGCGCCTTCCATCTTCGAAGTACCGCCGGTCAGCACGATGCCGGCCGGAATCAGGTCTTCATAACCGCTGCGACGCAGTTCGGCCTGGATCAGCGTGAACAGCTCGTCGTAACGCGGCTCGACCACTTCAGCCAGGGCCTGACGGGACAGCTCGCGCGGCGGACGATCACCGACGCTTGGGACCTTGATGGTTTCACCGGCACCGGCCAGTTTGGCCAGGGCGCAGGCGTAGCGAATCTTGATTTCTTCGGCGTACTGGGTCGGAGTGCGCAACGCCATGGCGATGTCGTTGGTCACTTGATCGCCTGCAATCGGGATCACCGCTGTATGGCGAATCGCGCCTTCGGTGAAGATCGCGATATCAGTGGTGCCGCCACCGATGTCCACCAGGCACACGCCAAGCTCTTTCTCGTCATCGGTCAACACCGAGTAAGCAGAGGCCAACTGCTCGAGAATGATGTCGTCGATTTCCAGACCGCAGCGACGCACGCACTTTTCAATGTTCTGTGCCGCGTTCACGGCGCAGGTGACCACGTGGACCTTGGCTTCCAGACGTACGCCGGACATGCCCAGAGGCTCACGCACGCCTTCCTGGTTATCGATTACGTAATCCTGCGGCAAGGTGTGCAAGACACGCTGGTCCGCAGGGATCGCCACAGCCTGGGCTGCGTCGAGTACCCGCTCCAGATCCGCCGAGCTGACTTCGCGATCACGAATCGCCACAATGCCGTGGGAGTTCAGGCTGCGAATGTGATTGCCCGCCACACCGACGAACGCCGAGTGAATGCGGCACCCAGCCATCAATTGCGCTTCTTCGATAGCGCGCTGGATCGACTGCACGGTGGATTCGATATTCACCACCACGCCCTTCTTCAGGCCACGGGATGGATGAGTGCCGATACCGACGATTTCCAGCGTGCCATCGGCCGCGACCTCGCCCACCAGTGCCACCACCTTGGAAGTGCCGATATCAAGACCGACGATCATTTTGCCGCTTTGCACATTAGCCATTGGTCCTGCCTCTTCTTAATTCTTCGCGACGGCGGGTTGGGCCGTCGTGGGCGCTACAGGTTCCCGCCAGCCGACGGCCAGGCCGTTGGCATAGCGCAGATCGATGCGCGCAATGTTCGTAATCTGTTCTTTCAGCGTTTTTTCATAAATGGCGATAAAGCGGCGCATCTTCTCGACCAGATGATCACGACCGAGCAACAGTTCGATCCCCGGACCGGCGCTGCCGGCACCGGTGGTCAGGAACCAGCTGCCCCGTTCACGCAGCTCCAGACGGGCAATCGAAAAACCCATCGGCCGAAGCATCTGGCTCAACACCTGGTACTGCTGCATCACTTGCTGTTGAGCGCGCTGCGGGCCGAACAGCTGTGGCAGGTGTTCGTAGTTCGCCAGCTCACGCGGGGTGAACGCCTCGCCCTGGTTGTTCAACAGTGCTTCGTCGCCCCAACGGGCCACGGGCAGTTGTTCTTCCAGGCGAATCACCACCTGATCAGGCCAGACGCGACGCACTTCGGCGTGGGCAATCCAGGGCATCGTCTCAAGCTCGGTACGCATGCTGGCCAGGTCAATGGTGAAGAAGCTCGAGGCCACGTAAGGGGCGATTCGCTGCTGCACGGCTTGCTGGCTGATGTAACTCAAATCACCCTGGACGTTGATCTTGGTGATTGGCCGGTCGGCATAAGGCAGCAAACGCTGCGCGCCTTCGTAGGTACCGAAGCCCAGAGCCACCAACAGCACCGGCCAGAACAAGCTTTTCAGAAAGCCGAAATTGGCTTTCGGCAGGCGCACCGACATCGGCTCTTTGGCCACCATACGGCTGGCACCACGCGGCACCGGCTTACGGCCAGGAGCGGGTTGCGGATGACGTAGCTGGTGGCCTTGCATGGTCTTAACCTCGCGGCTCTTTGTTACCGGCAGCGTTACTGGCAACACTTGCAGCCAGAATCGCCAACACCAACTGCTGGAAATCCAGGCCGGCAGCACGGGCTGCCATTGGGACCAGACTGTGGTCGGTCATACCCGGTGCAGTGTTGACTTCCAGAAACCAGAACTGCCCTTCGGCGTCCTGCATCACGTCAGCCCGTCCCCAACCGGCAATACCCAACGCCTCACAGGCTTTTGCCGTGAGGTCCATGAGTTCTTGTTCTTTTGCGCTATCGAGGCCGCACGGGATCCGGTACTGGGTATCGCTAGCCACATACTTGGCGTCGTAGTCGTAGAAACTGTGGGTCGTGCCCAGGGCGATCGGTGGCAACACCTGGTCACGCAGGGTGGCGATGGTGAACTCCGGACCTTGAATCCATTGCTCGACCAACACTTGCGAATCGTAGGTACTGGCCGCTTTCCAGGCGTCGATCAACTCGGGCGTGGAATTCACTTTGGCCATACCGATACTTGAACCTTCATGGGCCGGTTTGACGATCAAAGGGAAGCCCAGTTCCGTCGCCGCCAAAATACAGTCGGCTTCGCTGCTCAGTACCGCGTGACGCGGCGTAGGAATACCCAGGCTGTGCCAGACCTGCTTGGTCCGCAGCTTGTCCATGGCCAGCGCCGAGGCGAGGATGCCGCTGCCGGTGTAAGGAATGCCCAGGCATTCGAGCAGGCCCTGCATACTGCCGTCTTCACCGCCACGACCGTGGAGAATGATGAAGGCGCGGTCGATTTTCTCGCTCAGCAAACGTTGCAGAAAATCATCACCGACATCGATGCCGAAGGCGTTCACACCCGCGCTTTGCAATGCATCGAGAACGGCGTTGCCGGATTTGAGCGAAACCTCGCGTTCGGCGCTCTTGCCACCGAACAGCACGGCAACGCGGCCGAAGTCTTTCGGCTCGATCGTCGAGAACAGGTTGGCGTAGGCAGCAGTCATTTCAACTTCCCCTGACCGGCAGCGGCAACGGCACCCGCAAATAGCGGACTGATCAATAGTTTTGGTGCGAGACCACCGATATCACCGGCGCCCTGGCAGAGCAGAATGTCGCCGGCACGCAGCAGCGGTTTGACCAGCGGTGCCAGTTCGACGCCACGCTCGATGTAGATCGGGTCGAGCTGACCGCGTTGACGAATGCTGTGGCACAGTTGACGACTGTCGGCACCTGGAATCGGTTCTTCACCGGCCGGGTAGACTTCCATCAACAGCAACACATTGGCATCAGCCAGCACCTGCACGAAATCGTCATACAGGTCACGAGTGCGACTGAAACGGTGCGGCTGGTAAACCATCACCAGACGCCGATCCGGCCAGCCACCGCGCACGGCTTTGATCACTGCGGCCACTTCGGTCGGGTGGTGACCGTAGTCGTCAACCAGCATCACGCTGCCGCCTTCCACCGGCAGCTCGCCGTACACCTGGAAGCGTCGGCCCACACCCTGGAAGCCCGACAGGCCCTGAACGATGGCTTCATCGCTGATGCCCTCGTCGGTGGCGATACAGATGGTTGCCAGGGCGTTCAATACGTTGTGGTTACCCGGCATGTTCACCGAGACATCCAGCGGCTCGCGGTCACGACGCAGCACGGTGAAGAAGGTCTGCATGCCTTGCTGGCGAACATTGATCGCGCGCACGTCGGCTTCTTCGCTGAAGCCGTAGGTGACTGTCGGGCGTTTGACCTGCGGCAGGATCTCGCGCACGACAGGATCGTCCAGGCAGACCACAGCCAAACCGTAGAACGGCAGGTTGTGCAGGAACTCGACGAAGGTTTTCTTCAGTTTGTTGAAGTCGCCGTCATAAGTCGCCATATGGTCGGCGTCGATGTTGGTGACGACCGCTACCAGTGGCTGCAGGTGCAGGAAGCTGGCATCGCTTTCATCAGCTTCGGCGATCAGATAACGGCTGGTGCCCAGCTGTGCGTTGGTGCCTGCTGCATTCAGCCGGCCACCGATGACGAAGGTAGGGTCCAGACCACCGGCCGCGAACACCGAGGCGATCAGGCTGGTCGTGGTGGTTTTGCCGTGAGTACCGGCAACGGCGATGCCGTGGCGATAACGCATCAGCTCGGCGAGCATTTCGGCGCGCGGCACTACCGGAATCCGGCGCTCCAGAGCAGTGGCGACTTCCGGGTTGGAAGTGTTCACGGCGCTTGAAACCACCAGGACATCGGCGTTCGCCGCGTTCTCGGCGCGGTGGCCGATATAGATGTGCGCACCGAAAGACTCGAGACGCTCGGTCACCGGCGAAGCTTTCAGGTCGGAGCCGGAAACTTCATAGCCCAGGTTCAACAACACTTCGGCAATCCCGCACATACCGACGCCACCGATACCGACGAAGTGGATACGACGGATACGGCGCATTTCCGGTTGAGGCATGGCTTTCTGATTCTCAACCACGGGCCACCTCCAGGCAGATATCGACCACGCTACGGGTGGCATCGGGTTTGGCCAGGCGACGGGCAGCGCTCGCCATGCTATTGAGTCGTTCCGGTTGCATCAAAACCTCTGTCAGGCGAGCAGCCAGATCGGCTGCGCCAGTCGTTCTTTGCGGCATCAGGAAGGCAGCGCCTTCACGAGCCAAATAATCGGCATTGCGGGTCTGGTGATCGTCGATTGCGTGGGGCAAAGGCACCAGCAACGAGGGCAGACCGGCGGCAGCCAGTTCACTGACGGTCAGCGCGCCTGCGCGACAAACCACCAGGTCGGCCCAGCCATAGGCTTGGGCCATGTCTTTGATGAAGGGTTGCACTTGCGCATTGACGCCAACGGCGCGATAGCGCTCGGCGGTCACTTCATCATGATTTTTTCCAGCCTGATGAAACACTTCCGGGCGCAGCTCGACAGAGACTTGCGCCAGGGCTTCAGGCAACAGTTTGTTCAGCGGCTCAGCCCCCAGGCTTCCGCCCAGGATCAGCAAACGCGCCTTGCGTCCGGCTAAAGCCTGGCGCGGTGTTTCGAGGAACAGCTCGGTACGCACCGGGTTACCGGTGGTCCGGCGGCTGTTCGATGCCCCGAAGGTATCCGGGAAAGCTTCGCAGACTCGGGCAGCCAGCGGCACCAGCAGCCGATTGGCGGTACCAGCGACGGCATTTTGTTCGTGAACGATTACTGGCACGCCAGCCAGTTTGGCCGCAACGCCACCGGGACCGGTGACATAACCGCCAAACCCCAGGACACAGACCGGCTGCAACTGACGAATGATCTTGCGCGCCTGCCAGATCGCCTTGAGCAGTACGAACGGCGCCTTGAGCAAGGACAATTTACTTTTGCCGCGCAGGCCGCTGACGTTGATCAGATGCAGGGCAAGACCGGCGTTTGGCACCAGCTCGTTCTCGATCCCGCGTGGCGTGCCCAGCCAGTGCACGGTATAGCCGCGCGTCTGGAATTCACGGGCACAGGCCAGCGCCGGGAATACGTGCCCGCCTGTACCGCCAGCCATGATCAGCACATTAGCGCCCATGAGTCGGCTCCTCAGCGAAGTCGCTCTCGTTGAACTCCATCTCCTCACTGCCCAAATGAGTTCTACTTTCCCATTCGATACGCAGCAACAAACCGAGGCAGGCGCAGCAAATAACCAGGGAACTGCCGCCATAACTGAGGAACGGCAAGGTCAGACCTTTGGTCGGCAGCAAGCCGACGTTCACACCGATGTTGATCAGGAACTGGCCGATCCACAGGAACGACAAGCCGTACGCAACATAAGCCGCAAAGAATTGCTTGGCCTTTTCTGCCCACAACCCGATGTACATGCCACGTATGCAAACGAAGACGAACAGGCCGATGGTCGCCAGCGAGCCAACCACGCCCAGCTCTTCAGCCAGGACCGAGAATACGAAGTCAGTGTGGGCTTCGGGCAGGTAGAACTGTTTCTGCACGCTGTTGCCCAGGCCGACGCCGAACCATTCACCACGCCCGAAAGCGATCAGCGCCTGAGTCAACTGGTAGCCGGAACCGAACTGGTCGGCCCACGGGTCGGTAAAGGTAATCAGACGCGCCATACGGTAGGGCTGGGCCTGAACCAGAATCGTCACCGCAGCCACCGCCAGCACCACCATCAAGGTGAAACGGAACAGCCCGACCCCCCCGAGGAACAGCATCGCCGCTGCGGCGCCCATCATCACGACGGTGGCCCCGAAGTCCGGCTCCATCAGCAGCAGACCAGCCATAGGCAGCAATACGATGAACGGTTTGAAGAAGCCCATCCAGCTTTCGCGGACTTCCTTCTGACGGCGTACCAGATAACCGGCCAGGTAGAGCACCACGAAGACTTTGGCGATCTCGGAAGGCTGGACGTTGAAGAAGCTGAAACCAATCCAGCGCATCGAGCCGTTAACCTCACGACCGATCCCGGGCAGCAGCACCATGACCAGCAAACCGAAGGCGCCGATCAGCATCAGCCAGCCCAGACGTTGCCAGGTTGCAATCGGGATCATCATGGTCACGACGCAGGCACCGAGGCCGAGGACCAGATAAACAAGGTGGCGAATCATGTGGTACAGCGTGTTGCCGGACTGTACCGCGGCGACTTCCGAGGACGCCGATGTGATCATGACCAGGCCAAGACCGAGCAGCGCCAGACAACCGGCAAGCATCGGGAAGTCGAGGTCGATACCGCGACCGGTGATGATCGGCGATGGGTACGGCTTGATGATATTCGCGAAGATCATTTCAAGCCCTCCACGGCCCGGGCGAACAAGTGCCCACGCTCCTCGTAGTTCTTGAACATGTCGAAACTGGCGCAGGCCGGAGACAGCAACACAGCGTCGCCCGGTTCGGCGACAGCCTTGCAGCGCTCAACGGCTTCAATCAGCGAATTGACGCGAATCAGCGCAACCTCGTCGCCGATCGCCTTGGCAATCAACTCCGAGTCACGGCCCATCAGCACCACGGCACGGCAGTTGGCCGCAACCGGAGCGCGCAGGTCCTTGAAATCCGCCCCCTTGCCATCGCCGCCAGCAATCAGCACCAACTTGCCGGCGATGTCTGCACCCAAGCCTTCAATGGCGGCCAAAGCGGCGCCCACGTTAGTGGCTTTGGAATCGTTGTAGTAGCTCACGCCATTCAGGTCCCGGACCCACTGGCAGCGATGCTCGAGGCCGGCGAAGGTGCGCAGGCTCGACAGCATGGCGTCGAACGGCAGACCCACGGCATGCCCCAGGGCCAGGGCCGCCAGGGCGTTGGACTGATTGTGAGCGCCACGAATTTTCAACTCGCGAACCGGCATCAGGTTCTGGAATTCGAAGGCCAGATACTTCTCGCCGTTCTCTTCACGCAGACCGAAAGCCTTGAAGTCAGGCTGGCTCAAACCGAAGGTCCAGCACGGCAGCCCCTCGCCCATCAACGGACGGGTCAAGGCATCCTGACGGTTAACTACAACCTGCCTGGCACCACGGAAGATCCGGTGTTTGGCCAGGTGATACGCCGGCAGACCGCTGTAGCGGTCCATGTGGTCTTCGCTGACGTTCAATACGGTGGCGACTTCCGCACCGAGTTGATCTGTTGTTTCAAGCTGGAAACTCGACAGCTCCAACACGTACAGCTCGACGTCGTCGCTGAGCAGGTCCAGCGCTGGCGTGCCAAGGTTGCCGCCGACCGCAACACGCTTGCCGGCCGCCGCTGCCATTTCACCCACCAGCGTGGTCACGGTGCTTTTCGCGTTGGAACCGCTGATGGCGACGATCGGCGCTTTCGCGTTACGCGCGAACAGCTCGATATCACCGGAAAGTTTCACGCCACGGGCTGCTGCCGCTTGCAGCGCCGGCGTCGCCAAGGCCAGGCCCGGGCTCACGTAGAGCTCGTCGGCACGGCACAGGAACTCAACGTCCAGCTCGCCACAACGCACGTCCACGTGCGGGTAATCACGGCGCAGCGTGACCAGCTCCGGCGGATTCTCCCGCGTATCGGCCACAGCAAACGACACACCCCGACTCGCCAGGAAGCGAACCAGGGACATGCCGCTCTTGCCGAGGCCGACAACGATGCGGAAGTGGTCAGAAGCGATCAGAGACACTCGTTCTACCTCAGCTTCAGGGTGGCAAGGCCGACCAGGACCAGAATCACGGTGATGATCCAGAAGCGGACGATCACGCGCGGCTCGGGCCAGCCCTTGAGTTCAAAGTGGTGGTGAATCGGCGCCATGCGAAACACACGACGACCGGTCAGCTTGAAGGAAGCAACCTGAATGACGACAGACAGGGTCTCCATCACGAACACGCCGCCCATGATGAACAGGACGATTTCCTGACGGACGATGACTGCAATGGTGCCCAGCGCCGCACCCAGCGCCAGCGCACCGACGTCGCCCATGAAGACTTGTGCCGGGTAGGTGTTGAACCAGAGGAACCCAAGGCCGGCACCGATCAACGCGCCGCAGAACACAATCAGCTCACCCGCGCCCGGTACATAAGGGATCAGCAGGTATTCGGCGAACTTCACGTTACCCGAGAGGTAGCAGAAGATCCCCAGCGCGCCGCCGACCATGACGGTCGGCATGATCGCCAGGCCATCGAGACCATCGGTCAGGTTGACCGCATTACTCGAGCCGACGATGACGAAATAGGTCAGCACCACGAAGCCGACGCCCAGCGGAATGCTTACATCTTTGAGCATTGGCAGGATCAGCGTGGTTTCAACCGCGCTTGGCGCAGTCATATACAGGAAGACTGCTGCACCCAGGCCAAACACCGATTGCCAGAAATACTTCCAGCGACTTGGCAGACCACGAGAGTTCTTCTCGATCACCTTGCGGTAGTCATCGACCCAGCCAATCGCGCCGAACAGCAGTGTCACCAGCAGCACGACCCAGACGTAACGGTTATCCAGGTCAGCCCAGAGCAATGTGCTGACAGCGATTGCGGAAAGGATCAACGCACCGCCCATGGTCGGCGTGCCCGATTTGGACAGGTGCGATTGCGGCCCGTCGTTACGCACCGACTGACCGATCTGGCGATTCTGCAAGGTGCGGATCATCCATGGCCCCAGCCACAGCGACAACGACAACGCGGTCAGCACACCGAGGATCCCGCGCAGGGTCAGGTACTGGAAGACCGCGAAGCCTTTGTAGAACTGTTGCAGATACTCAGCCAGCAGCAGCAGCATTAATGTTTCTCCCCGCTGGAACCACACAAAGCCGCGACGACGTTTTCCATCACCGCGCTGCGCGATCCCTTGATCAAAATTGTGGTGTTTGTATCGTGTTCGGCACCCAGCGCTTCGATCAGCTCGGCCTGAGTGGCGAAGTGATAAGCCTGTTGGCCAAAAGCTGCCACGGCGTGAACCATCATCGGCCCAACGGCGTAGAGCGCAGAAACCTTGCCGGCGGCATAAGCGCCAACGTCACGATGCCCCTGCTCCGCCCACGCGCCCAACTCGCCAATATCTCCGAGCACCAGAACGGTGCGTCCGGAAAAGCCGGCAAGTATATCAACGGCAGCGCACATAGAGGTGGGGTTCGCGTTGTAAGAATCATCAATCACGCGCATGCCGTTGGTCGCCAGTTGCGCGACGGCACGGCCCTTGACCGGTTGCACCGCATTCAACCCCGTGGCGATGCCGATCAGCGACACACCCAAGGCATGGGCAGCCGCTGCCGCCGCAAGGGCATTGGCAACGTTGTGGTTGCCAAGCAGGTTCAGCTGAACATGCTCGACACCTTGCGGGCTGTGCAGCTTGAAGGACGGGCAACCGCGTGCGTCACGATCCAGATCGCTGGCATGGAAATCGGCACGGCTGTCGTTCAAGGCAAAGGTCAGCACCTGGCGACCGGCGGCACGCTTCTTCCAGATATCAAAAGCCTTGTCGTCGAGGTTCAGAACGGCGAGGCCATCGGCGTCCAGCCCTTCCAGAATCTCGCCCTTGGCTTCAATGATTTTTTCCGGCCCGCCGAATTCGCCGACGTGGGCAGTCCCGGCGTTGTTGATCACGGCCACATGCGGTTTGGTCATGCCGACGGTGTAGGCAATCTCGCCGATACGCGAAGCACCGAGTTCGATGACTGCCGCAGTGTGTTCCGCGGCCAGCTCGAGCAAGGTCAGCGGAACGCCGAGGTCATTGTTCAGGTTGCCACGGGTCGCCAGTACCGGCCCGCGCGTGCGCAGGATGCTTGCGAGCATTTCCTTGACCGTGGTTTTGCCACTGGAGCCGGTGATTGCCGCGACCGGGTTCGAATACGCAGCGCGGTTCAGCGCGCCGAGTTCGCCCAAGGCCTGACGAGTATCCTTGACCAGCAGTTGCGGCAATGTGCTGTTCGCCACTTCACGCTCGACCAGAGCTGCGACCGCGCCTTTGCTGGCAACGTCGTTCAGGTAGTCATGACCATCGAAACGCGGCCCGGTCAGGGCGACAAACAACTGGCCCGGCTTGATCGCCCGACTGTCGATGCTGACGCCATCGAAATTGCAATCGGCAGTCAGCACACGGCCGGCCAACGGGCCGGCCACTTCGCTCAACTTCAAGGCTTTAAGCATGGGCCACCTCCCATGCGGTCAAGGCGCGGTCGGCCTCCACCAGATCAGAGAAGTCATGGCGCACGCCGTTGATTTCCTGATAGTCCTCATGACCTTTACCGGCCAGAACGATCACATCGTCGGCCGACGCACTGGCTATCAGTTGGGCAATGGCCTGGCCGCGACCGGCCACGAATGTGACTTTATCCACAGCGCTGAAACCGACGCGGATATCGTCGAAAATTCTCGAGGGAGCTTCGGTGCGCGGATTGTCGTCGGTGACCAATACACCGTCCGCCAGACGCTCGACTATTTGCGCCATCAACGGGCGCTTGCCGCGGTCGCGATCACCACCGCAACCGAACAGGCACAGCAACTTGCCCTTGGCATGAGGACGCAGGGCCGTCAGAACTTTTTCCAGCGCGTCCGGGGTGTGGGCGTAATCGACCACTACCAGCGGCTGAGTGCCGCCACCCAGGCGCTGCATGCGACCGGCCGGGCCTTCGAGTTTCGGCAGCACTTGCAGGATCTCGTCCAGCGCGTAGTCCAGACCGAGCAAGGCGCCGACAGCCGCCAACACGTTGCTCAGGTTGAAACGACCGAGCAAGGTGCTGCGCAAATGGTGTTCGCCCTGAGGTGTGACCAATGTGGCGCGCACGCCTTCGTCGTCGAACTGCGCTTCACGGCAATACAGGTAAGCGCTGGAATTTTCCAGGCTGTAGCTGATCAGGCGTGACTCATGTTTTTCGGCGGCCAGTTGCCGACCAAAATCGTCGTCGAGATTGATCACCCGGCAGCTCAGATCAGCCCAGCCGAACAGCTTGGCCTTGGCGTCGGCGTAGGCATCCATGGTCCCGTGATAATCCAGGTGATCCCGGGACAGGTTGGTCATCACCGCCACATCGAACGCCAGAGCGGTGACGCGGCCTTGATCCAGACCATGGGAGGAGACTTCCATCGCCACGGCTTTCGCACCCGCCTTTTTCAGGTCCGCCAGGGTCGCCTGCACGGCAATCGGATTGGGCGTGGTGTGCAGGCCACTTTGCAGCGCACCGTAAAAACCGGTACCCAATGTGCCGACGATGCCGCAATGCTGGCCGAGCAAGTCCAGTGCCTGCGCAACCAATTGGGTCACACTGGTTTTACCGTTGGTACCGGTCACACCGACCAGATTCAGGTTGCGGCTCGGGTCACCATAGAAACGCCCGGCGATATCCGACAGCTGCGCCGCCAGGCCTTTGACCGGAATCAGCGGCACATCGGTAATAGGCAGAACAGTAGCGCCGTCGACTTCATAGGCCACGGCCGCCGCACCGCGCTGCAAGGCGTCGACAATGTGTGCACGGCCATCCACTTTACCGCCAGGGACCGCGAGAAACAGGTCGCCTGCGCGAACATTGCGGCTATCGAGCGTCAGCTCGCGAATCAACAGATCACGACCGGCGTGGGCAAAAATCTTGTTCAGGCTAAGAGACATTAACCGCGCCCTCCTTTAGCTGGTGCTGCATTAGCTGGTGCTGCATTCGCTTGTTGCACAGGCGGCAGGTTATCCGGTGAAATATTCATCAAGCGCAGGGTCCCGGACATCACTTTGCTGAACACCGGCGCAGAAACCAGACCACCGAAGTAACCGGCCTTGCTTGGCTCATCGATGACCACCACGATCGCGTAACGCGGGTCGCTCATCGGACCGAAGCCAGCGAACAGCGAACGGTATGAATTCTCGGCATAGCCCTTGGTGCCAACCGAAGTCTTACGTGCGGTACCACTCTTGCCGGCCACGTGATAAGCCGGCACTTGTGCGCGGAACACGCCACGCGGCGCTTCAATCACTTGCTGCAACATGCCTTGCATGGTTTTGGCGACTTTCTCCGGAATCACTTGGGTTGTTTCTGGAGCCTTGTCAGTCTTGATCAGGGTCAGCGGTGCAATCCGCCCGTTGTTGGCCAACGCCGAGAAGGCGTGAACCAGCTGGATCGCAGTCACCGACAAGCCGTAGCCGTAGGACAACGTGGCCGTCTCGGCCTTTTTCCAATCCCGATAGTTCGGCAGGTTACCGACGCGCTCTCCCGGAAACCCCAGACCGGTGTCCTGACCGAGGCCGACCTTCTGCATCAGGCGGAAAATCGCTTCACCGCCAATATCGAAGGCAACCTTGCTCATGCCCACGTTACTGGAGTTGATCAGAATGCCGGTCAGATCGAGTACCGGCCCTTCAGTCTTGGAAACGTCGCGAATGGTGTACTTGCCAAGCTGCAACGTACCTGGGTAGACCTCGACCGTATCGCTGGGTTTCCAGCGCCCGGTTTCCAGGGCTGCACTCATGGAGATCGGCTTCATGGTCGATCCCGGTTCGAACACATCGATCATGGCGCGGTTACGCATCATGATCGGTTGCAGGTTGCGACGATTGTTCGGGTTGTAAGTGGGCTGGTTGACCATGGCCAGGATCTCGCCGGACTTTACATCCATGATCACCAGGCTTCCGGCCTTGGCTCCGTTTTCCACAATGGCATTACGCAGTTCGCGGTTGGCCAGATATTGCAGGCGCAGGTCAATTGACAACGCCAAGGGCTTACCAGCCTTGGCGTTTTTGGTGACCTGGACATCCTGGATCAGTCTGCCGCGCCGGTCCTTGATGACCTGGCGCTTGCCCGCCACACCGGCCAGCCACTCATCATAAGCCAGCTCGACACCTTCGCGGCCGTGGTCATCAATGTCGGTAAAGCCGACCATGTGCGCGGTGACCTCACCGGCCGGGTAGAAACGCCGGAACTCTTCGATGCCATAAACACCAGGCACTTTCAAATCAAGCACGGCCTGACCCTGCTCGGGGGTCAAACCACGCACCAGATAGATAAATTCTTTATTGGCCTGCGCCTCGAGGCGTTCGCTCAGCGCTTTGGGATCCTGCCCCATCGCAGCCGCCAATTCTGGCCACTTGTCCTTGGCCAGTTGCATTTCCTTGGCGTTGGCCCACAGGGTGGTCACCGGCGTACTGACAGCCAGAGGTTCACCGTTACGGTCGGTAATCA
Organism: Pseudomonas sp. GW821-FHT07G10; assembly: GCF_059418545.1. Taxonomy (NCBI): domain Bacteria; kingdom Pseudomonadati; phylum Pseudomonadota; class Gammaproteobacteria; order Pseudomonadales; family Pseudomonadaceae; genus Pseudomonas; species Pseudomonas sp. GW821-FHT07G10. Next base: position 138,499 of record NZ_JBWKQB010000009.1, on the reverse strand, counting down.
GACCGCGGTGGGCTGGAATCGGAATATGACGAACGCTGCGCGCATCCCCCTGCCCCTTGAGGAAGTCACGGTCAACGACTTGCAGGTCAATGATGCGCCAGGCAATCGCCGACACCATCACTGCCAGCAAACCCAGCACCACGCGGAAGCGCCATGGATAAAGGGCGCCTTCGAGTTTCATCATGGCGCCACCATACGGACTTCAGCCGCGCCAGGAATTCGCATCTTCAGCTGTTCGGAGGCCAGCACTTCGATCCGGCTGTGGGCGGTCCAGGTGCTCTGTTCAAGAATCAACCGGCCCCACTCGGCTTGCGCCTTGTCGCGCACGCTCAACTCGTTGTAGAGGGCGTTGAGCAGTTGACGGTTCCAGTGGGCGCTGTAAGACACCGCAATCGCGGACACCAACACGCCTATAAACAGCAGCAGCATGAAAAAGCTTCCGCCTGGAAGCGGTTTGGCGAAGAGCTTGCTCACCGAAGCTTCTCCGCGACGCGCATGACAGCGCTACGAGCGCGTGGGTTGGCCTTGAGCTCGGCCTCGGAAGCGAACTGCGCCTTGCCATGGATCTTGATTTTTGGCACGAAGGTTTCGAAACGCACCGGCAGGTTACGCGGCAGGTTATCGGCTTCGCCCTTGACCAGACGACGCATGAACAGTTTGACGATGCGGTCTTCCAGCGAGTGGAAGCTGATAACGACCAGACGGCCGCCCACTTCAAGGGCTTCCAGCGCGGCTTCAAGGCCGGTTTCCAGATCGCCCAACTCGTTATTGACGTGAATGCGCAAACCCTGGAACGCCCGGGTAGCCGGGTGCTTGCCCTTTTCCCAGGCCGGATTGGCAACTTTCAGGACTTCGGCCAGATCGCCGGTACGTTCGAACGGCTTGATTACACGACGCTCGACGACCGCGCGCGCCATGCGCCCGGAGAAACGTTCTTCACCATATTCCTTGAACACCCGGGCGATTTCTTCCGCCGCGGCCGTGGCGATAAACTCGGCTGCGCTGACACCGCGACTCGGGTCCATGCGCATGTCCAGCGGGCCATCGTTCATGAAGCTGAAGCCACGCTCTGGATCATCGAGTTGTGGCGAGGAAACGCCCAGGTCGAGCAGAACGCCGTTGATCTTGCCGGCCAGACCGCGATCGGCAATTTCCGAACCCATCTCGGCAAAGCTGCGCTGCACAATGACAAAGCGGCCGTCTTCGGCCGCCAGCGCTTGCCCTGTGGCAATCGCTTGAGGATCTTTGTCGAATCCCAGCACTCGACCATCGGGGCCGAGCTGGCTGAGTATCAGGCGACTATGCCCGCCGCGCCCGAACGTGCCGTCCAGATAGCAGCCATCAGGACGTACGGCGAGAGCCTCGACGGCTTCGTCAAGCAGTACGGTGATGTGGTTAAAGCCGCTATCAATAGTCACAGGATCAAATCACGCAGTTCATCAGGCATGGCGCCCGGTTGTTGAATGGCAGCCAGGTCCGCAGCAGAAACGGCGTCCCAGGCATCCTCGTCCCACAATTGGAACTTGTTCAGTTGGCCAACCAGCATTGCGCGCTTATCCAACCTGGCATATTCGCGCAAACGTGGCGGAACCAGAAAACGACCACTGCCATCAAGCTCGAGGTCGACGGCATTACCGATCAGCAAACGTTGCAAGCGACGGTTTTCTTCGCGCAGCGAAGGCAGTGCGCGCAGTTTGGTTTCAATCAGCTCCCACTCATCGAGGGGATAAACGCATAAACAAGGATCAACGGCATCGATGGTGACGATTAATTGCCCGGAACTTCGCGAAACGAGCTCGTCACGATACCGGCTCGGCATGGCGAGACGGCCTTTTGCATCGAGACTGATAGCGTTGGCTCCGCGAAACACGTCAGCGTTTCTCCAAATATTAGCGTTTTGCGCTCAAAAAACCCACTTCATGCCACTTTCCGCCACTTGCGCACACTATAGGAATGCGCCCACCACACCGTCAAGGCGCGGAGTGACGGAAAAGCCTTACAGATCGGAGATTTAGGAGACTAAAGGGAGGGGTAGAAAGAATTTGGCGGATGTTTTAACTCGTTAACTTCAACCAGCTCATAAAGCTACGATCAGAAGTTAAAGTGATTTGTTAAGAGTAAGATTTTTTTGGTATTACAAAAGCGCTTCTGCTATGGATCCAAGCAGGGAGGGAAAAAGGTGGAGAGTCGATCTGTAAGCCGGGTTCTGTCGAGGACAGTCATTCGTCTACGATGGCCATCACTGGACATCTTTAGCAACCTACCCGGTTCCAGCGCGGGCCACGCCTTGGAACCCTATTTGGTCTTGCTCCGAGTGGGGTTTACCTAGCCACGAACTGTTGCCAGTCGTGCGGTGCGCTCTTACCGCACCTTTTCACCCTTACCGGCACCGAAGTGCTTAGGCGGTTATTTTCTGTGGCACTTTCCGTAGGCTCACGCCTCCCAGGCATTACCTGGCACTCCGCCCTATGGAGCCCGGACTTTCCTCCCCCCCCTAATTTTCATAGAGGGCAGCGACTGTCCAATCGACTCTCCGTCGCAAAGATTAACGGCAGAACCGCTCAAGAACAAGCGCTAAAAGCCTTTTGCCACTCCGCGACCTGCGACCTACTCGCCTTTCTGCTTGTCCAGGGCAACCTGATACAAGACATTTTTGCGCTCGCCGGTAATTTCCGCCGCCAATGCCGCAGCTCGTTTGAGCGGCATCTCTTTTAGCAACAAATCGAGAATGCGCATCGCCTCGCTACTGACCGCCTCGTCGCTTACCGGCGTGGACCACCCCTCCACCAGCACAACGCACTCACCGCGCTGCTGATTGCTGTCGCCTTCGACAAAAGCCCGCAAGTCCGCCAGCGGCAAACCCTTGAGTGTCTCGAAGGTTTTGGTCAACTCCCGAGCCAGCAACGCCAGACGCCCAGCGCCAAATACCAGCTCCATATCCTGCAGGCACTCAAGAATCCGGTGCGGGGCTTCGTAGAAAATCAGTGTGCGCGACTCTTCCTTCAAGAGCTCCAGGCGAGCGCGACGCCCCACAGCCTTGGCCGGCAGAAAACCCTCAAAGATAAAACGATCAGAGGGTAAACCTGCCGCAGACAAGGCGGCGATCAGCGCGCAGGCGCCCGGCACAGGCACCACATTGATACCGGCAGCCCGGGCCTGACGAACCAGATGGTAGCCGGGATCGGAAATCAGCGGCGTACCCGCGTCGGAAATCAGCGCCACGTTGTCGCCGGCCAGCAATCGAGTAATAAAACGACTGCCTTCGTCGCGTTCATTGTGCTCATGACACGCCGCCAGCGGTGTCGAAATACCGAAGTGCTGCATCAGCCGCAAGGAATGACGCGTGTCTTCGGCGGCAATCAACGCCACCTCGCGCAATATTTTCAGCGCCCGCGCACTGATATCGTCCAGGTTGCCGATGGGCGTCGCCACCACATAAAGCGAGCCAGCAGCGGAATTCAAAGCACCTGGAGCAGTCAAAGCGCACACCTCTTGATCGGTAAAAGCGCCATTGTAGCCTGTTGAGGCCTTCGCAATGCGCTCCACAGACACCTTGTAGACCTGCGTTTTTCAGTCTTTCCCGAAGTCCTGCAACATTTACACGACCTAATTTAACGGTTTAACGCCAGTAACATCGCGCCCCGGCCAGTGCTTGGGTACAATTCCACGCTAATTTGATCGAGTATCAGGAACACTTACATGATCGCTTGCCTGCGGCTGTTCTCTGCCCTCTGCCTCGCTGCCCTGCTGGCGGCTTGCGCCAGCTCGCCCTCGTCCAGCCTTGGCGAACTTCCACGAACTCCGGAAGCCAGTATCGAGCAGTTGCTCGAACAGGCCGCCGCCAACAAAACGCCCGAGAAAGCCGCCTTGCTGCGCTTGAGCGCGGCGGACCTGGCCTATCACCAAAACAAGGCCGGTCAGGCTGCGCAGATTCTTGCGCAAGTCCCGCTGGAACAACTCAAGCCTGGTCAACAGGTTTTCGCCAGCACCCTGGCGGCCGAACTGGCCATGACCCGCAACCAGCCCAAGGCGGCGCTGGCAGCTTTGGGCCACCCAAGTCTGCAGCGTCTGGGCGAGTTGCCGGTCGAGCAACAGATCCGCACCGACAGCGTACACGTTCTCGCGCTTGAGGCTGATGGCCAGACCCTGGCCGCCGCGCGGGAACGCACCCTCATCGCCCCGTTGCTCAGCGGCGATGCCGCCAGTAAAAACCACGAAACGATCTGGGCCCTGATTGCCGCCCTGCCTGCCGAACAATTGCAACCCACCAGCAATGACGATCTCGGTGGCTGGATGAGCCTGGCCCTGGCAGTGAAAAACGCCGGCACTCTGGAACAACAACAAGCCGCCATCGATAAATGGCGCGCGCAGCACCCTAATCACCCTGCCGCCATTCAACTGCCACTGCCATTGACCAAGCTCAAGGAACTGGTCAGCCAACCACTGAGCAAAATCGCCCTGCTGTTGCCACAGGACGGCCCGCTGGCCTCGGTCGGCAAAGCGCTGCGCGAAGGCTTCGTGGCTGCTCACTACCAGGCTCAACAAGCCGGGCAGAAACCGCCAAGCATCGAGTTTTATGACAGTTCGCGCCTGACCTCGCTGGACGATTTCTATCGCAAGGCGCAGGCCGACGGCGTGCAACTGGTGATCGGCCCGCTGGAAAAACCGCTGGTCAAACAACTCAGCGCTCGTGCGCAACTGCCGATCACCACTCTGGCTCTGAACTACAGCGAAAGCGAACAAGGACCGGCGCAGCTGTTCCAGTTCGGCCTTGCCGCCGAAGATGAAGCCCGCGAAGTGTCTCGCCGCGCCCGCGCCGACGGCCTGCATCGCGCTGCCGCCATGGTGCCGAAAGGTGAATGGGGTGATCGCGTACTCAAAGCCTTCCGCCAGGATTGGGAAGCCAACGGCGGTACCGTGATCGGCGTCGAACACGTCGACCAGCCGGTTGCTCTGGCCCAGCAGATTGCCGACCTGTTCCAGCTGCGTCAGAGTGAAGGTCGCGCCAAGAGCCTGCAAAACACTGTAGGTTCGCAGGTGACCGCACAACCTTCGCGTCGCCAGGACATCGATTTCATTTTCCTCGCCACTACCCCGCAGCAAGCCCAACAGATCAAGCCGACCCTGAACTTCCAGTACGCAGGTGACGTGCCGGTTTACGCCACCTCGCACGTATTCAGCGCCAGCGGCGATCAAAACCAGTACAACGACATGAATGGTGTGCGCTTCTGCGAAACACCATGGCTGCTGGATGCCAACGATCCACTGCGCAAGCAAGTGACTGCACAATGGCCACAAGCCGGCGGCAGCCTGGGTCGCCTGTACGCAATGGGCGTCGATGCCTATCGCCTCGCGCCGCGCCTGGGTCAGCTCAAGGCACTGCCAGACAGCCGCATTGAAGGGCTGTCAGGGAGCCTGAGCATGAGCCGGACACAGCGCGTTCAGCGCCAGCTGCCCTGGGCCCAGTTCGTCAGCGGCCAGGTTCAACGCCTGCCGGATACCCCACGCTGATGCCTGACAGGTCACGCCAACAAAGCGGAAAAGATGCGGAAAGCCAGGCGCTCAAGCATCTCCAGCAACAAGGTCTGCGCCTGCTGGCGCAGAACTGGTTGTGCAAACGCGGCGAGCTTGATCTGGTCATGCTTGACGGCGATACAGTAGTATTCGTTGAAGTCCGCTATAGACAACACACGCAATGGGGTGGCGCACTCGGCAGCATCGATGCACGCAAGCGCCAGAAGCTGATACTCGCTGCGCAGTATTTTTTGCTGCGCGAGTCGCGCTGGGCCAATCACCCCTGCCGTTTCGATGTGGTCGCAATAGACAGCACCACCGGCGCAGCACCTCATTTGAACTGGCTACGGAATGCCTTTGACAGCTGATCGAAGCGCTCAAGCCGAGCCGAACACTTTCACTGAACAATTTTGCTCTTTGCTTTGCGGGCTGCACATTCATGTGCCGGAAAGCCGCGCTACTTAAGGTCACACAGATGGACATGCAATCCCGTATTCGCCAGCTTTTTCAGGCCAGTATCGATACCAAGCAACAGGCGATGGACGTACTTGCACCGCACATCGAGCAAGCCAGCCAGGTGATGGTCAACGCCCTGCTCAACGAAGGCAAAATGCTCTCTTGCGGAAACGGCGGCTCTGCGGGCGACGCACAGCATTTCTCCTCCGAACTGCTCAACCGCTTCGAGCGCGAGCGCCCAAGCCTGCCAGCCATCGCACTGACCACCGACAGCTCGACGATCACCTCGATCGCCAACGACTATAGCTACAACGAAATATTCTCAAAACAGATCCGCGCCCTCGGCCAACCTGGCGATGTTTTGCTGGCGATTTCTACCAGCGGCAACTCGGCGAACATTATTCAAGCGATCCAGGCCGCACACGATCGCGAAATGATTGTCGTAGCATTGACGGGACGCGATGGCGGCGGCATGGCCTCGCTGCTCTTGCCTGAAGACGTCGAAATCCGCGTACCGGCCAATGTCACTGCACGTATTCAGGAAGTCCACCTGCTGGCGATCCACTGCCTTTGCGACTTGATCGACAGCCAACTGTTCGGGAGTGAAGAATGACCCCTAATCGCCTCGGCCTACTGGCCTTGACTCTATGCCTGAGCATCAGCGGCTGCACCACGATGGTTAGCGCCAGCCGCGAAAAACCCATTGAAGATGATCGCGGCACCCGCACCATCGGCAGCAAGATCGACGATACCTTGATCGAAACCAAGGTCGGCGTGAACGTCGCCAAGGCCAATCCGGAGCTGGACAACAACTCGCACATCGTCGTCACCAGCTTCAACGGCGTCGTCCTGCTGGCCGGACAGACTCCGCGCGCCGACCTCAAGGCCCAGGCCGAACAAGCCGCCAGCTCTGTCCAGCGTGTGAAGACGGTGCACAACGAGCTGCAAATTCTGCAGCCCTCCTCGCTCCTGGCGCGCCAGAACGACACCTGGCTGACGACCAAGATCAAGACCCAGATGCTCACCGACGCCAGCATTCCTGGCTCGCGCATCAAAGTCGTGACCGAGAATGGCATCGTCTATCTGCTGGGACTGGTAACCAAACAGGAAGCCGCCCAGGCCACCAACCTGGTGCAGGGCGTTTCCGGCGTGCAGAAGATCGTGAAGTTGTTCGAGTACATCGACTGATATCTGCGCACCGACTTGCTGGCGATGACGTCCTTGAGATCGCCATCACCCTGTAGGAGCACGGCTTGCCGGCGATAGCGTCCTGAAGATCGCCATCGCCGGCAAGCCGTGCTCCTACAGTAATAAAAAAGGCGATCCTTGCGGATCGCCTTTTTTATTACTTGACCACTTTCAGGCTTGGCCGACCGCTTGGACGCGGTGGCTCGCTGTCAGGTGGCGAACCGTCATCATCCGGCTCAACCTCGTCATCGTCCTCTATAGACGATTCCAGATCGAAGACCATGCCTTGGCCGTTCTCGCGAGCATAAATGCCCAGGATGGCGGCTATAGGCACGTAAAGCGTGTGCGGCACACCGCCGAAACGCCCTTCGAAGCTGACCGCATCGTTATCCATGTGCAAATGCCTCACAGCACTGGGCGATACGTTCAGGACAATCTGTCCGTCACTGGCAAAGCCCTGAGGCACCTGCACTGACGGGTACTCGGAATTGACCAGTATGTGCGGGGTGCAATCGTTGTCCACAATCCACTCATAGAGCGCGCGGACCAAATAAGGTCGACTGGAGTTCATAGCGGCTCCTTAAGCCTTAGCGCATATCGCGTTCGACACCAGACAGACTCGCCTGGAAAGCCTCACGCGCAAACTGACGCTCCATATAGTCAAGCAGCGGCTTGGCTGGCCGCGGCAATTCAATACCTAGAATCGGTAAACGCCAGAGTATTGGCAATAGGCAGCAATCGACCAGACTTTGTTCCTCACTGAGGAAAAACGGCTTGTCGGCGAACAGTGGCGAAACACCGGTGAGGCTTTCGCGCAACTCTTTACGAGCCTGTACGCGAGCGGCTTCTTTACTGCGCGGATCCAGAATCAGATCCACCAGCCCACACCAATCGCGCTGAATGCGATGAATCAGCAAACGGCTATTGGCACGTGCCACCGGATAAACCGGCAGCAATGGCGGATGTGGGTAACGCTCATCCAGATATTCCATCACCACGGTTGACTCCCACAACGCCAGATCGCGATCGACCAGGGTGGGCAAGCTGCCGTAAGGGTTCACCTCGATCAGCTTTGGCGGATGACGTCCCGCCTCTACAGAAATGATCTCGGCGCTGACACCCTTCTCTGCGAGCACGATGCGTACCCGGTGGGAATAGTGGTCGGCGGGGTCGGAGTAACAGGCCAACCGATTGGTCACGCCCATGGCGGTCCTCCTCGCTTGTAGAAATTATCGGGAGCAGAAAAACGAGCGCGCCCAAAGGGCGCCTCCCGTAACGCCTGGATGATCCAGACACGTTACACGTTTAGAGACGCCCCTGGGCGCGCACGATTAACAGCAATTACTTACAGCTCTATCAATGAACGTCCTTCCAGTATTCGCGCTTGAGCAGATAAGCAAATACGAAGAAGAAGGCCAGGTAGAGTAACACGTACGTACCGATGCGCTGATGCTGCAGCTTCACCGGGTTGGCCGAATAGGCCAGGAAGGTCACCAGATTCTTGACCTTCTCGTCGAACTGCTCTTGGTTCAGTGTGCCGGTTTTCGGCAATACCGTCAGCTGATCGCACGCTTCATGAGTCAAAGGCGTACCAGTCAGCGGATCGAATTGCTTCTTGCCGTTTTCGACGATTTGAACTTGTTTGCAGCCTACGACCTGACGGCCTTGCAGCCCCGCCAGAACGTTAGGCATACCGACATTCGGGAATACCTTGTTGTTCACACCCCAAGGACGTGCCGGATCTTCGTAGAAAGAACGCAGGTAGCCGTAGAGCCAGTCAGTACCACGAACGCGAGCCACCAGGGTCAGATCGGGCGGAGCCGCACCGAACCAGGCTTTTGCGTCAGCAGGCTGCATGCCAGTGCTCATGTGGTCACCGATCTTGGCGCCAGTGAGCACCAGGTTCTTGAGCATCAGATCATGAGGAATACCCAGATCGTCGGCGACGCGCTCATAGCGCTGGAACTTGGCACTGTGGCACCCCATGCAGTAGTTGGCGAACGTACGCGCGCCATCCTGCATTGCAGCCTTGTCGGAGACGTCGATATCGACCTTTTCCAGCTCAGGACCACCATGCTCGGCTGCGAAGGACAATACAGGCATAGCAGCAAGAATCAGTACAGCAAATAGCTTTTTCATCAGCCAGTCACCCTTTCCGGAACCGGTTTGGTCTTCTCGAGCCTGGTGTAGAACGGCATCAGAATGAAGTAGGCGAAGTACAGGAAGGTACATACCTGCGACAGCAACGTACGTTCCGGAGTTGGCGCCATGACACCCAGCCAGCCAAGAATCACGAAGGCGATGCAGAAGACCCACAACCAGATCCTGCTCAGCCAGCCCTTGTAGCGCATGGACTTGACCGGACTACGATCGAGCCAGGGCAGGACGAACAGCAAGGCAATCGAAGCACCCATGGCGACAACGCCCAGGAGCTTGTCGGGAATCGCACGCAGGATCGCGTAGAACGGCGTGAAGTACCAAACCGGCGCAATGTGTTCCGGGGTCTTGAAGGCGTTAGCCACTTCGAAGTTCGGCTTCTCGAGGAAGTAGCCGCCCATTTCCGGGAAGAAGAACACGATCGAGCAGAAGATGAACAGGAACACCACCACGCCGACGATATCTTTCACGGTGTAGTACGGGTGGAAAGCAATGCCATCCAGCGGTACGCCGTTTTCGTCTTTGTGCTTCTTGATGTCCACGCCGTCAGGGTTGTTCGAACCGACTTCGTGCAGTGCCAGAACGTGCAGCACAACCAGACCGAGAATCACGATCGGCAAGGCGACAACGTGCAGGGCGAAGAAGCGGTTCAGGGTAATACCCGAAATCAGGTAGTCGCCACGAATCCACTGGGTCAGGTCGTTGCCGATGACCGGGATCGCACCGAACAGCGAGATGATCACCTGAGCACCCCAGTACGACATCTGGCCCCAAGGCAGCAGGTAGCCCATGAAGGCTTCAGCCATCAGTGCCAGGTAGATCAGCATGCCAAATACCCACACCAGCTCACGCGGCTTCTGATACGAACCGTAGAGCAAGCCACGGAACATGTGCAGATAGACCACGATAAAGAACGCCGAAGCGCCGGTGGAGTGCAGCAGACGCAGGATCGAGCCATACTCGACGTCGCGCATGATGTATTCGACGGAAGCAAATGCTTCTTCTGCCGATGGGTTGTAGCTCATGGTCAGCCAGACACCGGTAACGATCTGGTTAACCAGAACCAGCAGTGCCAGGGAGCCAAAGAAATAGAAGAAGTTGAAGTTCTTCGGGGCGTAGTACTTGCTGAGGTGGTCTTCCCACATTTTGGTTGCGGGAAAGCGTGCATCAATCCAATCCATGAATTTGCTCATCACGCCTTCTCCGTATCGACGCCAATAACAACGACGCTGTCCGACTCATAGGAATGCGGTGGTACTGGCAGATTCAGCGGCGCAGGTTGCGACTTGTAGACGCGGCCGGCCAGATCGTAGTGAGAACCGTGGCAAGGGCAGAAATAGCCACCCACCCAATCCTTACCCAGATCCGCTGGCGCCACTTCCGGACGGAAGGTCGGTGAACAGCCCAGGTGTGTGCAGATACCGATCAGCAGCAGAACTTCTGGCTTGATCGACCGCGTTTGCGGGTCGACATAGGTCGGTTGCGTAGAGTTCTTGGAGGTCGGGTCAACCAGCTGCCCCTCGATCTTTTTAAGATTCCCAAGGATTTCCTCGGTACGGCGGACGATGAATACCGGCTGACCGCGCCACTCAGCAATCATCTGCTGGCCTGGATCGATCTTGCTGATATTCACTTTCACCGGTGCACCTGCGGCTTTCGCCTTGGCACTGGGAAACCACGACCCCACGAACGGGACCGCAGCCCCCACCGCTCCTGCAGCACCCACAACGGATGTGGCTGCTACAAGGAAGCGACGCCGGCCTGCATTCACGCCGTCATTGCTCATTCAGTCCTCTCCCATCAGCTTTGTGGCCTGTTAAATCAGGCATCTACTAAGTAAAAATCTGAACTTATAAAAATTTTGCAGAATGGTAAAGAAAAGCCCCTATTCTGACAAGGTAATTACCATCCTGCCCCAGCGGCAAGCCTTGTAGTATAGGGGGTCTACGGATGTGGCAAGTTGTCACACTAAAAAACATCGCCCATAAAAAACGCCCAGCTCCGTGAGGAAACTGGGCGCTTTTGAACGCAAAAGCGAATTAACGCTTCGAGTACTGCGGACGCTTACGCGCTTTACGCAGACCAACTTTCTTACGTTCAACTTCACGCGCATCGCGAGTAACGAAACCGGCTTTGCGCAGAGCACCACGCAGAGTTTCGTCGTACTGCATCAGAGCGCGAGTGATACCGTGGCGGATTGCGCCAGCTTGACCACTTACACCACCACCGATCACAGTGACGTAGATGTCGAATTTCTCGACAGTCTCAGTCAATTCCAGCGGCTGACGAACTACCATGCGGGCAGTTTCGCGACCGAAGAAATTATCCAGGGAGCGGTTGTTGATGGAGATGTTACCAGTACCCGGACGCAGGAAAACGCGTGCGGTTGCGGTCTTGCGACGGCCAGTGCCGTAATTTTGAGTCGCCGACATAATGAACTATTCCGTTAAAACTTCAGTTCTTGGGGCTGCTGAGCAGTATGAGGGTGAGCAGCGCCCGCATAGACTTTCAGCTTACGATACATGTCGCGACCCAGCGGGTTCTTAGGCAGCATGCCTTTGACCGCGGTCTCGATCACGCGCTCAGGGGCTTTAGCGATCAGCTTTTCGAAGTTGATCGACTTGATGCCGCCCGGGAAACCGGAGTGGGAGTAGTAGATTTTGTCGGTGGTTTTAGCACCGGTTACACGAATCTGCTCAGCATTGATAACGACGATGTAGTCGCCGGTGTCAACGTGAGGAGTGTACTCAGGCTTGTGCTTGCCACGCAGACGGCTCGCGATCTCGGTGGCCAGACGACCCAGGGTCTGACCAGCAGCGTCGACGACAAACCAGTCGCGCTTTACTGTTTCCGGTTTAGCAGTAAAAGTTTTCATTCTTTATAGCCTCAGGGGCCGCCCTGTAAATTAGACGGCGGATCTTACTGAATAGTGCGTACTTTGACAAGTCAAAGGCAGCCGGATACAGACGCTTTCGGGGGCTCGGGTCGGCGCGTCCGTTCAACGGCAAGATTCTTCGGCGGCGGCGCATCACTTCCACTGCAGAAAGAGGTGCGTAATTATGCAGATTGCGAAAAGATTTTCAACCTGCTTTTATGATTGTTTTGCCCAAGGAGCACCCGATGGATTATCGCAAGCTAGGCCGAACCGATCTGAATGTGAGCGCCATCTGTCTCGGGACCATGACCTGGGGCGAGCAAAACAGCGAGTCTGAGGCCTTTGCCCAGATCGAACGGGCCAAGAGTGCCGGGATCAATTTCATCGACACCGCCGAGATGTACCCGGTGCCGCCAAAAGCCGAAACCTATGCCAGCACCGAGCGTTATATCGGCAACTGGTTCAAGACTCGCGGCGATCGTGCCGACTGGGTGCTGGCCAGCAAGATCGCCGGCCCCGGCAACGGAATCGACTACATTCGCGGCGGCCAGCTCAAGCACAACCGCAAGCACATCGTTGAAGCGCTGGATGCCAGCCTCAAGCGCTTGCAGACCGACTGGATCGACCTTTATCAATTGCACTGGCCCGAGCGCAGCACCAACTTCTTCGGTCAACTGGGCTACAAGCACAAGGCCAATGAAGACTTCACCCCACTGGAGGAAATCCTTGAAGCGCTGGACGAGCAGGTCAAGGCAGGCAAGATCCGCCATATTGGCCTGTCCAACGAAACTCCGTGGGGCACCATGAAGTTCCTTGCGCTGGCCGAAAGCCGTGGCTGGCCGCGTGCGGTGTCGATCCAGAACCCGTACAACCTGCTCAACCGCAGCTTTGAAGTGGGCCTGGCGGAAATCGCCATCCGCGAACAGTGCGGGCTGTTGGCTTATTCGCCGCTGGCGTTCGGTTTCCTCTCTGGCAAGTATGAAGGCGGGGCACGCCCGGCCAAAGGTCGCTTGAGCCTTTACAGCCGCTTCAGCCGCTACTTCAATCCACAGTCGGAAGCCGCTTGCAGCCGTTATGTCGCCCTGGCTCGCGAACACGGCCTGGATCCGGCGCAAATGGCCCTGGCGTATGTGACCCAGCAGCCGTTCGTGACCAGCAACATCATTGGCGCCACCACCCTTGAGCAGCTGGACAGCAACATCGCCAGTGTCGATTTGAAGCTGTCGGATGAAGTCCTGGCGGGGATTGAGGCGATTCACAAGGATCACCCGAACCCGGCGCCATAATTTTCAGCACTGATCGTTCCCACGCTCCGCGTGGGAATGCATCCCGTGACGCTCTGCGTCACATTCAGAAGTGGACGCGGAGCATCCATGGCGGCATTCCCACGCGGAGCGTGGGAACGATCGTTATAAAGACCGCGCAATAATCTCTTTCATGATCTCGTTGGTCCCCGCATAGATCCGCTGCACGCGCGCATCCGCCCAGGCGCGAGCGATCGGGTATTCCCACATGAAGCCGTAACCGCCATGCAACTGCACGCATTCGTCGAGCACTTTGCATTGCAGGTCAGTGCCCCAGTACTTGGCCATCGCCGCCGTCGGCACGTCCAGCTTGCCCTTCAGGTGCAGCTCCAGGCAGCGGTCGACGAAGACCCGGCCGATCTGTATTTCAGTGGCCATCTCAGCCAGCTTGAAGCGGGTGTTCTGAAAATCGGCGATCGCCTTGCCGAATGCCTTGCGCTCGCGGGTGTATTCCAGGGTCCACTGCAACGCCGCCTCGGCCGACGCCAGACCGCCTATGGCAACCGTCAGGCGCTCCTGGGGCAACTCCTGCATCAGATAGGCGAAGCCCATCCCGGCCTGCCCCAACAGGTTCTCCTTGGGTACGCGCACGTCCTGGAAGAACAGCTCCGAGGTGTCCTGGGCCTTCATGCCGACCTTTTCCAGACGCTTGCCCTTGGCGAAGCCCGGGGTGTCCGCCTCCACCAGGAATAGACTGGTACCTTTGGCTCCGGCCTTGGGGTCGGTCTTGGCCACGACAATCACCAGATCGGCAAGAAACCCATTGGTGATGAACGTTTTCGAGCCATTGATCACGTACTCGTCACCGTCCAGCACCGCGGTAGTCTTCACCCCTTGCAGGTCGGAACCGGCGCCTGGCTCGGTCATGGCAATGGCCGTGACCATTTCGCCGGAAACCAGTTTTGGCAGGTATTTGTGCTTCAAGGCTTCACTGCCGTAATGCAGGATGTACGGAGCAACGATGTCCGAATGCAGCGAAAAGCCGATGCCGGTCAACCCGAGACGACCAACCTCTTCGATCACCACTGCGCTATAGAGGAAGTCCGCTCCCAGCCCGCCGTATTCTTCCGGCAGATGCGAGCAGAGCATCCCCGCCTCCCCCGCCTTGTTCCACAGTTTGCGATCGATGTACCCCTGTTTTTCCCACTGCGCATGGAACGGAACAGCCTCTTTTTCGAGAAAGGTACGTACGCTGTCGCGAAAGAGTTCGTGCTCGGAACTGAACAAGGTTCTGGGGATCATGCACACACCTGTAATTATTGTTAGCCGGGATTGACTCACAGAGCCTATGCCGCCTATCCATCACAGGACACTGGACACATCCGACAAAAAATAAGACGATCCAGCCGTTTGGTGACCACTTTCCCCTATAAGAATAATTGAATTATGTCTATCCAACTCTCCACGCCCCTGCGGCGTGTCAGCATCCTGGCTATTGATCGGGTTTTTGCGTCAACCCTCATGCAAGCCAAGGATTTTTTCCATCTGGCCAGCCTGCGTTATGGCAAACAACTCGGCCACGGCCTGACCCCGGCATTCGAAACCCGTCTGGTCAGCCCCGATGGACAATCGGTGTGTAGCTTCAGCGATGTGATTTTGCCGGTGGACGGCGGCCTGGAAAATACCGACGTGATCATCCTCCCGGCCTTCTGGGACGAC
This sequence comes from Pseudomonas sp. GW821-FHT07G10, assembly GCF_059418545.1. Lineage (NCBI taxonomy): Bacteria > Pseudomonadati > Pseudomonadota > Gammaproteobacteria > Pseudomonadales > Pseudomonadaceae > Pseudomonas > Pseudomonas sp. GW821-FHT07G10. Next base: position 123,346 of record NZ_JBWKQB010000009.1, on the reverse strand, counting down.
TTCGAAACGCTCTGCCAGCGTTATCCACAAGTGATGCCATGGCTGCGCGAACAACACGCACGCGGTGCCGTGCTCTGCGGCGAAGCCACCGGAGTGTTCTGGCTTGCCGAAGCCGGCTTGCTCGACGGCAAGGAAGCGACCACCTACTGGCGCTTCTTCAATGCCTTCAGCGAACGCTTCCCAAAGGTCCAGCTCAATCAGGACAAGCACCTGACCGACGCCGACAACCTGTACTGCGCTGGCGGCACCACGTCGGCCTGCGACCTTTATATCTACCTTATCGAGCGCTTCTGCGGCGCCAACGTCGCCCAGGCCGTGGCCCGGGACATTCTCTACGAAGTACAACGCAGCTACGCCCCCGGCCGAATCGGTTTCGGCGGGCAGAAACTGCACCAGGACGTGATCATCCTGCAGATCCAGCACTGGCTCGAAGAACACTTCGCCGACAAGTTCCGCTTCGAGGACGTCGCCCGCGAACACGGGATGAGCATCCGCAACTTCATGCGCCGTTTCCAGACCGCCACCGGCGACAAGCCGCTGCACTACCTGCAACGCCTGCGCATCGAAACCGCCAAGGGCCTGCTCTCGGCCAGCCGCAAAAGCATCAAGACCATCAGCTATGAAGTCGGCTATGACGATGCCAGCTTCTTCGCTCGATTGTTCCGCCAGCACACCGAGCTGTCACCGAATCAGTATCGGCAGCAGTTTCAGCAGGCGGCATAGCACCAGCCAACAAGCTGATCGTTCCCACGCTCTGCGTGGGAATGCATCCCGTGACGCTCCGCGTCACATGCCAAGGCGATTGCTGCGCGTCCATGGCGGCATTCCCACACGGGAGCGCGGGAACGATCAGCTGGAGCGACGCGCCAAGCACAAAAAAAGGGCCTGCAATGCAGACCCTTTTTTATTTTCGGAAACGTCCTACGGCTTGTGCGCCCGCGACAGAAATTCGTGGGACTGCATTTCCAGCAAACGGCTGAGGGTGCGCTGGAACTCGAAGTTCAAGCGACCGCCGGTGTAGAGGTCTTTGAGCTCGACTTCAGCGGAGATGATCAGCTTGACGTTACGGTCGTAGAACTCGTCGACCATGTTGATGAAGCGTCGGGCGATGTCGTCGGTGGTGACGGTCATCTGCTCGACGCCACTGAGCAGCACGGCGTGGAAGATCTTGCCCAGCTCGATGTAGTCGTTCTGGCTGCGAGGGCCGTCGCAGAGTTCGCGGAAGTCGAACCAGGCCACGTCATCGCAGGTGCGCAAGGCACGGATTTCGCGGTTTTCAATCATCAGCACATCGTTTTCGACGGCCTGAGTGCACTCCGGAGTCAGGGCACGGAAGCTCTTGCGCAGGCTTTCGTTGGCCGCTTTGTCCAGCGGGTAGTGGAACAGCTCGGCCTGTTCGAGATGACGCAGGCGATAATCGACGCCGCTGTCGACGTTGACGATATCGGTGTTCTGCTTGATCAGGGCGATAGCCGGCAAGAAGCGCGCACGTTGCAGACCATCTTTGTACAGACCGTCCGGGACGATGTTCGAGGTGGCAACAAGCGTTACACCATTCTTGAACAGCTCTTCCATCAACGTGCCAAGAATCATGGCGTCGGTGATGTCGGAAACGAAGAACTCATCGAAACAGATCACCCGTGCTTCGTCTGAGAAGCGCTTGGCGATGATGGTCAGCGGGTTTTTCTCGCCGCTGAGGGTCTTCATCTCTTCGTGCACGCGCTTCATGAAGCGGTGGAAGTGAGTGCGGACCTTTTCCTTGAACGGCAGGGCTTCGAAGAAGGTATCGACCAGATAGGTCTTGCCGCGGCCGACGCCACCCCAGAAGTACAGCCCCTTGACCGGCGCCTGATCTTTTTTGCCAAACAGTTTACCGAACAGGCCCGGCTTGCTATGCGAAGCCGCGACCAGATCGTCGTACAGGCGTTGCAAATGACGTACCGCAGTTTCCTGGGCGGCATCATGGAAAAATTCCGGGCGTTTCAGATCAGCTTGATATCGTTCTAGGGGGTTCATAATTCGTTAGCAAGGCAACAAAAACGGGCCGTCACTGTAGCGACGGCCCTTGAGAATGGCAATCAACCCTTAGTCGGGCAGACCTCCGATTAGTCCTGCGCAGGTGTCAGAGCAACCCGCAAGGCGTCGATGGCAGCATCGCGAGCAGCGCTGTCAGCGAAGGTCGGGCTGTCTGCCACGCACTCGCCTTCCAGCCAGACACTGAAGCTCAGGTTGTCGCTACGCAGGTCCAGTGCCTGACCGGCTTGCAGTTGCTTGGTCACTGCACCTGCTGCCTTACCGTCGGCAAAGTTGCGCGACAGCAGCAGTTGCTCACCATCAGCCGCCAGCAGACGGAAGCGGAAACTGCCGTCGTCTTCACGAAAACTGACGAAGCGCGCGGCTTTCGCAGCTTTCTTCTTGGTGGTCGTGGTGACTTGCACCTGATTGACGAAAGAACGCAGGCCAACCGCTTCACGCAGTTCATTGAGGAATGGCATTGCAATGGCGCGCGCCTTCCTGGCACCGGCCTGGAGGATGTCTTCCAGATCCGCCGGACGCTCGATCAACTGGTAATAGCGTTCGCGGGATTCGCCCAGCTCGTTGTCGAGCAGTTGGAACAGACGATTTTTTGCTTCACCCCAACCCAGCCCCTGCAGCAGTTCGCTGCGAAATTCGTCGGACTGCGCCGGCGTGGCGAAGGCCTGGAACAAGGTGAACAGGTGCGAGTTGTCCGGGTCTTTGGCTTCGCCGGGGGCGCGGGAGTCGGTGACGATCCGCGAAATGGCGTCCTTCATTTCCTTGACGCTGCTGAACAACGGTATGGTGTTGTCGTAGCTTTTGGACATCTTCCGGCCGTCGAGACCTGGCAGTGTGGCCACGCTCTCTTCGATCAGTGCCTCGGGCATGGTGAAAAATTCTTTGCCCTGGCCGAACAGGTGGTTGAAGCGCTGGCCGATGTCGCGAGCCATTTCTACGTGCTGGATCTGATCGCGACCGACCGGCACCTTGTGTGCGTTGAACATCAGAATGTCCGCCGCCATCAGCACCGGGTAGCTGTACAAGCCCATGGTGATACCGGCATCCGGGTCTTCACCGGTTTCGACGTTTTTGTCCACCGAGGCCTTGTAGGCGTGGGCGCGGTTGAGCAGGCCCTTGGCCGCGACGCAGGTCAGCAGCCAGGTCAGCTCAGGGATTTCCGGGATATCGGACTGGCGATAGAACGTTACCCGATCCACATCCAGACCACCGGCCAGCCAGGTCGCGGCGATTTCCAGACGCGAGCGCTGGATGCGCAGCGGGTCATCGCATTTGATCAGGGCGTGGTAGTCGGCCAGGAAGTAGAACGAATCGGCATTGCTGTCGCGGCTGGCAACGATCGCCGGACGGATGGCCCCGGCATAGTTGCCCAGGTGCGGCGTGCCGGTGGTGGTGATGCCGGTGAGGATACGCGTACGAGTAGTCATGGGTAATCGCTTGTCAGACTGCAATCAATTCGAAAGGCGCGGCAGTATCAGATCTTTGAGGTCCGTCAGCTTGCCGTGAAAAAAGTGTCCGCATTCTGCCACTTTCAGCAGCTCATGGGGACGATCAAGGGCATCGGACCAGTCGTAGACCAGTTGCGGATCGATCACTTCGTCGGTTTCTGGCTGAATCAGGGTCAGCGGACAGTTTTGCGGCAACTGATCCTGATCGCCCAGACGCATGACCGCAGGTGCGACCATGAACAAGTGAGCCAGTGTTTCACCCTTGGCTTCCAGGCGACCACCAAGGCTGGCCGCGACGAAACCGCCGAAGGAAAAACCGAACAGGGTGATGGGCAGCTCAGGATGCCGGGCCCGAAACCATTGTGCCGCCGCCAGTGCATCATCGACTTCACCGCAGCCCATGTCATGGCTGCCAGCGCTGGCGCCAACGCCACGATAGTTGAAGCGCAGGGTGATCAAGCCAGCGTCACGCGCCGTGCGCTGCAGGGTCGAAACAACTTTATTGAGCATGGTGCCACCCTGCACCGGATTCGGGTGACAGATCAGCGCCAGGCCACGGGCGTCGGGCTGATCCAGGTGCAAGGCTTCCAATTGACCAACCGGGCCATCGATAAATACAGGGGTTTCGCGCATAAGCAAGGAAGGAACTCCGTGACCTCGAATTGGGTCGACTCGTCTAGCTAAAAGTCTGTGCCTGGCATGATTGCGATCTCGTCGCGGTATACAGCGCAGGTCCGAGCCGTTAACGTAAAGCAAAGCCGTTTATAGAGGAAGGACTCGTGGAACACTCGCTCTTAGTTTGGTTGTTGCCGACTCTTGCCCTGGTTGCCGGTGTCGTCATTGGATTCCTGGTCGCTCGCCTGCTGCCCAATGCCGCGCCTAACCGCACGCAGCGTCAGCTGGATGATATTCAGGAACGTTTTGACAGTTATCAAAATGAAGTGGTCACCCACTTCAACAGCACCGCAGCTTTGGTACAGAAGCTCACTCAGAGCTATCAGGACGTACAAGAGCATCTCGCCGAGGGCGCCAACCGTCTGGCCCTGGACGAACTGACTCGCCAACGCTTGCTGGCCGCTCTGCACGCCGATTCGGTACAAGCGCCACGGGAACGTCTGACACCACCGCGCAGCCAGGAAGCGCCGAAAGATTACGCGCCAAAATCGCCGAACGCTCCCGGCATGCTCGATGAGCATTACGGCCTGAAGAAATAATCAGGGTTCAAGCGTAAAAAAAGCCCGCCCGATCTACTGAAGATCGGGCGGGCTTTTTTGTACCTGAGCGTCAGGGCTTATTGCTGATATTGCTGGCCTTGCTGCTGACCTTGCTGCTGATACTGCTGACCAGGAATCGGTTTGAGGTTGACCTCTACCCGACGGTTCTGCGCACGGCCGTTGACGTCGGCGTTGCTGGCGATCGGGCTATCCGGACCGGCACCGCGAGCCGACAGGTTGGCACCGCTGACACCCTGGGACGTCAGGTAGGTCGCTACGCTTTGAGCGCGACGCTGCGACAAGTCCATGTTGTGCTGACGGCCGCCGGTGCTGTCGGTGTAACCCACGATTTCGATCTGATTCTGGTTGAACTCCTTGAGGGAGCCGGCCAGGTTGTTCAGCGGCTGATAAAAGCTCGGGGCGATGTTCGCCGAATCGGTGCCGAAGGTGATGTTGCCCGGCATGATCAGCTTGATCTGATCACCCTGACGCTGCACTTCTACACCGGTGTTGGCCATGCTCGCACGCAGTTTCTTTTCCTGCTGATCCGCGTAGTAACCATAGCCGGCGGCGGATGCACCCACCACCGCGGCGCCAATCAGCGCACCCTTGCCACGGTTGTTGTGGTCGATGGCAGCTCCGGCCAGCGCACCGGCCAAGGCTCCCAAACCACCGTATTTGGCAGTTTTGCTCATGCCCGTGGAACCTGTGGAGTTGTCGGCCTGACCCTGGTTGTCATACGGGTTCTGGTTCGCACAGCCAGACAACAAGGCCACGGCAGTAGCGACAATAATCAAACGACGCGAGGTGAACATGGAAAGCTCCTACTTTTTTTGCATTCTGTGGTGCAAGGACGTTGGCAATAGACCCGTGCTGGCGTTGGAACACGACCGACGGTAAAAATTCCGTAAGTCCGTCTACGCCAGAAAATCAGGCTCGTACAAAAGGGTTTTCGCGCATTTCATCACCCAGACGGGTATCGGGACCATGCCCGGCAACCACTGTCGCCTCCTCGTCCAGGGTGTACAGACGCTGCTTGATCGAGCGCACGATGGTCGCCTGATCGCCGCCCCACAAGTCCGTACGCCCCACTCCGCGACGAAACAGCGTGTCACCGGCAATCAGCAGCTTAGCCTCAGAAAACCAAAAGCTCATGGAACCTGGCGTATGACCGGGCGTGTGCAGCGCAACGCCGCAGCCACAGGCCAGCTCTTCGTCATCCGCCAACCAGCGATCCGGCGACGGGACTGGCGTGTAAGGCACGCCGAACATGCTGCACTGCATCTCCAGGTTGTCCCAGAGGAACTGATCCTCTTTATGCAGATGCAAGGTGGCGCCGGTTTTTTCCTTCAATTGACCGGAGGCGAGGAAATGATCGAGATGGGCGTGGGTATGGATAATGCTCACCACCTTCAGACCCAATGCATCGAGCCGTGCCAGGATCAACTCATGATTGCCACCCGGATCGACGACGATAGCCTTTTTCGTGATCGGGTCGCCAATGATCGTGCAGTTGCACTGCAACGGGCCGACGGGGAAGGTTTCGCGGATAAGGGCGGGGGGCTGGGACATCGGGGGCATGCTCGGAAATCAGTGATGGGGCGATTCTGGCACAAAAGATGAGTTGCCTGATCCAGAGTCTTCGCGGGCAAGCCTCGCTCCTACATGAGATGTGCGTCGGGCCAGAATTGTGGGACCGTCTGATACTCGTAGGAGCGAGGCTTGCCCGCGAAGAGGCTGAACAGTCAAAGTGCGAGCTCAAACCTGTCTTCACCTTCCAATGTAAGCAGAAACTTTTTGGCTCCGAGCCCACCTGCAAATCCCGTGAGAGCACCCGATGCACCGATGACGCGATGGCAAGGCGCGACAATTGAGATCGGGTTTCTTCCATTTGCAGCGCCAACCGCTCGAACTGCCTTTGGGTTGCCGATTTGCACGGCGATTTGACTGTAACTGCGGGTTTCGCCGAACGGGATGGTCAGCAACGCTTGCCAGACCTTTTGCTGGAAGTCAGTGCCGGCAAAGTCGAGCTCCAGCTCAAAGCGGTTGCGGTTGCCCGCGAAGTACTCGTTGAGTTGGCGCTCGGCCTCCAGCAACACCGGGCTGTGGATATCTTCTTGCAGGGTGGCGAAGCGAACCCGGTCGGGTTTGTCGTTCTCCCAGAGGATGGCGCAGAGTTTGTTGCCCTTGGCCACCAGGGTGAGTGTGCCGACGGGCGAGTTCATCAGTTTGAATACGTACGACATGGGTGACTCCTTGATCCGACAGGCGCTTCAGACGTCACTGGACGGTGAAGGCGATCGTTCATCGTTGTCAGAGGACGTATTCACAATAATTTGTGGTTCAACCGCAAGAACTACGTTTCTTGCGGTTGAACTTGATGATTGCTCCCATGCTGCCGCGTGGGTATGCGGCTGTGACGCTTTGCGTCACGGGACGCGGAGCGTCCCCAGAGGCATTCCCACGCAGAGCGTGGGAACGATCAAGCATGCGTGTACCTGGCGGGCAGCCGATCAGTGCGCTTCCTCCAACTCATGATGCAGCAAGCCGAATATCTCGCGTTTCATTTCGATGAACGAGCGCTCCATGACCATGTCCAGGGTGCGCGGGCGGTCGATGGGTACGTCGAGGATTTTTTTGATTCGCCCGGGCTTTGCGCCCATGACGTACACCCGGTCGCCCAGGAGGATGGCTTCGTCGATGTCGTGGGTGACGAACAGCACGGTCTTTTTGCTGTTGCCCCACACCCGCAGCAACAGTTGCTGCATTTGCAAGCGGGTCTGGCTGTCGAGGGCACCGAAGGGTTCGTCCATCAGCAGGATTTGCGGGTCGTTGGCCAGGGCGCGGGCGATGGCTACGCGCTGCATCATGCCGCCGGAGAGTTGCTTGGCGTAGTTGTCGGCGAAGCTCGTCAGGCCGACTTCGTTCACGTAGTAGTCGACAATTTCCTTGCGCCGGGCAGCGGGCATGCCGCGACGTTTGAGGCCGAATTCGACGTTTTGCCGCACCGTCAGCCACGGAAACAAGGTGTAGCTCTGGAATACCATGCCGCGATCGGCGCCGGGGCCTTCGACTTGCTGGCCACCCACGTAGATCTCCCCCTCCGTGGGTTCGGCCAGGCCGGCCGTCAGGTACAGCAGGCTGGATTTTCCGCAGCCCGACGGCCCCACCAGCACCGCGAATTGCTGGTCCGGCACTTCAAACGAGACCTTTTCCAGCGCTGTGAAGATGCCGCCGTCGGGCTTCTGGTAGCGCAGGCTGACCTTGTCCACTTGCAACCGTGGCGCGGCCTGTACCGAGGTGGCAGCAGGGGTGACGAAGCGATGATTGGCAGCGGTTACTGAGCCCATGCGGCGATCCTCAGACGAAGGAAGCGGAACAGTTGATCGGTGATCAGGCCCAACAGGCCAATGATCGCAATGGCGAGAAAGATCACATCCACTTGAAAGCCGCGCATGGCTTTCAGGCTCAGGTAACCCAGGCCACTGGAGGCCGCCACCAGTTCGGCGACGACCAGATAGGTCCAGGCCCAGCCCATGGTGACCCGCAGGGTATCGAGCACACCCGGCAGCGAGGCCGGAGCGATGACATGCAACACTGCATCGCGACGGCTCGAACCGAGGGTGTAGGAGGCATTGATCAGGTCCTTCGATATGCCTTTCGACACATCGGCAATCATCACCAGCTGCTGGAAGAACACCCCGAAAATGATCACCGAAACCCGCTGCTCCAGGCCGATGCCGATCCACAGGATGAACAGCGGCACAAAGGAGGTCACCGGCAGGTAGCGGATGAAGTTGACCATGGGTTCGAGGAACGCTTGAACGATGCGGAAGCTGCCCATCAGCAAACCCAAGGGCACTGCCACCAGCGACGAGACGATGAAGCCGACCATAACCACTTCCAGGCTGGCCCACACATGCACCCCCAGTGTGCCGTCGCGCCCCAGACGCAGCGCGGCGTCCAGCACCGCCCCCGGGGTCGGCAGAAACATGCCCGGCACCACGCCGCCGTAAGACAGTCCCGCCCATAACCCGATCAACAACACCCAGGCCATGGCGCTGGCACTCAAGATCACTTGCGCCGGCAGACCGGTCTTGGGCGTGACGCAGCGGCTCAACCATGAATTTCGCTTGAACATGCTGACCTCCTAGAGCGGGGTGACGAAGCGGTTGTCCACGAGGTCGTCATTACTGACGTTGTAGGGTTTGCCCTGAAGTTCGCTGGCAGTTTCGTTGGCCAGTTTGATCAGCGCCGCGCTGTCGCCCGGTTTGCCCAGCGAGCCGAGAAGCTTCTCGCTCATGGTCTGATCGTAGAAGCGCACGCCCTTGGCGGCGGCAGCCAGTTCTTTGGGATCCGACAGGTAACCGCCGACACCCTTGGCCATGATTTTGTAGGCCTCTTCGGGATGTTCCTGGGTGTACTGCACGGCTTTGTACAAACCGGCGACCAACGCTTTGACGTCTTGCGGTTGTTTTTCAATGACCGCGCAGTTGAGCGCTACCACATCGACAATGACGCCGGGGGTGGAACTGCTGTCGATCAGCACCTTGCCTTGTTGCTTGTCACGGACCATCGACAGATGGGGTTCCCAGGTCACGGCAGCCGGTACCCGGCCAGCGATGAACGCGGTGGCAGCGTCATCAGCAGTCATGTTCTGAACGATCAGGTCGCTCATTTTCATGCCGTTCTTTTTCAGCAGGTACGACAGCCAGAACTGCGACACCGAGCCTTCGTTCACGGCGATGGCCTTGCCTTTGAGCTCCTGCAAATTCTTGACGTCCTTGCCGACCAGCACACCGTCGCCACCATGGCTTTCATCCAGCGCCGCCACCGCTTTGAAGCAGAACTGCGGACGGTACTTGAGTACTTCGTCGATGGTCGAGGCCGAGCCGGACAGCTGACCTGAAGCTTGAGCGGCCATGTACATCGAAGCCTCTTCAACGACTGGCAGTTCGACCGTCAGGCCATTCTCCTTGAAGTAGCCCAGATCCTGAGCGAGGTAGAGGGTGCCATAGCCGACCCAGGTGGTATGGCCGATGGACAGGGTGCCGGCCTGGGCGCTGGTGGCGACGCAGGTGGCGATGGCGGTGATCGCCAGGGGATGGGCGAAACGGATTAGCAAGGACTTGATCATGAAGCACTCCCACAGCTATTGATTTAGTTTTGTCTTGCGGGGCAGTACGGCCAGCGGCCTTGAACAGGTGCAACGTGCGGTCTCTGTCTGGACCTTGAAGTGGTCAGCGTTCGGCTGACTGGCGTGATCGATGTTGACCCAAGCCCGGGGATAGGAAAATGAGGAAATATGTCGCCGGGAACGATGAAAAACCTCGGTAGCGCGCACTGCAAAAGGGCGCCGTGGGCGGGGCGCCCGGGGTGGGTGCGGTTTGGGGAAAAGAAGATCGTTCCCACGCTCTGCGTGGGAATGCCGCCATGGACGCTCTGCGTCTGCTTTGAGATGTGACGCAGAGCGTCACGGAATGCATTCCCACGCGGAGCGTGGGAACGATCAATCATAAGGTCCGCAGGACCTTCGGCAATATCAGAGTCGGCCAAACTCCTGCGCCGTGCGGTCCACTGCGCGCAAGGTTTTACCGACCAGTTCGTCCACTTCTTCGCGGCTGGCGATCAGCGCCGGGGCCATGATCATCCGGCCCAGGGTCGAACGGATGATCACACCTTCTTCGAAACCCAGAGTCCGGCAGCGCCAGGCGATGTCGCTCTCGTTGGCAAAGCGCTTGCGAGTGGTTTTGTCTTCGGCGAACTGCAAGGCGGCGACCATGCCGACACCTTGAATGTCACCCACCAACGGGTGCTTGCCGAACACCTCGCGCAAGCACTGCTGCAGGTACGGGCCGATATCATCTTTCACCCGTGTGACCACCCCCTCGTCGCGCAACGCCTTGAGGTTGGCGATGGCCACCGCCGCTGCCACCGGGTGACCGGAATAGGTCAGGCCGTGGGCGAACACCCCGCCCTGCTCCACCAGCACTTCGGCCATGCGCCTGGACAACACCAGCCCGCCCATGGGGATGTAACCCGAGGTCAGGCCCTTGGCGATGGCCAGCGTGTCCGGCTCGAAACCGAAGTGCTCGTGGGCGAACCATTCGCCGGTGCGACCGAAGCCGCCAATCACTTCGTCGGCGCACAGCAGCACGTCGTATTTATGGCAGATCCGCTGAATCTCCGGCCAGTAGCTTTCTGGCGGGAAAATCATTCCGCCGGCGCCCTGGAAGGGTTCGGCAACGAACGCCGCGACCTTGTCCGCGCCAAGTTCGAGGATCTTGTCTTCCAGTTGCCGCGCCGCCCGCAGACCGAACTCAGCCGGCGTCAGGTTGCCTTCATGGGCGAACCAATAGGGTTCGTCGATGTGCGCGATATCCGGAATCATCCCGCCCATTTCATGCATGAACTTCATGCCGCCCAGCGCCGTGGCCGCAAGCGTCGAGCCGTGGTAACCGTTCCAGCGGCCGATCATGATTTTCTTCTCGGGTTTGCCGAGGATGGTCCAGTAGCGGCGCACCGTGCGGATCAGTACTTCGTTGGCTTCGGAGCCTGAGTTGGTGTAGATCGCGTGGCTGTAGTGACCCGGCAGCAGACTGAACAGCAGTTCCGAGAGTTCGATCACCTGTGGGTGAGTGGTGTGGAAAAACATGTTGTAGTACGGCAACTGCTCCAGTTGCTGGCTCGCCGCAGCGGCCAGATCCTTGCGCCCGTAACCGAGGTTGGTGCACCAAAGACCCGACATGCCGTCCAGGTAACGCTGGCCATCGTTGTCCCACAAATGCAGGCGCTCGCCACGAACCATGACCCTCGGCCCTTCGTCATTGAGCGCTTTCTGATCAACAAATGCATGGATGTGGTGCGCGGCATCGGCGGCCTGGTAGTCGCGGGTTTCACGTAGGGTGGTCATCGCCAGTTCTCCGTTTTTATTGTCAGCGCAGTTGAAACCAGGTGGTCTTCAACTGGGTGTATTTATCGAATGAGTGCAGCGACAGGTCGCGGCCGAAGCCGGACTGCTTACCGCCACCGAACGGCACCGTCACGTCCAGCGCATCGACGCTATTGACCGAAACCGTGCCGGCACGCAATTGCCGCGCCACGCGGTGGGCGCGATTGAGATCGTCGGTCCACAGCGACGCGGCCAGACCGTAGACGCTGTCGTTAGCCAGTTGCAGGGCATGTGCTTCATCATCGAAGGCCGTGACTGCCAGCACCGGACCGAATACTTCATCGCGAAACAGCGGCATGTCCGGGCTCACGCCGGTAAAGATCGTCGGCTGGATAAAGTTATGGGACCCATTGAAGGTCAGTTGCTGACCACCGCAAACGCATTGCGCGCCTTGCCGTTCGGCGGCCTGGATAAACGTCATGATCCTCCCGGTCTGACGGCTGTCGACAATAGCACCGGCGGTGCTTGAAGGATCCAGTGGATCGCCCGGCTGCCAGCGTTCGACCTGAGCCTCGAGGCGCTCGACAAACTCATCATGAATCGAGCGCTCCACCAGCAACCGCGAGTTGGCCGAACAGACTTCGCCCTGATTGAAGAAGATCCCGAACGCGGCTTTCTGCGCCGCCAGCTCCAGGTCCTGGCAATCGGCGAACACCAGGTTGGCACTCTTGCCGCCGCATTCGAGCCAGACTTGCTTGAGGTTCGATTGCGCCGAGTACTGCATGAAATACTTGCCGACTTCGGTGGAGCCGGTGAACACCAGGCAATCGATGTCCGGGTGCAGACCCAGCGCCTTGCCCGCCTGTTCGCCAAGACCCGGCAGCACGTTCAGCACACCTTCCGGCAAACCGGCTTCCAGCGCCAGTTCACCCAGACGCAATGCAGAGAATGGTGATTGCTCGGCGGGTTTGAGAATCACCGAGTTGCCCGCGGCCAGGGCCGGCGCGAGTTTCCAGGCAGCCATGTCCAGCGGGAAATTCCACGGCACCACCGCCGCGACCACACCCAGGGCTTCACGGGTGATGGTCGCCAACACGTTCTGCGCACTTGGCGCGACCTGGTCATAGAGCTTGTCGAGGCTTTCGGCGTACCAGCGAAACACGCCGACGGCACCCGGCACGTCGATGTTGTAGGCGTCCATCACCGGTTTGCCCATGTTTAGCGAGTCGAGCAGCGCCAGTTCTTCGCGGTGGGTCATGATCAAGTCCGCCAGGCGCAGCAGCACCTGCTTGCGCTCACTGGGTGAACGCGCCGACCAACTGCCGGACTCGAACGCCTGACGCGCGCAGAGCACCGCCGCATCAACGTCTTCGCTGCCACAAGCGACGACCCGGGCCAGGCACTCGCCGGTGGCCGGGTTGATCGCGGCAAAGGTTTGCCCGGATTGCGCAGGCGCGCTTTTACCGCCGATCAGTGCCTGATCACGAAAGCGCAGCGTGGCTGCCCGGCGTTGCCAATATTCAAGCTCGAACACGTTCAGACTCCCCTGATGCTGACTATTGGAGTGGATGGTGGCGCAGGCCCTGGTCGAGGAAAAATAGTAAATATGTGTTCGCAGGCCATGAAAAAACTGGGCAGCTAAATACCCCAAGCGCACGCCTTGTGGTTATTGTTCTGGTACAAGAAAAGCGCTCGCCAAGCGGACGTGGCGGTGCGCAATTTGCTTAGGCTCTAAGCAACAGAAGTCGAGCCAGAAGATGTCTGGCTTCGAATTCACCCACCCCGCGACGGGGCATAGAACGAGGTTCGCTGTGGCTGCCTACAATCTGCGTCAACTGAAGTACTTCATCACCACCGTCGAATGCGGCAGCGTCGCCGAGGCTTCGCGCAAGCTGTACATCGCACAGCCATCGATCTCCACGGCGATCAAGGGACTGGAAGACAGCTTTGGCGTGCAACTGCTGATCCGCCATCATGCCCAGGGGGTTTCACTGACGCCCAGCGGCGCACGCTTTTATCGCAAGGCTCAGGAGCTGTTGCGCATGGCCAAGGAGTTCGAACAGAACGCCCTGGCCGACAACGATGTAGTGGCCGGGCAGATCGATATCGGTTGCTTCGAAACCGTGGCGCCGCTGTATTTGCCGCAGTTGATCGCAGGCTTTTCCGCGCTCTATCCGGGAGTGGAAATCCGTATCCGCGACGGCGAACAACAGGAGCTGGTGCAAGGCCTGACGTCAGGCACCTTTGACCTGGCGATCCTCTATGAACACGACCTGGACGGCACCATCCAGACCGAACCGCTGATGCCTGCGCAGCGACCTTATGCATTGCTGCCGGCCGACCATCGCTTTGCCCGGCAAGCGCAGGTTTCCCTGCGTGACTTGTGCCTGGAGCCGATGATTCTGCTGGACGTGCAGCCGAGCAGGACCTACTTCGTCAGTCTGTTTGAAGAGTTTGATTTGACACCCAGAATTGCCTTCAGCTCACCGTCGATCGAGATGGTTCGGGGGATGGTGGGCCAGGGTTTCGGCTTTTCGATTCTGGTGACCCGGCCGCATTCGGAATGCACCTATGACGGGCAGAAAGTGGTGTGCGTGGATATCGTCGAAGACGTCACCGGTTCAGGTCTGGTGGCAGCCTGGCTCAAGCGCGGGCAACTGACCAAACCGGCGCAGCTGTTTGCTGATTATTGTCGGGAGCAGCTCACAGCGAAGGCCGAAAGATCTCTGTGATCTCTAGGCCCTCATCGCGAGCAATCGAGCGTCGACCGGCTGCTCCTACAGGGTTGATGATCGTTCCCACGCTCTGCGGCCGCTCCTGGATGTGACGCAGAGCGTCACGGGCTGCATTCCCACGCGGAGCGTGGGAACGAGACTCAGGTGGGTTGACGCAACCACTGCACCAACCGCTCCAGCATCCGTTCACAGCCCTGCATCTGCTCGACGCTGACGAATTCATCCGGCTTGTGCCCTTGGTCCATGCTGCCCGGCCCGCACACCACGGTGGGAATCCCGGCCTGATTGAACAGCCCACCTTCAGTGCCAAAGGCCACGGTGCCGAATTCGCTGGAGCCACTGAGCCGGGCGATGAGCTCTGCCGCGAAACCTTCGGGGTCGGTCGCCAGTCCCGGATAACCGCTCAAGGGCTGAAAGCGAATTGCCGTTTCAGGCCGTACGACCTGCATCTTCGGCAGCAATTCCTGCTCGGCATAGGCTTGCAACGCGTCCGCGACCTGCGCCGGATCGAAGCTGGGCAAGGCCCGCACTTCAAAGTCGAACTCACACTGCGCCGGCACGATGTTCAGCGCCGTCCCGCCGCGAATCACCCCGGTCTGCACGGTTGAATAGGGCGGATCGAATCGCAGATCAAGGCCTTCGCTCTCCGCCAGCGCGTCGCCGATCTGCCCCAGCTTGCCGATAAGCCGTGCCGCATATTCGATGGCATTGACCCCTTGCGGTGCATAGGCCGAATGGCAGGCCGCGCCTTGCACGCAGCAGCGCATTGCCAGTTTGCCTTTGTGCCCGAGTACCGGGCGCAGCTCGGTGGGTTCGCCAATGATGCAGGCCAGCGGCTTGGGGTCGCGTTGCGCAAGCTCGGCCAGCAATGAGCGCACGCCGAGACAGCCGACTTCTTCATCGTAGGAAAACGCCAGATGTACCGGTACCTGCAACGCTGCAGCGACAAAATCCGGAACTGCCGCCAGCACGCAAGCCAGATAGCCTTTCATGTCTGCCGTGCCGCGACCGTACAGGCGCCCTTCCCGCTCGCTCAAGGTAAAGGGTTCGACGGTCCACGGCTGACCGTCCACTGGCACCACATCGGTATGCCCGGACAGCACGATGCCACGTCGATCCGTGGGGCCGATGCTGGCGTAGAGGTTGGCCTTGGTTCGTTCGGCATTGAAGAACATTTCGCTGACCACGCCAAAATCCGCGAGGTAGTCGCGGATAAATTCGATCATGGCCAGGTTGGACTCACGGCTGACGGTATTGAAGCCGATCAGCCGCTCCAGCAACGCACGACTTCTAAAGGCACTCATTCATCACCCGGCACACCGTAGCTGGGCGCGACCGTCGGGTTCAGCGCACGGATGACGTAGTCGTCCATTTGCGGGCGATAAGCCTGCCAGAGTTGATCAAGCTGACCGATCGGGTTTTGTTCAGCCCAGTCCACCCGCAGATCGACAATAGGCCAAAGCAGATCACTGACCACCGACAACGCCGCCGAATGCACCGGTCCAGCCTCACCGCCAGCCGCCATGGCCGCATGCATGGCCGCGAGCAAACGATCGGCCAATAACTCGCCGGCGGTGACTTCGAATGCGTCAACCATCGCCTGAATCACCCCTGGGTTCGCCAGCAGGTTACCGGCGGCCACGCATTGTTCACCCGCGACGGCGTTGTTCACGCCCAGCGCCTGGCTGCCGGTAAACAGCGCCGTGGCGCCGTGATGATCGATCACCGCGACCTGGCGGTATTGGCTGAAGCCGTGGCGGGTCAAGGCTTTGTCCAGCGCCGCGCTGGCGCTTTCCCCGGCGTCGAGCAGGTCAAGAATTTCCGGGCCGAGGGCCGGCAAGGTGATGTTCTGGGTCGCTACCGCGCCGACGCCCGCGCGCAACCAGGGGCAACGCGCACCAACGGCGATGCTCGACGAGCTGATGGCAATTCCCAGTTGCCCGGTTTCAGCGCAACGACCGACGATGGAAAAAGTCATCTGCTCGCCTCCTGGTCCGGGATCACTGCAATCACGTCGATTTCCATCAGCCACTCAGGCTGCCCGAGGCCGGCAACCACCAGCCCGGTGGAGATCGGAAACACGCCCTTGAGCCATTTGCCGATTTCCCGATAGACCGGCTCGCGAAAGCGCGGGTCGGTGATGTAGGTGGTGGTCTTGACGATATGGCTCAGGTCGCTGCCAGCCTCTTCCAGCAACTGCTTGAGGTTCTTCATCGCCTGCTCGGCCTGGGCCCGTGGATCACCCAGGCCGACAAGCTTGCCTTCGAAGTCGGTGCCAACCTGACCGCGTACGTACACCGTATTGCCGGCGACGACAGCCTGGCAAAGGTCATTGTCCAGGGTCTGGTTGGGGTAGGTCTCTTTGGTGTTGAACATGCGAATGCGGGTATGGGTTGGCTTGGACATCTGAAGCTCCTGGGGGAAGAAAGGCAAAATATGGCCCGGCGGTTCAACCGCCGGTGCGGATCTTGAGCATCAAGCGCTTACGGTTGTTTTATTGACGACCGGGGCGGCAGGGGCGGTTTCGCAGTCTTCTGCCTGACGTTGCGCGGCATCCCGGTAGGCGAGGTATTTACGCTGCGTGGCGATATGGTCAGCCACATGCTTGGCGTCGTGCCAAACGCCCCAGATGAACGAGGAGCCACGACGCGACTGCCACGGCAGGCCCAGGAAATACACGCCAGGCTCGCTCGAAACGCCCCGCTGATGCTGCGGCTTACCGTTGGCGTCGAAGGCGTCGACCTTCAGCCAGCTGTAATCAACGGCAAAACCGGTTGCCCAGATGATCGATGTCACGCCGGCCTCGGCCAGGTCGAGCTCAAGAATGGGCGTGGTCACACACTCCGGATCCGCGAAGGTATGACGTGCTTCAGGTTCTTCCGGCAGGTCCAGGCCATTGCGCTCAATGTAGGCGTCAGCCGCATTGAGCAGCGCCAGGTAGTTCTCATCGCCGCGAGCCAGGTTGTCGGCAAGATTCGCCTGGAAGGTCGCCACGGCGCCATTGAACGATTGCGTCAGGCCAACCAGCGTCATCCCGCGATGGGCGAGATCGCGGAAGTCCACCGTACGGCCGCCATGGGCACCGCTGACGGCAATGGTGACGTGTTCCCTGCCCGGCTTCATGGCCGCCGCATCCCATTCACCGAGAACGCCCAGCCACCAGCAGAAGTCACGGTTGCGATAGGCGCGGGGCGGGCGATCGTGTGCGCCAACCGAGAGGTAAACCTTCTTGCCGGCACGCTGCAACTCATCGGCAATTTGCACTCCCGACGACCCGGCACCCACGACCAATACAGCCCCTTCGGGAAGCTGCGCTGGATTGCGGTATTCGGCCGAATGGATCTGTGTGAACTGCTCATCTTTCGGAGCGATCGGCGGGATAACCGGACGCTGGAAAGGTCCGGTGGCGGCCACCACGCGGTTGGCCTCGATCACGCCCTCGGAGGTTTCAATGGTGAAGCCTGGCCGGCCAACATTGCGTTCCACCTTCTTCACTTCCACGCCGGTGCGGATGGGCGCATTGAACTTCCTGGCATAGGCTTCGAAGTAATCCGCAACCCGCTCTTTCGGGGCAAAGCCGTCGGGACTGAGATCGTCGAACTCAAGACCCGGAAAACGATCGTGCCAGGCCGGACCGTTGGCAACCAGCGAATCCCAGCGTCCGGTGCGCCAGCGTTCGGCGATACGATTGCGCTCCAGCACGAGGTGGGACACACCGAGTTTGCTCAGGTGTTCACTCATGGCCACCCCAGCCTGACCGGCGCCAACAACCAGCGTATCTATTTTTATTTTATCAATGGTCATCTCTACACCCTTCTAACAAGCAGTTGGATTCAGGTCGGACATGGCTTGTCATCTCTTGGCGCAAGACTAGGGATCACCCCTCTATTGGTAAAATATTATTAAGCTGGTAATTGAAGATAAATAACTGATGCAGAGCCTTTTGACCCGTTTAAATCGCGGGTCTGGATGAGGTGTAAAGATGCGTTTTACCCAGATATCGTTTGCCCGGCGAACACCTGGGCCACCGGCCCCCGCACACCACGGGCGCGCCACTACTGGACAATGCCCTGGCAAGTTTTGATTGCCACATCGAGCACCAAATGGACCTGGGCACCCACACGGTGTTTATTGGCAAGGTGGTGGCAGTGAAAAGCCGTGAAAGCGCGCCGCTGGCGTATTCGCAGAGGACATTTTGCGGGTTACAGGCGTTGGAGGCGGTTTAGCAATGCCGGTCTGGCGAGCACTTGTGGTGAGGGAGCTTGCCACAGGGTTCATGCCCGACATTCTGGATCACCCCAACACCCCCAATTCCTTCGCCCGGGCCACGGCCTGGGTCCGGCGCTCGACGCCGAGTTTGCTGTTGATGTGGCTGGCGTGGGTTTTTACGGTGTGCAGGGAGATGAACAGCCGATCGCTGATTTCCTGGTTCGAGCAGCCTTGGGCGATCAATTGCAGGACCGCCATTTCGCGGGCACTCAGACTTTCGGTGTGATGCTGCGGCTCGACCGGCTCCCGGGCCACGGTTACGGCCGCAGGCAAGCGCTCAAGCAAGCTTTGGCGCAGCGCAGGTTGCGAACTGAGCTGAAGTTGCTCCCTCAGCCAGTCGGGATGGCCACCCAGCAACCACTCGAAAGGTTGCAATACGCCCCCCGCCGCCGCTTCAAACGCCTGGGCCAAGGCTTGCCGTGCTTCAGGTTCGCACCCGCTACCGAGCAGCAACGTGACCTTCTGATTCAACGCCATCGCGCTGAGCATCTGCCGACCGGTTCGCTGCCCATGCTCGACCAGTGTATTCAACCGCTGCTCGGCCACTGCGGGCCGCCCCTGGATCACGTCCAGCAAGGCCTGTTGCAGTTCGATGTGCATCGGCAGTTGTGGATGGAATTCCGGAGGCGCTGCTGCCTTTTCACCGTTATAGGTCTGCCCTAGCCGCGCCAGCCACGCTTCGGCCAGATCGGTACGGCCCTGAGCCAGCCACAGCTCGCATTTGACCAGGGTGATCATCGCCAGGTAGTAGATCGGCGGCACGTCCCAGATGTGCATCAACCGCTCGGCTTCGGCCAGTTCGGCAAAGGCTTTGGCGAACTGGCCGTTACACCCTTCGAGCTTGGCGATCACACAATGACCGATCAGCACACTGATATCCCGACAGGCTCGAGCTTCGCCCAATCCGGCCTGTAATCGAGCGAGCCCGGCTTCGGGCTGCATGCGCAGGGTCAGCAAAAATCCTTCATACAGAGTCAGGCGAGCGCGAACTGCGTACAGCCGCTGCGGGGACAACTTCTGCAGGCGTTGCAAACCCTGGCGCACCTCATCGAGCGCGCGGAGGATTTCCCCCCGGGCTTGCAGCACCCGGGCCCGATCGTAATGGGCCAGGGCTTCGAAAAGCGGGTTGCCAACGCGTTGCGCCAACTCCAGCGAATCACGGTTCAAACCACGGGCGCGCCACAGGTCGGCGTCGGCAATTGCCAGATTGGAGAGCGTCGAAAGACACATCAAGCGCTGCCCGTAACGCTTGTGCGGCAGGCTCTCCAGCGCTTGCGTGCAATAAAGCAGGGTCAGCTCGCGGTTACCGCGACCACGGGCGATGATCCCGCTCAGCGCCAGCCATTGAGCCAGCATGGATTTCTGCGCGGTCGCCGAAGGTGCCGGCAGGAATCGACTCAAATGGCTCGCCAGCTCCTCGGCCGCGTCCAGCTGACAGGCGAGTCCAAGCGCCCAGCTATAGAGCACGATCAACCGCGGCGTGCTGATCAGCAGGCTGTCGGGAAGGTCCATTTTCCAGCGCAGCAGCATGCCAACGTTTTGCTCGGCCAGCAGCTGTTCTTCGGAAAGGTTCTGCACCAGATTCGCCGCCACATCCAGGTGTCCGGCACGCAACGCCTGTTCCACCGCTTCATCGAGCAAGCCCTGGGCATTGAACCAGCGGCAAGCCCGCAGGTGCAGACTGGCGGCCGGCAATACCGCATTGGTCGTGGGGCGGGTACGCAGCAGGTCGGAAAACAAATGGTGATAACGATACCAATGGCCTTGATCATCCAGTGGCACGAGAAAAACCTGATGGGCCTGCAAATACCGAAGAATTTCAGCGCTGTCGTGGGCTTCGCGAACAGCGTCGCACAACTCGCTGCAAAAACGCTCCTGCGGCGCGGTGTCATACAGGAATGACTGCACCTCGACGGGCAGACAATCGATGACTTCTTCGAGCAGGTAGTCGCGAATCAACCCTTCCCCGCCGTGTAACGCCTGAGGCAGAGCACCGCCATTGCCGGCTTCGGAGGCCGCCAGCAGCCAGAAGCGCAGCCCGGCAACCCAGCCCTCACTGCGCTGGATCAGGCTTTCCAGGGCTTCACCGCGCAGCGAACTGCTGTGCCTGTCGAGCAATGTCAGAGATTCGTCGTGAGTCAGGCGCAGGTCCTGCTCATGCAACTCAAGCAATTGCCGGGACAGCCGCAAACGCGCCAGGTGCCAGTCCGGACGCTGACGGCTGGTGACCAGCACCAACAAGCCATCGGGCAAATGATTGAGGAAAAATTGCAGGCAGCGATCGAGCACCGGTCCCTGGGCCAGATGGTAGTCATCCAGCACCAGCAATAACGGATTGCTCGCACTGAGGTGCTCGGCCAGTTCATCCAGCAGACCATCCAGCCATTCTTCGAAGGCAAACGGCTGGTGCCGCTGGCGCATTTTCAACAGACCAAGAGCCTGACTGCCCAGTTGCGGGAAATATTGTTGAAGACCGTCGAGCAGGCGCTCGAGGAAGCGGCCAGGGTCGTTGTCACGAGGACTCAGTCCCAACCAGAGGCTTTGCCAGTGAGCAGGCAGGCTCTGACAGAACTCCACCGCCAGGGAGCTTTTACCAAAACCGGCCGGCGCGCTGACCAACAGCAAACGCCCGCTCAAGCCCGCACTCAGGCGCTCGCACAAGCGAGGCCGCAGTACATAGCCGTCGGGCAAGGGTGGTCGGTAAAAACGCCCTTCCAGTGCTGGAATCGCCACACTGGAAGGCCCTTGTAAGCGGGACAGGTCAGTCATAGCCAACTCTTGTTGAAGTGCTGTTGTCGGCATTGCAGATGTCCGCAGACTAGCGGTAAAAGGCCTCGTTTTGTAGATTTCCGCTACAAATTGATAGAAAAAGAATACAACCAAAATTGTCAGCGCCGGTTTGCCGTTACCACCGGCCAGCCAGAGAAAACCGCATAGCTCTTCGTAGGAGCCGGGCTTGCCCGCGAATGGGACGACGCGGTTTACCTGAAACCCCTCGGCGCCTGTGCCGATGCCTCGCGGGCAAGCCTCGCTCCTACCTTGATGAGCCCAATAGAAAACGCCCCGATCCAGTCGGGGCGTTCAGAGGATGCGGCCTCTGTTTTACAACGTATTAGCGAACACCATCCTGACGCAGTGCAGCAGGGGTGAAATCGCTGGTGGTCGCGGTGAAGCCGAAGTCATACGCCTGTTTCTCTTCGTTCTTCATGCCCAGTGCCAGGTAGCGACCCGATTGCAGGTCGTAGAGGGTTTCCAGGGCGTACCACGGCACTTGCTTGTCGTAATAGTTTTCAGCATGGGCTTCGGCCACACGCCAGAGTTGATTGCGACCATCGTAGTGATCGATCACCGCCGCTTGCCAGGTGTCTTCGTCAATGTAGAAGTCACGCTTGGCGTAGATGTGACGCTGGCCTTCCTTGAGGGTAGCAACCACATGCCAGACCCGACGCAGCTCGTAACGCGCCAGGTCCTGGTTGATGTGACCGGCCTTGATGATGTCGGTGTACTTGAGCTGCGGTGAATCGAGCTTGTAGCTGTCGGAGGCGATGTACATCTCCTTCTTGCCTTCAAGTTTCCAGTCATAACGATCTGGCGCGCCGTTGTACATGTCCAGGTTGTCAGAGGTGCGCAGGCCGTCAGCCGCGGTACCCGGACCGTCATAGGACACTTGTGGAGCCCGACGCACGCGACGCTGACCGGCGTTGTAGACCCACGCCGAACGCGGTTCCTTCACCTGGTCGAGGGTTTCGTGCACCAGCAGCACACCACCGGCCAGTCGTGCCGGAGCGGTCACTTTCTGCTTGAAGTAGAACAGGATGTTGCCCGGGCTTTTCGGGTCGTAGTCCTTCATCTTGTCGCGGAACACGAACTGGTCCTGGAAGTACACCATGCTGTACGAGCCGTTTGCCTGTGGCGTGGCCTGGGTCACCAGACGGGTCACGCTGCCGCCACGATAGCGGGTGATGTGGTTCCAGATAACCTCAACGCCACTTTTTGGAATCGGGAAAGGCACTGCGGTCTCGAAGTTCTCCAGACCGTTGCCGCCGGAGACCAGATTGGTGTTGGTGGCATTCCTTTTGATGGCGGCGAGTACGTCATCCGGCACAGTGGCGCCGCGATGGGACGGGTAAACCGGCATCTTGAAGGTTTCCGGGTAGCGCTTGAACATCGCGTACTGCCCTGGAGCCAGCTTCTCTTTGTACTTATCGACGTTCTGCGCGGTGATGGTGAACAGCGGCTTTTCACTGCCATAAGGGTCGGACAGGAAGCCTTTGCTGTCGATGCTACCGGCGTTCCTGGCCATCGGTTTCCAGGCCGGGATCGAGCCATCGGCATTACCGGCCATCTCGGCGCCCATTGGTGTCAGGCTTTTGCCCAGTTTGTCCGCTTCAGCCGCGGGAACCGCTGCCATGACGCTGCTCGCCAGCAGCGAAAGCCCAAGGACACCGACGTGCAACAGACTCTTGGTTATTTTCATATTTTTGTTCGTCCTGAAGATGCAGTGCTTAGAAGTTCACGCCGACGCTGAGCGCAACGAAGTCGCGGTCATCCACGGTGCTGTACTTACCGCCAAAGAAGTTGGTGTATGCCAGGCTTGCGGTGTAGGTGTTCTGGTATTCAGCATCGACCCCAAGGCTCACGGCCTTGCGACCTTCTTCGAAGTTACCGCCAGGGCCAGGGGAATAGCCGCTGACGTCATGGGACCAGGCCACATTCGGCTTGAGGTTCACACCGGCGAACACGTCGGGGTACTCCCAGATGGCGCGGCCGCGATAACCCCACGAGTTGGCCGTGGTGAAACCATTGTTGTTGCAGTTGCTGCTACGGTTATTGGCCGAAGCACCCGGACCGGCACCGTTGATGGTGGAGGTGTTGAGGATCTGCGAGCAGGTGTCCAGACCACCCGTGGCTGGCAGTTCGCCTGGGCCGAAGACCGGATCGCGGCCGTAACGGACGTCGGACGTGCTTTCCAGGCCACCGACGTGAGTCAGGCCGACTTCACCCACCAGGGTCAGACGCTGGGCACCCATGACCTGATCGAAGAAGTGCGTCAGGGTGGTCTGGATCTGGGTGATTTCCTTGCGGCGATAGCCGTGCAGGTCTTCACCCGGAACGCCAGTGAGCAAGGAGGCGTTGGTCAGCGCACCGCCCAGTGGGCGAACCCCAGCGAACAGAATGTCAGTGGAGTTCAACTGCACCGGGGCATTCGGACGGTAGCTGATCTCACCGCTCCACGCGGTACCGGTAGGCAGGGTGGTGGAGAAGCTCAGACCATAGAGGCGGATGTCTTCAGGGTACTCGACGAAATACTGCGAGTTACCCGCGACCACCAGCGGCCCCAAGGCCTGGAATGGACCCGGCAAGGCCTTGACGCCGTTGAAAACCGACTGCGGAGCCCCGGTGGCACTGAAGATCGGCGCCCGGCTGTGGTAGTTCATGAAGTACGCACCGAACTCGGTGTCCAGCGGGTCGAACATGTACTTGAAGGACGCGCCCCACTGGCCGCTGTTACGGGCTTCGCGATCATCACCACGACGAACCAGCACCCCTTCTTCGTTGACATCAACGCCGGCGGCGGCCAATGGCCCCAATGCGACTGCCGGGATGGTGGAGCGCTTGTTCAGTACACGCAGGTTGTCGGTGCAACCGTTGGCAATGATGTCTGGCTGGGAGAAAAAGGTGCCGCAGTTATCGACAACGGTCTGGTCCCATCCGATCTGGTAGAACGCCTCGGCCGACAGGCTCTCGGTCAGGCTTTGCGAGATGTAGAACATGTTGACCGGGATCAGGCCTTCCTTGATCTCGGCACCAGGACGACGGAACGCGGAAACATCGATCGGGTTGATCGAGTTGATACCGCCGCCAATGAAGGTACTTTCGCCCCAGCTTACGACCTGTTTGCCCAGACGCACGGAACCCGGCTCGTCGCCAATGGAGTAGTTGTGATAGACAAAGGCGTCGAGGATTTCCCCACCCGACGACTTGGCGCCTTCCTTACGTCCGTCGTTGCTGACGTTCTTGAATTCCAGATCCTGGTTTTGCAGCGCGAAGTCGTACCAGTATTTACCGCGTACGAAGACGCCGGTATCGCCGTATTTCAGTTCAAGGTCATGGATGCCCTTGAAGATCTTCGAAAAGGCTTGCCCGCTCTTGAAGTTCAAGTGACCGTCATCGGAGGTCTGGGACAGGCCTTTCCCACCGTTGTTGACGCCGATCAGGTTCTTGTTCGGCTGCTGGGTTGACACACTCATACCCAGGGAGAGAGACGAGTCGAACTGACCTTCGATTTCACCGATGTTGAAACTGACGCCGAATGCGGGCCCGGCAAGCGTAGAGGCGAGACTGACCGCCAGGGGCAGTTTCGCCCGGCGCCAGAACTGGTTTACTGATGTCATCGACGCTACTCCATGTGCTTTATTTTTATGGCTGTGAGCACTTCTAAAAACGCTCTGAGTGACAGGAAACCAGGTTGTCCCAAAGTCAGTCAGAGTTGCATCGCCCCGTTTTGTGCGTTTGCCCCGTTCTTAAAAATCCTTGAGCGGACTATAGCCAGCAGGTAGTACTGCTTGATCCCTCTAAAGTGTGATTTGCAGCGCAGCCCACTCTGCAACACTCCTTTCGCCAAACCGGCAGATGCCGGCACGACAAGGATGACTGAAAATAACGTTTTGACAAGCCAAGCGCTTGCTTGGTGGGCTTGCCGTGCCCTTTCGGGCACTGCAAAGGACGCTTAAAGCGTCGAGAGGAAGGTGCTGTTGTTGGTCTGCCACTCAGTGATGTCGAGGCGGATGCGCTTCTTGTCGAGTTTGCCGACACTGGTCTTGGGAATTTCAGTAACAAGGGCGATCTGGCTAGGAATTGCCCATTTGCTGAGATGGCCCAACTCAACGAACGGCTTGAGATGTTCCTTGAGCTCCCTGGCTTCAATCGCGTGCCCTTCGCGCACTACCAGCAGTGCAAACGGCCGCTCGCCCCATTGCGGATCCGGAATGCCGACCACTGCTACTTCGCGTACCGCCGGATGGCGGCTGATCAGGTCTTCCAACGCCAGGGACGACACCCATTCGCCACCTGTCTTGATCACATCCTTGATCCGGTCACGAATATCGATCACGCCCATACTGTCCAGGGTGGCCACGTCGCCGGTGTGCAACCAACCGCCGGCCCATAGTTCAGCCCCCTTCTGCGGTTCGCGGAAATAACCCTCGGTCAGCCATGGCGCACGTAACACCAATTCGCCCTGGGACTCGCCATCAGCCGGCAGGAAGTTGCCATCGTCATCGACAATCGCCGCTTCCACCAGTGGCCCTGGCACACCGGCCTTGATTCGATAGGTGGTGCGTTCGTCTTCAGTACCGGCCATCAGTTCGTCATTGAGATGAGCGCAAGACACCAGCGGGCCGGTCTCCGACATGCCGTAAGCGGCGGTCAGTTGAATACCCTTGGCCTTGGACGCTTCGTACAGCGCACGGTTGAGGGCGCTGCCACCGATAACGATTTTCCAGCCGCCGAAGTCTGTGTCCCTGGCCGCCTTGGCATTGAGCAGCATCTGCAGGATGGTCGGGACGCAATGGGAGAAGGTGACCTTTTCCTTGCGCCACAACTGCACCAGATACTCCGGATCGTAACGACCGGGATAAACCTGCTTGAGCCCGAGCATGGTCGCCACATACGGTAGGCCCCAGGCATGTACGTGGAACATCGGCGTGATGGGCATGTACACATCGTTTGTGCCCAACAGTCGCACACTGTCGATGCTGCCCATGATCGTCGACACGCCCATGGTGTGCAGTACCAATTGCCGATGGGTGAAATACACCCCTTTTGGATTACCCGTGGTGCCGGTGGTGTAGAAAGTGGTCGCGACCGAGTTCTCGTCGAAGTCTTCGAAGTTGTACTGCGGGCTGGCCGCGGCCAGCAGTTGCTCATACTCGCCAACCAGATTCGGCAAATCAGCGGTTTTTTCCGCCCCGTCGGTCAGCAGCAGGGTTTTCTCGACTGTGGTCAGCTGCCCGGCAATTGCCTGGTAGAGCCCCGTGAACTCACTGTAGACCAGCACGAAGCGGTCCTGGGCGTGGTTCATGGTGTAGAGAATCTGCTCAGGCGACAGACGCACGTTGATGGTGTGGATCACCGCGCCAATCATCGGAATGGCGAACATGCACTCCAGATAGCGATGGCTGTCCCAGTCCATCACCGCCACGGTATCACCGGCCTTGACCCCGGCTGCCGTCAGTACGTTGGCCAACCGCGCGACACGCTCAATGAGGGTCGGGTAGCTATAGCGCAGTTGATCACGGTAGACGATCTCGCGGGTTTTCTCGTAACGGCTGCCGGACATCAGCAGCCGCTTGATCAACAGCGGGTATTGATAAGCGCCTTCGGCTGGCGGGATAACGCGAGTCTGCAACATAAGAATCCCTTTTGTGACTGCACGGTCTTGGCTGTAAAGATCTGCACTTTAGAACCCCTTTATGACAGCCAAATCAGCCAAAGGAATGATTTGCAGAGCCGTACAAATGCCGGCCTTGAGCCAGCATTCATTTCCGGTCGTACAATCAATGCATCTCGGTGAATGCCAGCTTCACGCCAATGGCGATCAGCACCGCGCCCATGGTCCGGTCGAACCAGTGGCCCATGCGGGCGAAACCGGCGCGTACCCGCTGCTGGCTGAACAGCATGGCCACCAGGCAGAACCAGAAACCGGTTGCCACGGCCAGGTAAACCCCATAACCCGCCTGAATCGCCAGCGGTGTTTGCGGGTTGATGACTACGGTGAACAACGACAGGAAGAACAATGTCGCCTTGGGGTTCAGGCCATTGGTCACGAAACCTGCGGTAAAAGCGCCGCGAGCCGTGCGTTCTCCGGCTTCCTTGCGCAGGTCTTCAGTCGCCGGCCTGGCCGGCTGGGCGCGCAGGGCCTTGAAACCGATGTACAGCAGATAGGCGGCCGCCAGCCATTTCAGGGCATTGAACAGGACGATCGACTGCGACACGATCAGGCCGATACCCAGTAATGAATAGCCCACATGCAGGAAGATCGCCATACCGACGCCCAAGGCCGTCCAGGTACCCGCACGGCGACCGTGAGTCACGCTTTCGCGCACCACCACGGCAAAGTCCGGGCCGGGGCTTGCAACAGCGAGCAGGTGAATAAGGGCGACGGTCAAGAACTCTGTCCAGTACATGGGGGCTCCTTTTTGGCAGGGAGTATCAAATTGTTTCATCTGTTAGGCTCGCCACATTACGCCTTCAGTTAACCGCACAAAAGGTACAGTTGATGAGTAACAATCGCCGCGCCGTGTTCCTTGACCACACTTCCCTGGACCTGGGCGACCTTGACCTCAGTGCGCTGCGAAACAGTTTCAGCGATCTGCAGCTGTGCGCACAAACCACGCAGGATCAAGTGATCGAACGCCTGCAAGGTGCCAACGTCGCCATCAGCAACAAAATCATGCTCAACGCCGAAACGTTAGCCGCCTGCCCCGAACTGAAGCTGATCCTGATTGCCGCCACCGGCACCAATAACGTCGACCTCGCCGCCGCTCGCGCCCACGGCATCACCGTCAGCAATTGCCAGGGTTACGGCACACCGTCAGTTGCCCAGCACACGATCATGCTGCTACTGGCCCTGGCCACGCGCCTGAGTGACTATCAGAAAGCGGTCGGCGAAGGCCGCTGGCAACAGGCCAGGCAGTTTTGCCTGCTGGACTTCCCCATTGTCGAGCTGGAAGGCAAGACCCTCGGCCTGTTGGGCCATGGCGAACTGGGCGGCGCCGTCGCGCGGCTGGCCGAAGCCTTCGGCATGCGCGTACTGCTCGGCCAACTACCCGGACGCCCTGCCCGCGCCGATCGTTTACCGCTGGAGGAGCTGTTGCCGCAAGTCGACGCGCTGACCCTGCACTGCCCGCTCAATGAACACACGCGCAACTTCATCAGCTCCCGCGAGCTGGCGTTGCTTAAACCCGGCGCCTTCATCGTCAACACCGCTCGCGGCGGCTTGATCGACGAACAAGCTCTGGCCGACGCCTTGCGCAGCGGTCACCTCGGCGGCGCGGCCACCGACGTGCTGAGCGTCGAGCCGCCGACTGCCGGCAATCCCTTGCTGACCAACGACATTCCACGCCTGATAGTTACCCCGCACAACGCCTGGGGCAGTCGCGAGGCTCGGCAGCGGATCGTCGGTCAGTTGACGGAAAACGCCCAGGCGTTTTTCAACGGTACAGCGCTGCGGGTCGTCAATTGATAAACTGCGCCACTTTTTCAGGAGCAGACCATGGATCCGCGCAGTGAAGTACTGCTTCGTCAGGCTGAGTTATTCCAGGGCTCGCTGCTGCTGGCCGGTTTACCCGCCGATGATTTGCTGGGCAAATTGCCCAACGCCCATGGCTGGTGCTGGCATGCCGGTGATCAGGCGGCGCTGGGCGCACGCTTTGCCGAGCGCAGCCATTTTGGTGTGAACGCGCCGCAGCAACCGTTCGAGACAGCGGTGGTGTTCCTGCCCAAATCCAAAGACCTGACCGACTACGTGCTCAATGCCCTGGCCTCGCGCCTGGCCGGCCGCGAGTTGTACCTGGTCGGTGAAAAGCGCAGCGGTATCGAAGGCGCAGCCAAGCAACTGAACCCCTTCGGCAAACCTCGCAAACTCGACAGCGCACGGCATTGCCAGCTCTGGCAGGTCACCGTGGCCAATGCGCCGCAAGCCGTGACGCTGGAAAGCCTTGCGCAAGAGTACGAACTGCCGCTGGCCGAGGGACCGCTAAAAGTCATCAGCCTGCCCGGTGTATTCAGCCACGGTCGCCTGGATCGCGGCAGCGCCTTGCTGCTTGAGCATCTGGACAAACTGCCCAGCGGCCATTTGCTGGACTTCGGCTGCGGCGCGGGCGTGTTGGGCGCCGCGGTCAAACGTCGGTATCCGCACAACACCGTCACGCTTTTGGACGTCGATGCATTTGCAGCCGCCAGCAGTCGCCTGACTCTGGCCGCCAATGGCCTGGAAGCCGAGGTTCTGACCGGCGATGGAATCGACGCAGCACCCATGGGTCTAAGTGCGATCTTGAGCAATCCGCCGTTCCATGTCGGGGTTCATACCGATTATCACGCAACGGAAAACCTGCTACGAAAAGCGGTAAAACATCTGAAAACAGGTGGCGAACTGCGCCTTGTTGCCAACAGCTTCCTGCGTTATCAACCACTGATAGAAGAGCATCTGGGGCAGTGTTCGATCAAGGCCGAAGGACAAGGCTTTCGCATCTATCGGGCCAAGCGCGGCTGAAACCTCTTTTAGAAAAGAAGGCTTGCCGAATGGATTTTGCCTAGGCAGAATTCGCTCCGTCCTAGGGGAGTAGTCTCCCACGAGCACCATGCTCGTCCGGCATACGTCAACATACTTGGTCCTCAGACCATGGCGTATGCGACCCAGAGTCCGCACAGACGGACCGCAGGGTTTGACAAGACCTATGACACGAACACCTTACCCGGGGCGGGAAGGCTGTACGTGTCATAGCCGTGTCGACCCGCCCCTTAGGAAATACCTGATGCTGGATTCTCTACTCGTTCCTACCGCAATCGTTGCCTTGGCCGAAATCGGCGACAAGACGCAGCTGCTTGCCCTGATTCTCGCCGCTCGCTTCCGCAAACCCTGGCCAATCATCGCCGGTATCGTTGCCGCGACCCTGGCCAACCATGCCGCAGCCGGTGCGGTCGGCGCCTGGTTCGGGAGCTTCTTCTCGGACGCCACCCTGCACTGGATCCTCGCCGCGAGCTTTACCGCAACGGCGCTGTGGACCCTGGTGCCAGACAAAATGGATGACGACGAAGCCAGCACTGCCCGCAAATTCGGGCCATTCCTGACGACGCTGATTGCGTTCTTCCTCGCAGAAATCGGCGACAAAACCCAAATCGCCACGGTGATGCTCGCCGCTCAATACCCTGAACTGTGGCTGGTGATCATCGGCACCACCCTCGGCATGTTGATTGCCAACGTACCGGTGGTGCTGGCGGGTAACTTCGCGGCAGACAAACTGCCCCTGACCCTGATCCGTCGCCTGGCGGCCACCGCGTTCTTCATCCTTGCCATTGTCGCGGTGTACAAGGCGATGCAAATGAGCGGGTGGGTCTGATTACATACACCGATCGTTCCCACGCGGGAGCGTGGGAACGATCATTGACTCAGGGCTTCCTGGCCTTCAGGTAAAGCGGCATGACCTTCGGAATCGCCGCCTGCAACGAAGCCATCCGGCTGCTTGAAGACGGGTGGGTACTCATGAATTCAGGCGGCGAACCTTCCGACGCCTTGCTCATTTTATTCCACAGAGTGATCGCTGCATTCGGGTCAAAACCGGCGCGGGCGGCCAGTTCCAGGCCAATCAGATCCGCTTCGTTTTCATTGTTGCGGCTGTTGGGCAAGGTCATGCCGTAATTGGCCACGGTGTCCGCCAGGGCCAGGCTGTCCTGCCCCAGACCGAGTAGCGCCCCGGCCCCCTGCTTCGCCATTTCAATGCCATAGGCCTTGGACATCGCTTCACGACCATGCTCGCGCAGAGCGTGGGCAATTTCATGACCCATGACCGCCGCGATTTCATCGTCGGTGAGTTTCAGGCTATCGATCAGCCCACTGTAGAAAATGATCTTGCCGCCAGGACCGCAATTGGCGTTGAGTTCGTCACTCCTGATCAGGTTGACATCCCACTGCCACTGGGCCGAATCCGGACGAAAAACCGGCGCCTGGGCGATCAGTCGATCGGCAATAGCCCGGACTCGTCTGGCCTCGGTACTGGTCTTGTCCAGCACTCCCTTCGTGGTCGCCTCCCCCACCGTCTTCTGGTAGGACTGCGCATACATCTGGTTGACCTCGTCGGTCGACAGCATGCTGAACATGTACTGCTTGCGCTCAACGCCCACCGCGCCGCCGTTGGTGGTGTTGACAGACTCGCAACCGCTGAGCAGCAGAGCCGCGCTCAGCGCACACAAAACCAATGACTTATTCATCAATACGCTCCCTGAAAACATGGCGCGTATCCTAGGCGGTGAAAGGTATCGGCGCCAGATACAACGGACGTGTAACACGTACATTTCAGATACATCTCTGCTCCCACTCGTGCTTCTGATCGTTCCCACGCTCTGCGTGGGAATGCATCCCGTGACGCTCTGCGTCACAGCGTCAGAAGCGGACGCAGAGCGTCCATGGCGGCATTCCCACGCGGAGCGTGGGAACGATCAATGCACCACGGTCTGAAGCTGAATCAACCCGGTGTCAAACACTCCGGTGCATTGAGCTTCGGATCATTCACCAGGTTGGCCAGCACCCGCTCGCGCAAAGGCGCCGGCTCGCTGGCTAATAAAGCCTGCAAGGTGTGCAGTGGCGTTTCGGGGTTCAGCCAGGCTTCCTGGCCCGCGGCATCGAGAATCAGCGGGCGGCGCTGACTCGAAGCGGCCTGAGTGACCACCGCAGTGCTCAACCAGACCTGCTCCTGCACCGGATAAGCCTCCCAGATAGCCGCGAAGTACAGTGCCGAGCCCTCCCCCGGTGTCAGCCAGTACGGGCGCTTGCGGCTGGTCCCTCGCCACTCGTAGAAACCATTGGCCGGCAACAGGCAGCGGCGTAAACGAAACGCTTCGCGAAACATCGGCTGCTCGGCCAGGGTTTCGGCTCGAGCATGGGCCGGAGTACGCGACATATCGGTTAACCACGGCGGTGTCAGGCCCCAACGGGCGCGGGCCAGATCACGCTGACCGTCGGTCGCGCGCAGGATCAGCACCGAATCGTTGGGCGAAATATTCCATTGCGCCTGCTGATCCGCAGGGAATCCTGGCAAGGCCGCGAAAGCGGGGTTCCAGCGAAACAGGGCATAACGTCCACACATGGGGCAACACGACTCCAGGACAAAACAAACGTCAGCCTAACAGACCAGAACGCCAGGGAAGCTTTCCGGCTCATCGCCCGACAGCGGCTGTGCGGCATTGTACGCGGCGATCAGTTCTCGTGCGTATTGCGCCTGATCGTTATCCACCGACAACCCCAGCAGACCGAACACCGGCAGCTCACCGGCACCGCCCAGCAGATCCCGCCCCACCAGATGGGATTCCACGCCTTCGCTGG
Source organism: Pseudomonas sp. GW821-FHT07G10 (assembly GCF_059418545.1). Lineage (NCBI taxonomy): Bacteria > Pseudomonadati > Pseudomonadota > Gammaproteobacteria > Pseudomonadales > Pseudomonadaceae > Pseudomonas > Pseudomonas sp. GW821-FHT07G10. The sequence continues at coordinate 90,653 of NZ_JBWKQB010000009.1, read as the reverse complement.
CCAGCATGCCCTGAAGCAACTCGCCCTCCATCAGGTTTTCCGGTTCATAGACTCGCTGCATACAGGCTCACCCTTCACTCGTTCTCAGTGTGAACGTCGAGCATCCATTCCTGACCGTCGGTTTGCAGCGTGAAAACAATCGGCCGGCAGCACACCGGACAATCCTCAATGTACTGCTGATCGCCCCCGGAAAGATCGAGAACCGCCTCAACCGTTTCACCGCAATAAGGGCAGTCGTAGTGCGCAGTTTCCAGCATCGCGGTCTCCAAGTGACTTGTGCGTATAATCGCCGGTCTATTTGCAGGGCCATTTTTGTTAGAGCTTGATTTTCAAACCGTGCCCCGCCAGTTTCGATCAATTCCTTTACTTACCCTAGCCGTTTCCAACAAGAGAGCATGATGGGCGAATTCGATACCATCCGACCTTACGACGACAGCGAAGTCCCAGCGGTGCTGGCACGACTGCTCGGTGACAAGGCGCTTCTAGATATCCTCACCCACTTCCGCTTCCCGCGCTTTGCCGGCTTGCTCGGCTGGTTGCTCAAACCACTTATAGCTCATCAGCTGCGCCGTGAGTTCGCCGGGATCACTTCGGTGGCCACCTTGCAGGACAAGGTCGAGTTTTATGTCGACCACACGATCGAGCGTGCGACCGACGGTGTGACCTACACCGGCGTCGAGCAGTTCAAGTCCGGCAGTGCTTACCTGTTCCTGGCCAACCACCGGGACATCGTCATGGACCCGGCTTTCGTCAACTACGCGATCTACCACGCCGGCCTGCCGACACCGCGCATCGCCATTGGCGATAACCTGCTGCAAAAGCCCTTTGTCAGCGACCTGATGCGCCTGAACAAGAGCTTTATCGTGCACCGTTCGATCAACGGCCGACGCGAGAAGATGGCCGCCTACCAGCTACTTTCGGCCTACATCAACCATTCGATCCTCAACGATTGCCAATCGATCTGGATCGCCCAGGCCGAAGGCCGCGCCAAGGACGGGGATGACCGCACCGAGTCGGCGATCCTCAAAATGTTCCACATGAGCCGCAAGGACGAGCCGTTCGCCGAGGTCATCCGTTCGCTGAACCTGACCCCTGTGTCGATCAGCTACGAATACGACCCGTGCGACCAGGCCAAGGCCCGCGAACTGTACATCCGCACCACCACTGGTTCTTACAGCAAGGTGCCGGGCGAGGACGATGCCAGCATCGCCAAAGGTATCACCGGCTACAAAGGTCGCGTGCATGTGAATTTTGCCGCACCGATCACCGAGCTCTTCGAGGACACCAAGCAACTGGCGATCGAAATGGACCGGCAGATTCTCGGCGGCTATCGCTTGTTCCCGGTTCACTACCTCGCTTACGCGCAATGGAGCGACGCCGACCCGCAATTGCAGGTGCCGGCCGCAGCCGATGTGTTCCCGGCCGAGGAGTTGGCCGTGGCCCAGGAGGAATGGCAACGCCGCCTGGACGCCTGCCCGACGGAGCACCGTCCGTTTCTGGTGCTGCAATACGCAACGCCGGTACGCAATCAGTATCGGGTCAAGGCGGGTTTGCTGCTGTAAGGCTTTTGCTGAATACGACAACGGCGCCCTCGGGCGCCGTTGTTTTTTCTGGAGCGGGCGGCCAACTGCTACGGGGTTCAGCCGGCCCTTAGATCCGGGTGCTGACCCACGATACCAGCAGCGCCAACGCCAGGCAGGCGAAGCCGAAGCGGTAGAAAAAACGGTTCATGCGCAAGGTTGCAACGTCTGGCAGCAACACCGGTTGGTCGAGCCTGCGGTTCTGGCTTTGCGCTTCCAGACTGGCCAGCGTGCGTTGTTCACGGCGACGGGTCGCATGCAGCAGCCAGGCGCCTGGGCAGGCAAACAGAAGGGCAAGGACATTGATCAGTTTGGCGGGGTGGGCGTTGAACATGGACCAAATCAGTTGCAGCGACATCATGAACCTCGAGTAAAACATGCCTTAGGGGCCGTCGAACAAGCACCCGCGGCGCGGATTCTACCGGAAGCCCTGACTCATGCCCGCCCTTTTCCGACAAATAACAAACCATTGCCTGATTAACTTATGTCGTCACAGGTTCGTCATCTAAACAAGCCAGTCTGTTGCCCCTCGATACCGACACGGAGCTTGTCATGCTGCACGCAGAAAACCAGGATCGCCTTTATTTGATCTCCCCCAGCGATGAGCAACAAGCGCTGGTCGGCAGCCTGGCCTTCAACGTCCAGGACCGCCATTGGCTGGTGTATTGCGCCCTGGGCGGCCATCAGCATGCCGACCTGCCGGAAACCGACCTGCTGACCGGCGTGAGCATTCTCGACTTTTATGTCGAAGCAGCCTGAATTCATACAGCCATGAAAAAGCCCGGTTTCAGTGATGAAACCGGGCTTTTTCGTAGCCGGCATATCGCCTGGATGAGCTTTACTGGCTCAGCATCTGGCCGACGGTCGGGTCCTTGAACACTCGAGTCAGGGCATCGCTCAGGACGTCACTGACCAGCTTGGTGTTGGTTTCCTGGTTCGGTGCCATACCGAAACGCTGGTCCAGAGATGAACCATAACGGCCGCTATAGCGACGGTTGGCGTTCGACACATCGGAGCGGAAGATCGCACCGATAGTCGCTTCGGTTACATACATGCCTTCTTTAGGCGACTGATACTTGAGTTCGGTCAGGGTCACGGTCAACTGCGGAGCATTCAGGGCGTTCGGGTTCGGGGTGAACCCCAGCAGACGCACGGCGGCTTCGGCCTGGGCTTGCAGTTTAGGCACGATGTCGGCGCTGGCAACGGTGATGGCGCTGGTTTCAGGGTACAGACCGCCGCGTGTCCCCAGGGTTTGCGACGCACGACCGTCAACCACTTTCACCACCACCGGCTGCCCCTGACCCACAGGTGCGAGCTGGGTCGTGAGTTTCGGTTGCGGGCTGAGTTGTTGCGGGCTGTTGGCGCAGCCAACCAGCGTCAAACTGGTCACAGTGATCAAACCGAACAACAGGCGTTGCAACATGCTCATCTCTCCAGAATCAGGCACACACAGACCCGCAGTATAGCGGTGGGCACGCGTAGCAAACCAGCAACCCTGAACACTTGCTGAAGAGATCTGCAAAGTTATGCCTGGTGGCCCCCCGTAACATCAACGTCATGCAAGACTGGCAAGCTTCAAAGCAGCAAGACATCAGGTACGTTGCCATGCAATTCCTTTGATCACTGTTCACCCCAAGACGCAAATACCGCTATTTCGCTCTGCTCGACTGCGATGGGTGCTGCCAGGCTTTCAAGCATTGCAGCCTGCCGCCAATGTGTGATGATTGGGTTGAAATCGAAGAAATTCGCCTCAACTGGCTGCATCAACCACTACCCGCCAGCGCCTGTATCAGCCCGCGCACTCCTCGCTCACGGCTACAACAGGTGTTGACCACCTGACCGAACGGCTAATAAAAGTCATTTAACAGGACCATTTCTCCACGTTTCTTCGCTACAATCTCCCCCCGATTATAAGGACGTCTCCTGATCGGGCCTCGCAGCATCGCTAATGCGCTTGCATTAGCTCCCCGCACCGCCCACAGAGAGCCGCCCACACAGATCGAGTGAAGCTGGCGGCGCTTGCTGTTTACCCTGCAATCCACCACTTTTCGCGAATCTGCCAGAGCTGCCATTGCGCTCGGTCACTGAGTTGTTTGCCCGTTTTGCCTGTCATGTATTGCATGTCGGCATTTACTCCTCGGGCTCGGTGCCAGGCTGAGGCAGCCCTTTTTTGAGGTTCACGTCTTCAAAAGAGCGTGAAAAAACGGGTTTTCACAACTTCACAAGAGTGTGGCGAGCAAATGAAAAGCTTTGCGTCTGAAAATGCACTATTAGCGTCTACAACAGCCCAACCACACAGGACCGAGCACTCCTCTAGAACTGGAGACTGAAGCCTGTCCGCTACGGATTTGGTTGCACAAACGGACGCCTTGACCATAAGTCGAATTGCCTCCGGCGCACTGAAGTGAGTTCATATGAACCTCAGGCCCGGTTGGTAGCGTCCGTCGAAGTTGCAAAAAATTGCGAAGATTCGGACATGGCGATCCTGGCCATGGGTGACCTGGGGCTCAATTTGAAGCATGCCCCGTAACTCCTGGCAGCTATGCCGTCAATTTGGTGCTGCAGATTTTGGAGACGCGTTAATGGCGCATAACGAAGCAGTCGACGTAGTATTGGTTGGGGCGGGCATCATGAGTGCCACCCTCGCCGTACTGCTCAAAGAACTCGACCCCGCGATCAAGCTGGAAGTCGTCGAGTTGATGGATTCGGGTGCAGCGGAGAGTTCCAACCCATGGAACAACGCCGGTACCGGCCACGCCGGGCTGTGTGAGCTGAACTACACCCCTCAGGCCGCCGACGGCACCGTCGATGTCAAAAAAGCCGTGCATATCAACACCCAGTTCGAGGTGTCGAAGCAATTTTGGTCTTATCTGACCAGTAAAAGCACGTTCGGCTCGTCAAAAACCTTCATCAGCCCGGTGCCGCACCTGAGCTTCGTGCAGGGTGACAGTGGCGTTTCGTTCCTGAAAAAACGCTTCGAAAAGATGCACAAGCATCACGCTTTCGCGGACATGGAATATACCGAAGACAAGGCGAAAATGGCTGAGTGGATGCCATTGATGATGCCTGGTCGTCCGGCTGACGAAGTCGTTGCCGCAACCCGCGTGATGAACGGCACCGACGTCAACTTCGGCGCCCTGACCAACCAATTGCTCAAGCACCTGACCAGTGCAGCCGATGCCCAGGTCAAGTACTGCAAGCGTGTCACCGGCCTCAAGCGTAGCAACGGCGGCTGGACCGTCAGCATCAAGGACGTGAATACTGGCAACTCCCGTGATGTCGACGCCAAATTCGTCTTCCTCGGTGCTGGCGGCGCGGCATTGCCGTTGTTGCAGGCTTCGGGCATCGAAGAAAGCAAAGGTTTCGGCGGTTTCCCGATCAGTGGCCAATGGCTGCGTTGCGACAACCCGGAAGTGGTCAAACATCACCAGGCCAAGGTCTACAGCCAGGCAGCGGTAGGTTCGCCGCCGATGTCCGTGCCGCACCTGGATACCCGCGTAGTGGATGGCAATAAGTCCCTGCTGTTCGGACCTTACGCCGGGTTCACCACCAAGTTCCTCAAGCACGGTTCGTTCATGGACCTGCCGATGTCGGTTCGCGTCGGCAACATCGGCCCAATGCTGGCTGTGGCCAAAAACAACATGGACCTGACCAGGTATCTGGTCAGCGAAGTGATGCAGTCGATGGAACAACGTCTGGATTCGCTGCGTCGCTTCTACCCCGAAGCCAAGGCTGAAGACTGGCGCCTGGAAGTGGCCGGTCAGCGCGTGCAGATCATCAAGAAAGACCCGAAGAAAGGCGGCGTTCTGCAGTTCGGTACCGAACTGGTTGCAGCCAAGGACGGCTCACTGGCCGCTCTGCTCGGTGCCTCACCTGGTGCGTCGGTCACCGTTTCGATCATGCTTGAGCTGATCGAACGTTGCTTCCCGAGCAAGACCAAAGGCGAATGGGCAGCCAAGCTCAAGGAAATCTTCCCGGCCCGTGAAAAGGTACTGGAAACCGACGCTGCGCTGTATCGCAAGATCAACGCGCAGAACAACCTCAGCCTGGAACTGGTTGAACAAAGCAGCGAGACCGAAAGCTACGCTTAAAGTCTTCGCCCACAAAAAACGCCCCGCTCTTCTTCAAGAACGGGGCGTTTTTTTGTCACCGGCAATACCGAAGTGTCGAGCCGCCTGCTTCGCGAGCAAGCCTGGCTCCTACACGCGAGCTTTCTGGATCAGTTCGATGTAGTCGGCGGCGTTACGCTGATCCTGGATCAGCGCGACGAAATCCTTGCCGTGCTCGTCTTTGCCATCCAGATCAAAACCGGCTTCGATGAAGAACACCAGGAAGCGCTCGAAATCGTCGATACGCAGGCCACGGTAGGCCTTGATCAGTTTGTGCAAGGACGGTGAAGTCGCGTCGACCGGTTCAAAATCGAGGAACAATTTGATCTGCGCATCGCCGATCTCGTCACCAATCACCTGTTTCTTATCTTTACGCATTGCCGACTCCAGCTCGCGGACTTTTCACGGGGCTGGCAGTTTACCCCTCGCCAGCCCTCGCGCTCAACGCGCGCGTACGGCCCCGGTGTGCAAGTCAGCCCAGACATGCCCGTTGGCATAGCTCAGGAACTGGCAATAGACCGTGTCGTTGCGCAGCAGATCGAGCACTGCGCGGTATTGGACCAGCGGGTAATACAGGGTAAGGGTCTTGGTCTTGTCGTCGAATACCGGCTTTTTCAGGCTTTTGCTTTCGCCATCGAAATTGACCAGAACCTGATTGATAGCCGCGCCCTTGTTCAGCGGTTTGCCCTTCAAGCGGATCAATAACGGTGACGTCACCGGAATCGGCTGCTGACTGGACTGGCGCTGACTGCCGACCACCACCGAGTAATCGGTAACTTGCAGCAGTTGCTGTTGCTCAGGCTGAGCGTCACGCAGGGTCAGATCGTCTGGCGGCAGGAACTGCGCGTGCATCGGCGCACTCAACGCTTGAGCAGCTGCCAGTGGCAGGCCAAGTAGCAGCACACAAGTGACCACCTTGCGAATCAAAAGGCTCATATAAGGTTCCGAACACGGGGCCAGACACTCTACACGAGGCCTGATCACACCCGCCACCGACCTGGATCAATACGCTGACTTGACGATCCGCGCATACACTGCAAGCAACCGACTGGCGGTGAAGCTCATTTCTCGCGGAGCACCTATGGCGTTCTCCTTTCCACCGTTATTTGCAGCCTGGCGCCAAACCTGGCGCGCAAATTACTCCTTCAAAGCCCTGCGCGGAGACCTCAGCGCAGGGGTGACGGTAGGTATCATCGCCATTCCGCTGGCCATGGCGTTAGCGATTGCCGTCGGCGTGGCGCCTCAGCAAGGTTTGTATACGGTGCTTGTTGCGGCGCCGCTGATTGCGCTGACCGGTGGCTCCCGCTTCAACGTTTGCGGCCCGACAGCAGCTTTCGTGGTGATACTGCTGCCCATCACCCAACAATACGGGCTTGGCGGCTTGTTGCTTTGCACAATGCTAGCCGGCGTAATTCTGATCACCCTCGGCCTTATTCGCGCCGGACACCTGATTCAGTACATCCCCTATCCGGTCACACTGGGGTTCACCGCAGGGATCGGTATTGTCATTGCCACATTGCAATTGAAAGACTTTCTGGGTCTTAGCCTCTCCAGCCACCCGCAACACTACGTAGAACAGCTTGGTGCGCTGCTTGCGGCATTACCCAGCGCACACCTTGGAGATGGGCTGACTGGCGTCACTTGCCTGGCCATTCTGATTGCCTGGCCACGGGTAGTCCCAAAGATCCCCGGGCATCTGGTTGCCCTGGCCGTCGGCGCATTGCTGGGCGCGTTGCTGGAAAAAAATGGCCTGCCAGTGGCCACCCTTGGCGAACGCTTCAGTTATCTGGTCGACGGCGTCAACCATGCTGGCATTCCGCCGTTCCTGCCAGGTTTTGACTGGCCCTGGAACTTGCCTGGGGCCGATGGCCAGTCGCTGCCGCTGTCCTATGATTTGATCCGCCAACTGATGGCCCCGGCGTTTGCCATCGCCATGCTCGGTGCAATTGAGTCGTTGCTCTGCGCCGTTGTGGCAGATGGTATGACCGGCAGTAAACACGACCCCAATGCCGAACTGCTTGGCCAGGGCCTGGGCAATTTGATTGCACCGCTGTTCGGCGGTATTACCGCCACCGCCGCTATTGCCCGTACGGCGACCAATGTGCGCGCCGGAGCCTTTTCGCCCCTTGCCGCCATCATTCACAGCGGCGTTGTATTAGCCGCGATTCTGGTGCTCGCGCCCTTGTTCAGTTATCTGCCGATGGCAGCATTGGCGGCACTGTTGATGATGGTAGCGTGGAACATGAGCGAAGCCAGGCACGTCATTCATACGCTGCGCATCGCACCGCGCAGCGACGTGCTGGTACTGCTGACTTGCCTGAGCCTGACGGTAATGTTCGATATGGTGCTGGCCGTGGCTGTTGGCCTGCTGCTTGCGGCAGGACTGTTCATCAAGCGCATGAGCGAGCTGACCGATACCGCCGAACTTCCCCGTGACTTCCATCAGGCACTGCTCAACTTGCCCGAGCACGTTCGCTGCTATGCAATACGTGGCCCGCTGTTCTTTGGCGCCGCCGAAAAGGCCTTCAGCGTACTGCGCAAATTCAGCCCGGAAGTCAAAGTCGTGATCGTCGAAATGAGCGCTGTCCCCATGCTGGACATGACCGCACTGTCAGTCTTCGACACTATTCTCAAGGATTACCGCGCCGATGGCATCGGCCTGATTCTGGTGGCAACCCACCCACGTGTCCGTCTGAAGCTGCGCCGTGCCGGGATTCACCGAGAGCAACGTCGGTTGGTCTATGTGCAAACCCTTGAACAAGCCAGGCGTAAAAGCGAGCAATGGCTGACGCAGGATGCACTGATTCGCTGAGTCGAGCCCTGCGGTGTTCGTATACAATATTCGTCCACGCCTGCCGGGACTCACTCAATTGCCTTTGCCGAGCTTCAATGCGCCCAATCTTGGCATTGCGCCTTCCGCCTCGGAAGTCATCGCCAAACACTTACGTGAAGCGATCATCGGCGGGCACTTCGCCGAAGACGAGCCGATCCGGCAGGACGATATCGCGCGCCTGTTCAACGTCAGCAAAATTCCCGTGCGCGAAGCACTCAAACGCCTTGAGGCTGAAGGCCTGGTGCAGTTCCAGCGCAACAAGGGTGCGGTGGTGACGAAGATTTCCGAGCCTGAGCTGGCGCAGATCTTTGAAGTCCGGGTGCTGCTGGAGGTCCAGGCTATTCGCCTGGCCGTACCGAACATGACCGAAGCCACTTTCGCCCGCGCCGAAAGCATCTGTGCCGAGTTCATCGATGAAAATAATATCGGTCGCTGGGCCGAATTGAACTGGGCCTTGCATGCCTGTCTGTACGAACCCGCGCAACGACCCTTTCTGATCAACCTGATTCGCTCGATTCACGACAAGGTCGAGCGCTACCTGCGTATGCAGATGAGTCTCTCCGAAGGCAAGGAGCGCGCCGACCATGAGCACCGCGACATTCTCGCGGCCTGCCGTGCCGGCGACGCCGACAAGGCTGCCGAACTGATCGAACAACACATCATCGGCGTCTGCCGCACGCTCTATGAACATCTGCCGAATGCACCTGCGCGAACCTGACTCACTGTGCTGATTTCGTCATCGTCACCGAGTAAATCCCTCAAGCCGCAAGCCGCCTCAAAGGCCAGTCTTGCACAGACATTTCCTGTGCAAGGTGGCGCCTCTCGTGAAACGCATCCATGTCCTCGACTCCCACACCGGCGGTGAACCGACCCGCCTGGTGATCGCCGGTTTCCCGGAACTCGGCAACGGCTCCATGGCCGAACGCAAACAACGCCTGGCTGAGCGATACGATGACTGGCGCGCTGCTACGGTACTGGAGCCGCGTGGCAGTGACGTGCTGGTCGGCGCCCTGCTCTGCGAGCCCCAGGATCCGAGCGCCTGCGCCGGGGTGATCTTTTTCAACAACAGCGGTTACCTCGGCATGTGTGGCCACGGCACCATCGGCCTGGTGGCGTCACTGGCGTATCTCAAACGCATTGAGCCCGGAATGCACCGGATCGAAACCCCGGTCGGCACGGTCGAGGCGACCTTGCACGAGGACCGCTCGGTCAGCGTGCGCAATGTTCCGGCCTACCGTTATCGCAAAGCCGTGAAGCTGAGCCTGCCGGGCTATGGCGCGGTCAGTGGTGACATCGCCTGGGGCGGCAACTGGTTCTTCCTGATCGCCGAGCATGGCCAACATATCGCCAGTGACAATCTCGACGCCCTCACCGCCTACAGTCGGGCGGTCCGCGAAGCCCTGGAAAACCAGGGTATTCGGGGTGAGGACGGGGGCGAGATCGATCATATCGAGCTGTTCACCGACGACCCGCAGGCCGATAGCCGCAACTTTGTCCTTTGCCCCGGCAAAGCCTACGACCGCTCACCCTGCGGCACCGGTACCAGCGCCAAACTGGCCTGCCTGGCGGCGGACGGCAAGTTACAGCCGGGCGAAGTCTGGCGCCAGGCCAGCGTCATCGGCAGCCAGTTCGAAGCCAGCTATGAGCGACTCGATGAGCAGCGCATCATCCCGACCATTCGCGGCCGCGCCCACATGAGCGGTGAGAACCACTTGTTGCTGGAAGAGGACGATCCGTTCGCCTGGGGCATTCGTCCATGAATGCCGACGTCATCGTCATCGGCGCCGGTATTGTCGGCAGCGCCTGTGCCCATGAACTGGCACAACGCGGCCTCGACGTGCTGGTGCTCGACAGCCAGCGCGGCGGCGCCACGGCGGTCGGCATGGGCCACCTGGTGGCGATGGATGACAATCCGGCGGAGCTGGCCCTGAGCCGCTACTCCATTGACCTGTGGCGCCAATGGGCGCCGCGACTGGACGACGGTTGCGCCTACAGCAATTGCGGCACCCTGTGGCTGGCGGCCAATGAGCAGGAGTTGGCCGCCGCCGAGATCAAGCATCAGACCCTCAGCGCTCAAGGTATCGCCTGCCGGATGCTCGATAGCCGAGCGCTGTACAACGCCGAGCCGATGTTGCGCCCGGGCTTGAGTGGCGCGCTGAAAGTCAGCGGTGACAGCATTCTTTACGCACCCAATGCGGCGCAATGGTTGCTGACACAAGGAGCAAAACGCCTCACACGTCGCACGGCAGAAGTCGCCGAGGTCTGTGGCAATCAGCTGCGCTTGACCACCGGCGAACGCCTGCGCGCCGAAGCCGTGGTACTGGCCAACGGGATTCAGGCCACCGACCTCTGCCCGGAACTGCCGATCCGCCCCAAGAAGGGCCACCTACTGATCACTGACCGTTATCCCGGCAAGATCCACCATCAACTGGTGGAACTGGGATATGTCACCAGTGCCCACGCCAGCGAGGGCACTTCGGTTGCGTTCAACGCTCAACCGCGGCCCACCGGACAGATTTTCCTCGGCTCCTCCCGTCAGTTCGATACCACCGATCTGCAGGTCGAAGGTGCTGTGCTGGCGCGTATGTTGCGCCGTGCCCTCGACTATCTGCCGGAGCTGGCCGGGATGAACGCCATCCGCAGCTGGACCGGCCTGCGCGCAGCGACGCCCGATGGCCTGCCCTTGCTCGGCGAACACCCGCAACAGCCGGGCTTGTGGCTGGCGGTCGGCCATGAAGGTCTGGGCGTCACCACCGCCCCTGGCAGCGCGCACGTGCTGGCGGCGCTGCTGTGCAAAAGCGTCGCGGCTATCGACCCGGCACCGTATCTGCCGGGGCGGTTCTTATCCACAGCACGAGGGCTACGCGCATGATTGAACCCCTCATGATTGAACCCCTCATGATTGAACTAAGGCTCGACGGCCGGGCGGTTACGGTCGACGTAGGCAGCACTGTCGCTGCCGCGCTTTATCTCGGTGGCGATGGCAACAGTCGGACGTCGGTCAGCGGCCAGCGCCGCGCGCCGTTTTGCGGGATGGGTGTATGCCAGGAGTGTCGGGTGATGATCGACGGCCAGCGCCGCCTCGCCTGCCAGACAGTGTGCCGCAACGGTATGTGCGTGGAGACCCGGGCATGAAGGTTGATCTGCTGATCATCGGCGCCGGACCGGCCGGCATGGCTGCTGCACTAGCGGCCGCCCCCAGTGGCGCACACATTGTCATCATCGACGACAACCCGGCACCCGGCGGGCAGATTTGGCGCGATGGGCTGAAAGCGCAATTACCGGTCAATGCACGGCGCCATCGCCAGGCACTGGCCGCAGCGAGCAATGTGCAGGTGTTCAACTCGACACGAGTGGTAGCGCTTGCCGGCCCTAAGCAACTGTTGCTGGAAGGCCCCGAACACGGCTGGCGAATTCATTACCGGAAACTGATTCTCTGCACCGGCGCCCGCGAATTGTTGCTGCCGTTTCCCGGCTGGACCTTGCCCGGTGTCACCGGGGCCGGTGGCCTGCAAGCCTTGATCAAGGGCGGGATGCCGGTGGCAGGCGAACGCCTGGTGATTGGCGGCAGCGGTCCGCTGTTACTGGCCAGCGCCGCCACCGCGAAAAAAGCCGGCGCCCGGGTGCTGCAAATCACCGAGCAAGCGCCATTGCGCGCCGTCGCCGGGTTCGCCCGGCATCTGCCGAAGTGGCCAGGCAAACTGCTGCAAGCCGCTCGGCTGTTTGATCGCCATTACCATTGCGCAAGCCATGTGCTGGCCGCCCTTGGCGACGAACACGTTGAAGCCGTCAGGCTGAAACGTAATGGTCGGGTGCTGGAAATCCCTTGCGAACGATTGGCCTGCGGCTTCGGCCTGATCCCCAACACCCAGCTCGCTCAAGCGCTGGGCTGTGACTTGAAGAACCAGGCCATTGCCGTTGACGCCACCCAGACCACCAGCCTGATCGATCACTTTGCCGCCGGTGAATGCACCGGGTTCGGCGGCAGTGAACTGGCGTTGGTGGAAGGTACCATCGCCGGTTTGAACGCAATCGGCGAAACCCGAAAAGCCAGCGCCCTTTGGCCTCAGCGTCAACGCTGGCAGTCTTTTGCCGATCAATTGAACAGTGCCTTCGCCTTGAGCGATGAGCTCAAGCACCTGACCGAACCCGACACCCTGATTTGTCGTTGTGAAGACGTAGCGTTTTCCACCCTCAAGGATTGCACGGGCTGGAACCAGGCCAAACTCCAAAGCCGTTGCGGCATGGGCGCCTGCCAGGGACGGATCTGCGGTGCGGCAACGGGATTTCTGTTCGACTGGCCGACACCTGCGCCACGTCCGCCTTTTTCTCCGACGCGGATCGACACTTTGCTGCAACTCGCCGACAGCACCGAGCTTCCCAAGCCGGATCCGCTCGCCGTAGAGTAAGGCCCTCCATCACCAGGGCCGCTGCTTGATGACGTTCCCCCTGTCGTTGCCCTCCCCGCGAGATCTGCCCGAGTTACTGGGCAGTCTGCAATTGATCGCGCCCCTGCTCGACGCCATGCCCGGCGTGGTGTTCTTCATCAAGGATACCGCCGCGCGCTACATGCTGATCAATCAAACCCTGGCCCAGCGCTGCGGTGTCAGGGATGGCCGCGAGTTGCTCGGCAAGACGGCCGAGCAGGTATTCCCCTCACGCTTTGGCCCGCATTACACCGAACAGGATCGCCGGGTGCTGAACGACGGTAGCCCACTCAGTGATCAGCTGGAACTGCATCTATACCCCGGCCGCGAGCCCGGTTGGTGCCTGACCCACAAGCTGGCGTTGCACAATGCCCAAGGCACCATCATCGGTATGGCGGGAATTTCCTATGACCTGCTGGCGCCACAGTCCAATCATCCGGCCTATCAAAAACTCGCCGCCGTCGACGGGCATATCCGCGAGCACTACGCGCAAAATATCGCGCTGAGCGATCTGACCGCCCTCACCGGGTTTTCCGTGGCGCAACTGGAGCGGCACTGCAAACGCATCTTCCAGTTGACGCCCCGGCAGATGATCCACAAGGCCCGGCTGGGCGCCGCCTCACAGTTACTGTCGGGCGACCTGCCGATCACCGAGATTGCCCTGCGATGCGGTTACACCGACCACAGCGCTTTCAGCCGTCAGTTCAAGGCACTCACCGGCCTTTCCCCGACCCAATACCGCGACAGCCATCGTTGACTGTTACCCGTTACGAAGCACCCCGATCAAACCTGCTCCCTTTTGTGACATGAGTAGCCGCATCACCCAGTCCATTCACCGATTGCCTGACCGGGCCCGGTAATCCCTTTCTTTCTCTCTTGCCGTCTGTTTCGGGCTTCGTAGCCAACCCGGGATTCAGTCCCGGGGTTTCGCTGTGTTTTTGGCACACGCAGTGCATATCAAATATCGTATACGAAATTCTAAATACCAATTTGATAAGAACTGCCCACTGCTCGACACCATCCGACAACGAGGCCCCTTATGAAAAACCCTGCATCCGCCGTCCTCTTCACCGCCGTTCTGAGCACTGCGTTCATTGGCCAGGCCCAGGCCGACAAACTTGATGACATCATTGAGTCCGGCAGCCTGCGTTGCGCCGTCACGCTCGACTTCCCTCCCATGGGCTTTCGCGATGAGAAGAACACCCCGGCCGGATTCGACGTCGACTATTGCAACGACCTGGCAAAAACCCTCGGGGTCAAAGCCGAGATCGTCGAAACACCTTTCCCTGACCGCATTCCGGCGCTGGTCTCCGGCCGCGCCGATGTGATCGTGGCATCGACCTCCGACACCCTGGAGCGCGCCAAAACCGTAGGCATGACCATTCCCTACTTCGCCTTCCAGATGGTGGTGCTGACCCGCACCGATGCCGGGATCAAAACCTACGACGACCTCAAGGGCCGCTCGGTCGGCGGTCCGGCCGGTACGTTCGAAGCGATCTCACTGGAAAACGACGTGAAGAAATGGGCCAACGGCAAAGGCGCCTTCCATGCCTATCAATCGTTGGCTGATGCCGTACTTGCCTTGAGCCAGGGGCAGATTGATGCCACCACCGTGACCTCCACCGTCGCCTCATCACTGATCAAGTCCGGCAAGTACAAAAGCCTCAGCGTCGCGGGCACCGCACCCTATGACATCGACTACGTGTCCCTGGGCGCCAAGCGCAGCGAGTACGGTCTGCTCAACTACCTCAACCTGTTTGTGAACCATCAAGTGCGCTCCGGTCGCTATCAGGCGTTGTTCGCCCAGTGGGTCGGCGGGACTGCGCCGGAGCTGACGGCGAATGGGGTGTATCGCTAAGCACCGAATACCTGTGGGATTGGGTTTGTCCTCGTGTAGGAGCGAGCTTGCTCGCGATGGACTCATGGGCGGCGCGTCGATTCAGAGAATACGCGTCATCGTTAACGCCCATCGCGAGCAAGCTCGCTCCTACATAGGGACCTCATTTCTTTAACTGACAACGCCCAAACCAGTTGAAACCCAAGGAACTCCTTTGATGTTCGACTACACCTTCCATTGGCGCGCGGCCTTTCAGGCGCTGCCGGACATGCTCGACGGCGCCCGGATCACCCTGGAAATCGCCGTGCTGTCGATGCTCGGCGGCACCCTGATCGCGATGTTTCTCGCCCTCGGCCAGCAGTCCCACCGACGTCTGTTTCGGGCGATTGCCGCCAGCTGGGTATCCGTAGCGCGCAATACCCCGGCGCTGTTCCAGGTCTACGTCCTGTATTTCGGCCTCGGTGCCTTTGGCATTCATATGGGCTCGTGGCTGGCGCTGCTGATCGGTATCACCTTCAACAACGCCGGCTACCTGGCGGAAACCTTTCGCGGTGGCCTCAACGCGGTGCCCGACACCCAACTGCGCTCTGCTCGTTCGCTGGGCATGAGTGCACCGCAAGCTTATCGCCTGGTGGTACTGCCGCAGCTGTTGCGCGTGGTGTTTTACCCGCTGACCAATCAAATGGTCTGGGCGCTGCTGATGACCTCGCTCGGGGTGGTGGTCGGTCTGACCAGCGACCTCACCGGGGTCACCCAGGCGTTGAACGTGAAGACGTTCCGCACGTTCGAGTTCTTCGCCATCGCCGCCGTTCTCTACTTCGTCCTGGCCAAACTGGTGGTGCTGATCGCCCGCCTGCTGGCCTGGCGTTTGTTCCGGTACTGAGGAGCCCACCATGTACACATCGAGTTTGACCTGGGGCGATGTTCAGTACCTGCTGCAAGGTGCTGGCACCACCCTGCTGCTGACCTTCTGGGCAATGTTTATCGGCACACTGCTGGGGGTTGTTTGCGGCTTGTTTCGTGCTCTGTTACCACGTCTGAGCCTGCCGCTGGCGTGGGTGCTGGATGTGTTTCGCAGCGTGCCGTTGCTGATCCAGTTCGTTCTGCTCAACTCGTTCAAGTCCATCATCGGCCTGAACTGGAGCGCCTTCAGCGTAGCCTGCGTAATCCTCGGCACCTACGCCACCGCCTACTGCGCGGAGATTGTCCGTGGCGGCGTGCTTTCGGTGCCGTCGACCACCCGCCGCGCCGCGCGCTCGCTGGGCATGAGCCACACCCAGGACTTGCTGCACATCGTCCTGCCGATGGCGACCCGAGTGGCGTTTCCCGGCTGGATCAACCTCACCCTGGCGGTCATGAAAGACACCTCGCTGGTGCTCTGGATCGGCATCGTCGAACTGTTGCGTGCCTCGCAAACCATTGTCACCCGGCTACAGGAGCCGCTGTTCGTGCTCGCCCTGGCCGGCCTTATCTACTACGTCATGAGCCTGGTGATCGCCCGTCTGGGTGCGCGGCTCGAACAGAGGTGGCAGGAAAATGATTGAGATCGAGAACGTCCATAAGTCCTTTGGCAATCTGGCAGTGGTCAAGGGTGTCGACCTGACGGTGAACAAAGGCGAAGTGGTGTCGATCATCGGCGGCTCGGGATCGGGTAAATCGACCCTGCTGATGTGCATCAACGGCCTGGAAGCGATTCAGGGTGGACAGATCCGCGTCGACGGCACACCGGTGCATGCCACCGGGACCGACCTGAACAAATTGCGCCAGAAGATCGGCATCGTCTTCCAGCAATGGAACGCCTTCCCGCACCTGACGGTCATGGAAAACGTCATGCTCGCACCGCGCAAAGTCCTCGGTAAAAGCCGTCAGGAAGCCGAAGAGATCGCCGTGCGCCAGCTCACCCACGTCGGGCTCGGCGACAAGCTCAAGGTCTTCCCGAGCAAGCTCTCCGGCGGCCAGCAACAACGCATGGCGATTGCCCGGGCGCTGGCCATGTCGCCGGACTACATGCTCTTCGACGAAGCCACCTCGGCCCTCGACCCGCAACTGGTGGGCGAGGTGCTGGACACCATGCGCCTGCTGGCCGAGGAAGGCATGACCATGGTGCTGGTGACCCACGAGATTCGCTTCGCCCGGGACGTCTCGGACCGCGTGGCATTTTTCCGCAACGGCAAGATCCATGAGATCGGCCCGCCAGACCAGGTGATCGGCCAGCCGCAACGGCCGGAAACCGCCGACTTTCTCAAATCGGTCGTGTAACCCACAGAGACTTCAAAGGAGACCAGCATGCGCTCAAGCAAGATCATTCATGTGGTGAGTTGCCACGCCGAAGGGGAAGTCGGCGATGTGATCGTCGGCGGTGTCGCACCGCCGCCCGGTGCCACCCTGTGGGATCAATCGCGCTGGATTGCGCAAGACCAGACCCTGCGCAATTTCGTCCTCAACGAACCGCGCGGCGGTGTATTCCGCCACGTCAATCTGCTGGTTCCGGCCAAAGACCCGCGAGCCGACATGGCCTGGATCATCATGGAACCGGCCGATACACCACCGATGTCCGGCTCCAACTCCCTGTGCGTGGCCACGGTGCTGCTCGACAGCGGGATTTTGCCGATGACCGGGCCGGTGACCCGATTGGTGCTGGAGGCGCCCGGCGGGCTGATCGAAGTCACCGCTCAATGCCGTGACGGCAAGGCCGAGCGGGTCGAAGTGCGCAATGTGGTGTCGTTTGCCGACAAACTGGACGCGTGGATCGAAGTCCCCGGGCTAGGCTCCGTACAGGTCGATACCGCTTATGGCGGCGACAGTTTCGCGATCGTCGATGCTCAGCGCCTGGGCTTCTCGCTGACCGCCGATGAAGCTGCGGATCTGGTGGCCACAGGGCTGAAAATCACCCAGGCCGCCAACGAACAATTGGGCTTCGTCCATCCGCTGAATCCGGACTGGAAGCACATTTCCTTCTGCCAGATCGCCGCACCGGTCAATCGTGCCAATGGCGTAGCCAACGCTGCCAACGCGGTAGTGATTCGCCCCGGAAAGATTGATCGTTCGCCTTGTGGGACGGGCTGTTCGGCGCGCATGGCGGTGTTGCATGCCAAAGGTCAACTTGAGGTTGGCGAAGCCTTTATCGGGCGCTCGATCATCGGCTCAGAGTTTCATTGCCGAATCGACGCCATCACCGAAATTGCCGGGCGTCCGGCGATTGTCCCTTGCCTGTCCGGGCGCGCCTGGATCACCGGCATTCACCAGCACCTGCTTGACCCAAGTGACCCTTGGCCCGGCGGTTATCGACTGTCCGATACCTGGCCGGTCGAACTGAACATTTGAAGCACGCTAATCTGACAAAGACTTTTGAACCACACGGCACTTTCAGTGCTCAACACTAACGTATACGAAATACTAAAATTCCATCAGCGGAGGCAACATGAGCAAGCACGTTAACTGGAGCGGCGTTTTCCCAGCGGTCACGACCCAATTCAACAGTGACTTTTCCATCGATTACGAGGGCACGCACAAAGTCATCAGCGGTCTGGTTCGCGACGGTGTTTCAGGTCTGGTGATCTGCGGCACCGTCGGCGAAAACACCTCGCTGAGCACTGAAGAAAAAATCAGCCTGGTAGAACTCGCCAAGGACGCCGCGGCCGGTCGGGTGCCGGTGATCTCCGGCGTCGCCGAGTTCACCAGCGCCAACGCCAGCAAGGTCGCCAAGGAAATCCAGCGGGTTGGTGCCGACGGCATCATGCTCATGCCTGCGCTGGTCTACTCTTCGAAACCCTTCGAGACCGCCACGCATTTTCGCAGCGTGGCCGCCAGCATCGACCTGCCGGTGATGGTCTACAACAACCCACCGATCTATAAGAATGACGTCACGCCGGACATCCTGATTTCTCTGGCCGACTGCGACAACGTCGTCTGCTTCAAGGACTCCTCGGGCGATACCCGACGCTTCATTGACGTGCGCAACGAGGTCGGCGACCGCTTCGTGCTGTTCGCCGGGCTCGATGACGTGGTGCTCGAAAGCATCGCCGTCGGCGCGGTGGGTTGGGTCTCCGGGATGTCCAACGCGTTCCCGAAAGAAGGCGAGACGTTGTTCCGACTGGCCCGCGATGGCCGCTTCAAGGAAGCGATGCCGATCTACGAATGGTTCATGCCGCTGCTGCACCTCGATGCCCGTCCGGATCTGGTGCAGTGCATCAAACTCTGCGAAGAGTTGATGGGCCGTGGCTCGGCACTGACCCGCCCTCCACGCCTGGGCTTGCTCGACCACGAACGCAGCGAAGTCCAGGCGCTGATCAAGACCGCCCTCGCCAACCGCCCAACGCTGCCGGACGTTGGTCTGTAAGACGCCACCTGTGGGAGCAGCCGGTCGACGCTCCCACAGGTTCTGCGCCTTGGCTTACCGACATCCGTCCTGACCGCCGCGCGCCTCACCGGGCGCGGCCCCGCCGAGAATTTCTGCTTATGTTTATCATTACCGGCCACAACTTCATCGGCTTCGGCCGCAGCGCGTTGGGCGATCAGCAACTGCAAAGCCTTGACGCCAGCACCGGCGAAGCCCTGCCCTATCGCTTCAGCCAGGCCAACGCCGAAGAGGTCGACAACGCTGCGCAATTCGCCGCCAGGGCCTACCCGAGCTATCGCAACCTGCGGGCCACCGCTCGCGCCGGATTTCTTGAAACCATCGCCGAGGAAATCGATGCCCTGGGCGATGACTTTATCGCCATCGTCTGTCGTGAGACCGCCCTGCCCGCCACCCGCATTCTGGGTGAACGAGCGCGAACCAGCGGTCAATTGCGCTTGTTTGCACAGGTTTTGCGCCGAGGCGATTTTCTCGGTGCGCGCATCGACCGCGCGCTGCCTGAACGTCAGCCACTGCCTCGAGTCGACCTGCGCCAATGGCGCATCGGTCTCGGACCGGTTGCGGTGTTTGGCGCCAGCAACTTTCCGCTGGCGTTTTCCACGGCCGGCGGCGATACCGCCGCCGCGTTGGCCGCCGGTTGCCCGGTGGTGTTCAAGGCCCACAGCGGGCACATGGCAACCGCCGACTATGTTGCATCGGCAATCATCCGCGCCGCCCAACGCTGTGGCATGCCCGAAGGCGTGTTCAACATGATTTATGGAGCTGGCGTTGGCGAGGCGCTGGTCAAGCACCCGGCGATCCAGGCAGTTGGCTTCACCGGCTCTCTGAAAGGTGGCCGCGCACTGTGCGACATGGCGGCAGCCAGAGCGCAACCCATTCCGGTATTCGCCGAGATGTCGAGCGTCAACCCGGTACTGGTGCTACCGGCGGCTCTCCACGCACGGGGTGAATCGATCGCCAGCGAGCTGAGTACGTCGATCGTGCTGGGCTGCGGTCAGTTCTGTACCAATCCGGGACTGATTATCGGTCTGCGTTCGTCGGCGTTCAGCGCTTTCGGCGAACAGCTCGCGGCGAACATGCGTGAAAAACCGCCACAGGCCATGCTCAACAGCGGCACGCTGCGCAGCTTCCAGCAAGGTGTTCAACGGTTGCTGCAGCATCCACGGGTCAGCCGGCTGAGCGGTGAAGACCCGCAAGGCAACCACGCCCACCCACAGCTGTTCAAAGCCGATGTCGGCCTCTTGCTCGAGGGCGATGAATTGCTACAAGAGGAAGTCTTCGGACCTGCCAGCATCCTGATCGAAGTGGCCGATGAAACAGAGCTGAGACAGGCACTGCACGCGCTACAAGGACAATTGACCGCCAGCCTGATCGCCGAACCGGCGGACCTTGAGTTGTGCTCAAGCCTGCTGCCGATCCTCGAACAAAAAGCCGGACGCCTGCTGCTCAATGGCTACCCGACCGGTGTTGAAGTCTGCGATGCCATGGTTCACGGCGGCCCATACCCGGCCACCTCGGATGCACGAGGGACATCGGTCGGTAGCCTGGCGATCGATCGATTCTTGCGGCCCGTGTGCTATCAGAACTGCCCGGACGAGCTATTACCGGATGCACTGAAGAACGCCAATCCGTTGAGAATTTTACGGTTGGTGGATGGGGTGAATACGCGGGAGGGGCTTGGAGACTGACAGGTCTGGTCTGTCGGTCAAGACGACTCTGAGGCGGACACAAACCCCGTGGCGAGGGAGCTTGCTCCTTCGCCACGGGCCCGCGCTTTATTCGAGAAGCTCAATCAACAAAAACGCCGTCAATCAAACTGCGCACGCATCCAGGCCAGATACCCGGCCACGCCCGCCTCACCTTCGCGGGGCGCCCAAACAGCGTATTCACCTTCACCCACGGGTTGATAAGGTCCAGCCTTGCATTCGAACATCAGCGTATCGGCCTCCAGCACCACAAAGCTGTGGAACACGCCCGGCGGCAGGTCGACACCCAGGCAATCGCCGCCGGCCTGCATGACACGCTTGCTCAGCAGTTCGCCCGAGTCGCTGAACACCAGCAAACCAAGGCAACCTTTGAGCACCAGGATGGTTTCGGCTTTGTCGATACCCAGGTGCCGGTGCGGCGGGACGTAGGTACCCGGCTGCATCCCAATGGCCATGCGGTGACAGGGTTCTTGCATCTGGTGGAAGTTGTGGTGATGGCGACCGCGCGGGCTGGCCGCGGCTTTTTCGGCCAGCTCGGCGAACAATGACTGATCGAAAAAACCCGTTGTTGCCATGTCTTACATACCTTTGACGGCGTAGATACCCGCAGCGTTGCGCCAGTAGCCTTTGTAGTCCATGCCGTAACCGAAGATGTAGCGGTCGATGCACGGCAAGCCGACGTAATCTGCTTTCAGATCAGGGCGAGCCTTGCGGTCGTGATCCTTGTCGATCAGCACGGCGGTGTGCACCGCACGGGCACCGGCGTGTTTACAGAAGTCGATGATCGCGCCCAGGGTATGACCTTCGTCGAGGATATCGTCGATGATCAGAACGTCACGGTCGATGAACGAAACTTCTGGCTTGGCTTTCCAGAACAGGTCGCCGCCGCTGGTTTCGTTGCGGTAGCGGGTCGCGTGCAGGTAGGACGCTTCCAGTGGGAAATTCAGATGGGGGAGCAGTTTGCCGGAGAAAATCAGACCACCGTTCATCACACAGAAAACCACTGGATTACGCTCAGCCAGCTCGAAGTTGATTTGCGCACCGACTCGGGCGATGGCCGCCTCGACTTCAGCTTCGGTGTACAGGCAGTCAGCCTCTCGCATGATTTGACGGATATGCTCGAGATCAGCGGACATGGCGTTCTCCAAGGGGGTGGCTGTTTCGGAAAAGCGGGCAAAGGTACGCATCCTGCGAAGTCAGATCAAGCGTTTCTGGACTAACGTACAGCATGTCTATAGGACAACACCCTCGGATAGATTAACCTAGGCCGGTTTTTTTGCCCGCCGCCGGAGCCTTTCCCCATGCCCATCCGTGAGATCCGCCATCCGCTGATCCGCCACAAGCTCGGCCTTATGCGCCGCGCTGACATTAGCACGAAGAACTTCCGTGAGCTTGCTCAGGAAGTCGGTGCCCTGCTCACCTACGAGGCCACCAAAGACCTGCCACTGGAGAGTTACGAAATCGAAGGCTGGTGCGGCGCCGTTGAAGTCGAAAAAATCGCCGGCAAGAAAATTACCGTGGTGCCGATCCTGCGCGCCGGTATCGGCATGCTCGAAGGCGTCCTCAGCCTGATCCCGGGCGCCAAGGTCAGCGCCGTGGGTGTGGCCCGCAACGAGGAAACCCTCGAAGCGCATACCTATCTGGAAAAACTGGTTCCGGAAATCGACGAACGCCTGGCCATGATCATCGACCCGATGCTCGCCACCGGCGGTTCGATGGTCGCGACCATCGACTTGCTGAAAAAGGCCGGCTGCAAGGACATTCGCGCCATGGTCCTGGTCGCCGCTCCCGAAGGCATCGCCGCCGTGGAGAAGGCTCACCCCGACGTGACCATCTACACCGCGTCCATCGATGAGCGCCTGAACGAACACGGCTACATCATTCCGGGCCTGGGTGATGCCGGCGACAAGATTTTCGGTACCAAGCAGAAGGACGCTTGAGCATGCAGGACGAGTTCAACGACCCGCTCTGGCGCCAGATTCTGTCGGGTGCACAGATGTTGTTCGTGGCGTTTGGCGCGTTGGTGTTGATGCCGCTGATTACCGGCCTCGACCCCAACGTCGCGCTGTTCACGGCGGGCCTGGGGACTTTGCTGTTTCAGCTAGCCACCGGGCGCCAGGTGCCGGTGTTCCTGGCTTCGAGCTTTGCCTTTATCACGCCGATCATTCTCGCCAAGGGCCAGTTTGGCCTCGCCGCGACCATGGGCGGGGTGATGGCGGCCGGTTTCGTTTATACCTTTCTGGGCATTGCGGTGAAAATCAAGGGCACCGGTTTTATCGACCGACTGTTGCCACCCGTGGTCATCGGCCCGGTGATTATTTCCATCGGTCTGGCCATGGCACCGATTGCCGCCAACATGGCGATGGGCAAGGCCGGCGACGGGACTGAGCTGATCCACTACCAGACGGCAATGATGATCTCGATGCCGGCACTGCTGACTACGTTGATCGTGGCGGTGTTCGGCAGGGGGATTTTCCGCCTGGTGCCGATCATTTCCGGCGTATTGGTGGGGTTCGCCATGGCGTTCTTTTTCGGCGTGGTCGATACCGCAAAGATTGCCGCAGCACCGTGGTTCGCGCTGCCGCACTTCACCGCACCCGAGTTCAACTGGCAGGCGATTCTGTTTATCGTTCCAGTCGCGCTGGCGCCAGCCATCGAGCATATCGGCGGGGTTATTGCGGTCGGTAGTGTTACAGGCCGTGATTACCTGAAGAAGCCCGGTCTGCATCGCACGCTGTTTGGTGATGGCATCGCCACCACCGCCGCTGGACTGCTGGGTGGCCCACCCAACACCACCTACGCCGAAGTGACCGGCGCGATAATGCTGACCAGGAACTACAACCCGAAAATCATGACCTGGGCGGCGATCTTCGCCATCAGCCTGGCGTTTATCGGTAAATTCGGCGCGTTGTTGCAGAGCATTCCGGTGCCGGTGATGGGTGGGATTCTCTGCCTGTTGTTCGGCTCGATCGCCGCAGTGGGGATGAACACGATGATTCGCCACAAAATCGATCTGAGCGAAGCGCGCAATCTGGTGATTGTGTCGGTGACCCTGGTGTTCGGGATTGGCGGCGTGCTGATCGGTACCGGGACAGGCCCGAACGACTTCGGCCTCAAAGGCATCGCCTTGTGCGCCGTGGTGGCGATTGCACTGAACCTGATCCTGCCGGGTAACGATAGCTGGAAGCACAAGAAGGCGGATGAGTCGTTGCTCTAAACCTTGATCGTTCCCACGCTCTGCGTGGGAATGCAGCCCGTGACGCTCCGCGTCACAGTAAGAGCGGACGCAGAGCGTCCAGTGAGGCATTCCCACGCGGGAGCGTGGGAACGATCATTGCTCCTACATCGCCAACGGCGCCCGCTCGCAAAGCGCATTCAACGCATGCGCCCACTGCGGGTTGTCATTCAGACACGGCACCAGCACCAGCTCCTCACCACCCGCTTCGCGGAATTGTTCTCGCCCACGATCACCGATCTCTTCCAGCGTCTCTATGCAATCGGCGACGAATGCCGGGCACATCACCAGAATTTTTTTCACGCCCTGCTGCGCCAGCGCCTCAAGACGTGCTTCGGTGTAGGGTTCGATCCATTTGGCGCGGCCCAGCCTGGACTGGAACGACACCGACCACTTGCCCTCCGGCAATCCCATGCGCTGCGCAAAGGCCTGTGCGGTGCGCAGACACTGGCCGCGATAACAGGTCGCCACGACTTCCGGCGGCGCATCACGGCAGCAATCCCCGCCCCCTTCGAAGCTATGACCAGGGTTAAGCTTCTTCAAATGCCGCTCTGGCAAGCCATGAAAACTCAGCAGCAGGTGATCGAAATCCTGCTCTAAATGCGGCTTGGCACTGGCCACCAAGGCGTCGAGGTATTCCGGCTGATCATAGAACGGCTGCAAGATCGAGAACTGCACCGCCAGTTTCTTAGCCAGCACCACGCGTTTGGCTTCCTCGATCACCGTGGTCACGGTGCTGTCGGCGAATTGCGGATAGAGCGGTGCAAGCGTCACGCGCTTCACGCCTTGGGCAGCCATGCGGGTCAGCACCGTTTCAATCGACGGCTCGCCGTAACGCATCGCCAATTCCACCGGCCCCTGCTTCCATTGCTCGGTCATCGCCTGTTGCAGGCGGCGGCTGAGCACCACCAGCGGGGAGCCTTCATCCCACCAGATCGACGCATAGGCATGGGCAGACTGCTCAGGGCGCTTGATCAGAATCAGCGAGACCAACAAACGCCGCACCGGCCAGGGTAAGTCGATGACGTAAGGGTCCATCAGAAATTGATTGAGGTAGCTGCGCACATCTGCCACAGAAGTGGAAGCTGGCGAACCCAGGTTGACCAGGAGCAACGCGTGATCGGTCATGCAACGTCCTATTTCAAAGGCGGCTGGATAAATCGTCCAGGGCCGCGCGCAAATCAGTGAACTGGAAAGTGAAACCCGCCGCCACCAAACGCGTCGGCATGGCCCTCTGGCCACCCAGCAGCAACAGTGACAACTCACCCAGGCCAACTCGCAAAGCGAAGGCCGGCATCGGCAGTATCGCCGGTCGGTGCAACACGCTGCCAAGGGTCTTGGCAAACTCGCGATTGCGCACAGGCTCAGGCGCACAGGCATTATAAGGACCGCGTGCATCATTCTGATTCAGAAGAAAATCAATCAGGGCGATTTGATCGTTGATATGGATCCATGGCATCCACTGCCGACCACTGCCGATCGGCCCGCCCAGCGCCAGTTTGAACGGCAACAACAGGCGCGACAAAAAGCCGCCCTCGGCGGCCAGCACCAGCCCGGTGCGGATCAGTACCACGCGAATGCCCATGGCCTCGGCACGTTGTGCCGTCTCCTCCCAGGCAATACACAACTGGCTGGCGAAGTCTTCACTGACCGGAGGCGAGTCCTCGTTCAACACACGCTCACCGCCATCGCCGTACCAACCCACCGCCGAACCGGAAATCAGCACACGGGGTTTCTGCTCGCGACTTTCCAGCCAGGCGAGCAAGGTTTCGGTCAGGCTGATCCGGCTGCTCCACAGCTTTGCCTTGCGCCTGTGGGTCCAGGGCCGATCAACAATGGGCGCACCGGCGAGGTTGATCACCGCATCGACCGGATCCGGACCGATTTCCTCGAGCCGACCTATTCCACGTACCTGGACTCCGCAGAGTTTGGTCACCTTGTCGGGTCGACGACTCCACACAGTCAAACGATGGCCCCGGGTCAACCAGTGTCGACAGAGTTGACGTCCTATCAAACCAGTACCGCCGGTCAGCAATATGTGCATGACATCTTCCTCGCGTGGCGTTTTACCCGGATCACTAGTCTATTTTTATAAGCAGGGATCTTTTCAATCGGATAGGCCCTATGGTTAACAATAGGACAACCTATCTAGAACAGCTTGTAAGACCGAGAACGCCAAAAGTTATACCGAAAAACAATATTGTATAGGTTTAAACGACGGCGTAGTCTGTACTGAAAGGTAAGCGAGGCCCCTATGACTGTACCCATCGCAATCATCGGTACCGGTATCGCCGGACTCTCAGCTGCCCAGGCACTTCGCGATACCGGGTATGAAGTGCAGCTTTTCGATAAAAGCCGTGGCAGCGGCGGACGCATGTCGAGCAAGCGCAGTGACGCTGGCGCGCTGGACATGGGTGCGCAGTATTTCACCGCCCGCGACCGCCGCTTCGTCATCGAAGTCCAGCGCTGGCAAGCCAATGGCTGGGTCGCCGTATGGTCGCCGCAACTCTATAACTTCCACGGCGGCCAGCTCAGCCCCTCGCCGGACGAACAGATACGCTGGGTCGGTACGCCACGCATGAGCGCCATCACCCGTGCCCTGATCGGCGATATGGAAGTGCATTTTTCCTGCCGCATCACTGAGGTCTACCGTGGCGAACAACATTGGCATCTGCAAGATGCCGAAGGCTTCACCCATGGCCCTTTCAGTCATGTGGTGATTGCCACTCCAGCGCCTCAGGCCACCGCCCTGCTGGCTTCCGCGCCGAAACTGGCCGGTGTCGCTGCCGGGGTGAAGATGGATCCGACCTGGGCCATTGCCCTGGCATTCGAAACACCGCTGGACACCCCGATGGAAGGCTGCTTCATACAGGACAGCCCGGTCGACTGGCTGGCTCGCAACCGCAGTAAACCGGGGCGCGACAACACGCTCGATACCTGGGTACTGCACGCCACGAGTAGCTGGAGCCGGCAGCATATCGATCTGCCAAAAGAGGCGGTGATCGAGCAACTGCATGGCGCTTTCGCCGAACTGCTGCACAGCGCCATGCCCGCTCCGACCTTCAGTCTCGCCCACCGCTGGCTCTATGCCCGGCCGGCCAGCAGTCATGAATGGGGGGCGCTGGCCGACGCCGATCTGGGTCTGTATGTGTGTGGCGACTGGTGCCTTTCCGGGCGGGTCGAAGGGGCCTGGCTCAGCGGTCAGGAAGCCGCCCGACGCTTGCACGAACACCTGCAGTAAACCGCATCAAAGCGCGCAAATTGCTGCTGTCGAAATGGACAGCAGCCCACCGCGACCTCTCCCGGCAAACCTCCACAAAATACCTATACAGACAATTTGACTTGTAGACCTTTGAATCTATGATGAACAAAAGCTGTACAGATACAATGATTTGTACAACTATAGATCCGAGGTTCTCCAATGCCCAGCGACCTTGCTGCAACCAGACCTAAAATTGCTGTCAGCGCTGCAGACAAGCAGGAACTGCAGCATGTCATCGGCCAGTACCGCCACGGCATCGTGCCGCTGGTGGTGCCGCTAACGCTGCTCAAGCATCACTTGCGCCAGCATCCCGATCCGTATGTGGCGCAGCAGGTGTATCTGCAACCGCACCCGGAAAACCTCAGCCTGCGAAATGCGATTTAGACCATGGTCAAGTCCGACACCACAACCAATGATGATCCTGCCCCCGACTACCAACAGGCGCTGGACGAAGGCTGGCTACCGATTCGCGAAGTCGCCCGCCAGACCGGCGTCAACGCGGTCACGCTACGGGCATGGGAGCGGCGTTACGGCTTGATCGTGCCCCAGCGCACACCCAAAGGTCACCGGCTGTTCTCGGCCGAGCATGTGCAGCGCATTCTGACGATTCTGACCTGGCTCAATCGCGGTGTTGCCGTCAGTCAGGTCAAGCAGTTGCTCGACACCCCACAGGCTTTCGCCCAGCCAGCCGACAACGATTGGCACGCCCTGCGTCAGAGCATGATGCACGCCATCAGCCAGTTGGCCGAACGCCAGGTCGACGATACCTTCAATCAGGCCATGTCGCTGTATCCCCCGCGAACGTTGTGTGAACAACTGCTCATACCGCTACTGGCAGAACTTGATCAGCGTTGGCAGGGCCAGTTCGGTACACGGATGGAGCGGGTGTTTTTCTATTCCTGGCTGCGCAGCAAGTTCGGCGCGAGGATCTACCACAACAACCGCCAGTTGCGCGGGGCACCGCTGCTGCTGATCAACCACTCGGACCTGCCGCTGGAGCCCCATCTGTGGCTCACCGCCTGGTTGGTGAGCAGCGCCGATTGCCCCGTGGAAGTCTTCGATTGGCCACTGCCCGCTGGCGAACTGGCAATGGCAGTCGATCATCTGCAAGCCCGTGGTGTACTGCTGTATTCGAGCAAAGCCATGAATGTGAGCCAACTGCCGAAAATTTTGAACGGTATCAGTTGCCCAAAAATCATTGCAGGAGCAACGGTGTGCATCCACCACGCCGAGTTGTCCGTAAGCACCGCTGAAATTGCTGATTTATTCCTGGCCGAAGATCCTTTGTCGACTCACCTGGGACTGGTTCAGTGCGGGCTAATTTAAGGAACGACCATGCAATTGATCTGGCTGCGCAGCGACCTGCGCCTACATGACAACACTGCCCTTACGGCCGCCGCAGTGTGCGGCCCGACCGTAGCCGTGTACTTTCTGAGCCCGAAGCAATGGCAGGCCCACGACGACGCTCCGTGCAAAGTCGACTTCTGGCTGCGCAATCTACGCGAGCTAAGCAAAGCCCTGGGCGAACTGAATATCCCCTTGCTGATCCGCCATTCCCCTACTTGGGCACAAATACCCCATGTGCTACTTGAGTTATGCCAACAACTCGGTATCGACGCGGTTCACGCCAACGAGGAATACGGCACTCATGAAAGCCAGCGTGATGCGGCGGTCGCCAAAGCGCTGCAAACTCATGGCGTCACCTTTCACAGCTACCTCGATCAATTGCTGTTCAAGCCCGGCAGCGTGTTGACCAGAATGGGCACTTATTTCCAGGTCTTCAGCCAGTTTCGCAAAGTCTGCTATTCCCGCCTGCACGGCGCACTGCCACGACTGATCGCAGCCCCCAAAGCTCAGTTGCCGATGACCACTACCAGCGATCCGGTTCCGTCACAGATCGATGGCTTCGCGACACCCAGCGAGACGCTATGTGGGCTCTGGCCTGCCGGTGAAGCCGAAGCATGGCGGCGTCTGGAGAATTTTACCGGGCAACAGATCGACCACTACAAAACCGAACGGGATTTTCCAGCCAGGCCTGGCACCAGCCAATTGTCCGCTTACCTGGCCGCGGGGGTGATTTCGCCACGGCAATGCCTGCACGCCGCGTTGCAATGCAATCAGGGAGAGTTTGAAAGCGGCAATGTCGGTGCCGTGACCTGGATCAACGAGCTGCTGTGGCGCGAGTTTTACAAACATATCCTGGTGGGCTACCCACGCGTTTCCCGGTACCGCGCATTTCGCCCGGAAACCGAAGCCCTGGCCTGGCGCAACGCCCCCGAAGAACTGGCCGCCTGGCAGCAGGCGCGGACGGGTTTACCCATCATCGACGCAGCCATGCGCCAATTGCTGGAAACCGGATGGATGCACAACCGCCTGCGGATGGTCGTGGCGATGTTTCTGACCAAAAACCTGCTGATCGACTGGCGTGAAGGCGAGCGCTTTTTCATGCGTCATCTGATCGATGGCGATCTGGCAGCGAATAACGGCGGCTGGCAATGGAGTTCGTCAACCGGTACTGATTCAGCGCCCTACTTCCGGATCTTCAATCCGCTGAGCCAGTCGGAAAAGTTCGACGCGCAAGGGCTGTTCATCAAGCATTGGTTGCCGGAACTGGCGGCACTGAACAAGAAAGATATCCACAACCCGGCCGCCATGGGCAGGCTATTCAGCGCGGCCGACTACCCGCAGCCGATAGTAAATCTGAATAAATCTCGAGAGCGAGCTCTGGCCGCGTTCAACAGCCTACCCTCCCGTCAAAATGCCGGAGGTGGCTATGAGTGACTTACCCGGCGGCCGGTTGATTCGGCTTGACGATTACTTGCACCCGCTTTGGCGCGACAAGGTTTACCGGCAGCGGAATTATTTCGATGCCAGGGCCCTGCGTTATGAAACTTTGTCTGCGGTTAGCCAAGCCATCGCATGGCTAAAAAGGAGAATGGGATGAGTCGCACACCTTCACGTCGTATCTGGCTGACCGGGGCCAGCAGCGGAATCGGTGCCGCGTTGGCCGAAGAACTGCTCAGGTCCGGTGTGTATCTGGCTGTCAGTTCGCGAACTGTCGCGCCGCTGGAAGCACTGTCCACGCGCTTCCCGGGGCAAGTGCTGCTGGTGCCCGCCGATCTCACCAACAGCCAGCAAGTCCGGGAAGTCGGCGAGCACATCGCAGAGGTTTGGGGGGCTCTCGACACGGTGATCCTCAACGCCGGGACCTGTGAATACGTCGACGCCAGGCAGTTAGACGCATCGATCATCGAGCATGTAATACGCACCAATCTGCTTGCCAGCAGTTATTGCATCGAAGCTGCGCTCCCCCTGCTGCGCGCCGGGAACTTACCGCACCTGGTGGGCATCGCCAGCTCGGTGACCTACCTGCCGTTGCCGCGATCCGAAGCCTTTGGCGCGTCCAAAGCCGGCTTGCGCTATCTGTTCGAGTCCCTGCGCGTCGATTTGGCACCGCAAAGCATCGCCGTCACCGTGGTCAGCCCTGGCTTCGTCGACGCCCCACTGACCGAGAAAAACGACGTCCCCATGCCGACGAGCTGGCCGGCGGACAAAGCCGCGCGGCATATCCTGGAGAAAATCCAGGATCGCCCCCTGGAGGTCGCTTTTCCGGCCTTGTTCATGGCGCAGTTCTGGCCGCTGTCAACGCTTCCCAACCAGACGAAACCGGCGAACGACCAGCTCATGGTCCGAAACGGACCGACGACCGAGGACTAGCCGTAGTGTCGACATCGTCGGCAGTGGACACTCGACCGCTGCCCGGCAAGCGTTAGCTCACCGGGCGTCCGTCAGGCCTTTCACACAGCACGGGCCCACTGCCTTACACTGCGCGTCTATGACCAACATCCCCCTCACCGAAATTGCCGAACCGGCGATTACCTGCTCCACCTGCGCAGCCTGCTGCTGCCAACTGGAAGTCATGCTGATCACCGACACCGGCGTGCCTGAACGCTTTATCGACACTGACGATTGGGGCGGGGAAGTCATGCTGCGTCTGGATGATGGCTGGTGCGCCGCGCTGGACCGCAACAGCATGATGTGCACCATCTACGAGAAGCGCCCGCTGATCTGCCGGGAGTTCGAGATGGGTGAAGCGGATTGCATCAACGAACGCCAAGGGATTGCTACCGCGTATCGTTGAATTTCAAACGTAAGCATTTGTGGCGAGCAGGCAAGCCCCTCGCCACAATAGTTCCCTGGTCAGTGTTCAGATCAAAGCGGCATCGTGTAATGCAGCGCGTAGCTCTCTATACCGTCGTTATGGCTGCTGATGCTGGCGTTGGAATAGTGAGTCGCGCGAATACCGACTTCATGTCCACCGCTAAAGCGCAGGCCTAAACCGATGCGATCTTCGAACTGAAACGCCGACCCCAACTTGTTGTCTTCCACCTCGGTGTGGGCGAACAATGACACACCAATCCCTGCCTCGACATAAGGTTTGACGGTTTCGCCGGCGAACTCATAAACCAGTACCGGCGAGAATGACAGGCTGTGGTTGCTCGGCTTTTTGTCGCCGTTCCAGAAGGTGTAGGCGCCGCTCCAATAGCCGGTTAGACGACCGACATTACTCTGTAGCCAGCTCTTGTCCCAATCCAGTTGCATACCCAGGCGGTAGGTCTGGGTCGAGTCGCTGGTCTCGCCAATCGCGAACTCCACTCCAGCAGCCTGTGCCGAAAAACTTTGCCCCAACAGTGCGGCCGCAAGCGCAGCCAAACAGAATAGTCGCTTCATTAGAAACATCCTTTTCCGAACGATTTCGTATGGTTTTCGTATGGTTTTCGTACTACTCAACAGACTAGCTATAGAACTCGGTGCTGACGTAGAAGCTCAGCTCTTTTGAATCGTTTTTTTTAATTTTTTTTACAAAGGGAAGCTTTGCACAGCGCCAGACTTATTCCATAGCAACGGCAAGATATTTCTCAGGTGCTCAG
Organism: Pseudomonas sp. GW821-FHT07G10; assembly: GCF_059418545.1. Taxonomy (NCBI): domain Bacteria; kingdom Pseudomonadati; phylum Pseudomonadota; class Gammaproteobacteria; order Pseudomonadales; family Pseudomonadaceae; genus Pseudomonas; species Pseudomonas sp. GW821-FHT07G10. The sequence goes on along the minus strand of NZ_JBWKQB010000009.1, from coordinate 58,376 downwards.
GGCTGGCACTGGTCCAGAATTTCGCTTCGTGTGCGGGGCCTTCGGCGAGCATTTCACGCTCGGCGAGCAAGCGTTGAAGTTGCCGGGCCACGGCGGCGCCGGTATCGATCAGGCTGATCTCGTCCGCGAGCATCTGCTTGAGCAATGGCTTGAGAAAGGGATAGTGGGTGCAGCCGAGAATGATTGTGTCGCAACCTGCCGCCAACAGGGGCTCAAGGTAACCGAGCAGTAGCTGGCGAAGCACGGCACTGTGCAGATCACCCGCTTCAATCAGCTCTACCAGCCCGGGGCAAGGTTGGGTAATGACCCGCACATCGGTGGCGAAACGGTCGAGCAACGCTGCAAACTTGGCGCTCTGCAAGGTCCCGGTAGTTGCCAGCACGCCGACCACACCGCTGCGGGTCGCTGCCGCCGCCGGCTTCACCGCTGGCTCCATACCGACGATCGGCCAGTCCGGGTAATCGCGACGCAAGTCCGCAACACCGGCCACCGTCGCCGTGTTACAGGCCAGCACCAACGCCTTGGCACCCTGCCGGGCAAAGAATTCAGCCATCACGCTGCAGCGCTGCTGAATGAACTCCGGAGTCTTCTCGCCATAGGGAATGTTGCCGCAGTCGCCGAAGTACAGCAGCGACTCGTTGGGCAGCAGGCGCTGGATTTCACCCAGCACCGACAGACCGCCGACACCGGAGTCGAACACACCAATCGGCGCTTCACGCATGTTTTGGCCCGCAGACACCGCAGCCTGGATCACGCTTGACCCGCAGTTCGCGAAAGCGCGTACCCAAGGCATCGATCAACAGCAAGCGCCCCACCAGCGGTTCGCCAAAGCCGACCAGCAATTTCAGCGCCTCAAGGGCTTGCAGGCTACCGACCAGCCCCACCAGCGGACCGAGCACGCCGGCTTCACTGCAGGTCAATTCGGCTTCGCTGCCGTGCCCATACAAGCAGTGGTAACAAGGGCTCTCGGGCCGACGCGGATCGAACACCGAAAGCTGCCCCTCCAGGCGAATCGCCGCGCCGCTGACCAAGGGTTTGCGCGCCGCAACACAGGCCGCATTGACGGCTTCGCGGGTAGAGAAATTATCGGAGCAATCAAGAACCAGATCGACAGCAGCGACAGCGGCTGCCAGCGAGTCTTCGTCCAGCGCCGAGCGATGGGCGATCAACTGAATCTCTGGATTGATCGCGGTAAGGCGACGAATCGCCGAGTCGACCTTACTCAGGCCAACGCTGTCCGTGTCATGAATGATCTGCCGTTGCAGGTTGGTCAGATCGACCGTATCGAAGTCCGCCAGATGCAGCTCGCCAACCCCGGCCGCCGCCAGGTACAAGGCCACCGGCGCACCGAGACCGCCGAGGCCGACGATCAATATGCGGCTGTTCTTGAGGCGCAACTGACCGTCGATGTCGACATGCTGCAACAAAATCTGCCGGCTATAGCGCAACAGCTCCTGATCATTCAGCACGGTAGACGCCCCAGACTGATACGTTCGTGGTCGCCCAGATCTTTACGACTGTGTACTTCTTCAAAGCCGCGAGTCAGCAGCAAATCACGCACTGCCAGCGCCTGGTCGTAGCCATGTTCAAGCATCAACCAGCCGCCCGCCTCGAGGTGTTGCGGTGCCTGGGCGATGATCAGACGCAGATCGTCGAGTCCGTCCACACCCGCCACCAGCGCACTGGCCGGCTCGAAACGCACATCACCGGCCACCAGATGCGGATCGGCATCGGCAATGTACGGCGGGTTACTGATAATTAGCTGGAAACGATGATCTTGCAGTGCGCTGAACCAGTGACTGTTGAGCACCGTGACATTGTTCAGGTTCAGCCGCTGACGGTTGCGCTCGGCCAGGGCCACGGCTTCGAGCACCCGATCCACCGCCGTGACGTGCCAGGCCGGACGTTCACTGGCCAGGGCCAAGGCAATCGCGCCGCTGCCGGTGCCCAGATCGAGCACCTTGGCAGGTGTGGCCGGCAACAGTTCCAGCGCGGCCTCCACCAGCAGCTCAGTGTCCGGACGCGGAATCAGCGTATGCGGCGCGACTTCCAGGTCCAGCTTCCAGAAACCCTGCTGGCCGAGAATATAGGCCACTGGCTCACCAGCGCGGCGGCGCCGTAAATAATCGGCAAAGGTCAGCGCAGCTTCGCTGCTGACGATCCGCTCTGGCCAGGTGTGCAGAAAACTGCGGGACTTGCCCAGAGCTGCTGCCAGCAATAACTCGGCATCCAGACGGGCCGTGGGCGAATCAGGCAGTTCGGCCGAGCGTAACAAGCTGGCAATAATCGTCATTTACTCACCTATCGATGCCAGTTGATCGGCCTGATATTCGGCCAGCAATGGCTCGATCACCGCTTCGACGCCGCCCGCGAGGATTTCATCAAGGGAATACAGGGTCAGGTTGACCCGATGATCGGTAACCCGGCCTTGAGCAAAGTTATAGGTACGGATCCGCTCGGAACGATCACCCGAACCTACCAGCAACTTACGCTCGCTGGCGATGGCATTGGCCGCGGCGCTGGTCTGCTGGTCGTTCAACTTGGCCGACAGCCAGGACATCGCCCGCGCACGGTTCTTGTGCTGAGAACGTTCTTCCTGACACTCAACCACAATTCCCGAAGGAAGGTGAGTGATGCGGATCGCCGAGTCGGTCTTGTTGACGTGCTGACCACCGGCACCGGAGGAGCGATAGGTATCGACCCGCAGGTCCGCCGGGTTGATCTCGATGGCTTCCTGTTCATCCGGCTCAGGCAATACCGCCACGGTACAGGCCGAGGTGTGAATACGGCCCTGAGACTCTGTCGCTGGAACCCGTTGCACGCGATGGGCACCCGATTCGAATTTCAGTTTGCCATAGACGTTGTCGCCTTCGACCCGGGCAATGACTTCTTTATAGCCGCCGTGCTCGCCTATGTTCTCCGAGAGAATTTCCACCCGCCAGCCGCGACGCTCGGCGTAGCGTGAATACATACGGAACAGGTCGCCGGAGAAAATCGCCGCTTCGTCACCGCCGGTGCCGGCACGTATCTCGAGGAACACGTTGCGCCCGTCGTTGGGATCCTTGGGCAGCAGCATGCGTTGCAGGTCGCCTTCGAGCTCGATCAGCCGCTCTTTGGCTTCGCGCACCTCCTCGACCGCCATTTCGCGCATGTCCGGGTCGCTGTCCTTGAGCAGCGCCTGGGCGCCTTCGAGGTCAGCTTGAACCTTGAGCAGTTGTGCATAGGTGGTGACAATCGGTTCAACTTCCGCGTATTCCTTGGAATAGGTACGGAACTTGTTCTGGTCGGAAATGACTTCGCCATCGCCGAGCAAGGCGGTCAATTCCTCGAAACGGTCCTGGAGGATGTCCAGCTTATTGAGCAGTGACGCTTTCATTGCGGTTTTTTATCCGAAAAGCTATCCGATGGGCCCTCACCGAGGGCAAAGAGTTCCTGAGCCATGGCCAGCGCATCGAGGCGGCCTTCGGCGGAAAGCTTTTTCAACTGCACGCTCGGGGCATGCAGCAATTTGTTGGTCAGGCCGCGGGCCAGATGCACCAACACGTCTTCGGCGTTGCTGCCATTGGCGAGCATGCGCTGGGCCTTGAGCAGCTCTTCATCACGCAGGCGTTCGCTTTGCTGGCGGTAGGCCTTGAGTACATCCACCGCCGCCAGTTCACGCAATCGCACCATGAAGTCGTCGGCGCCGATGGACACCATCTCTTCCGCCGCTTGCGCAGCACCCTGACGACTCTTGAGGTTTTCGGCGACCACTTCGTGGAGATCGTCGACGCTATAGAGGTAAACGTCGTCCAACTCGCCGACTTCCGGCTCGATATCGCGCGGCACGGCGATGTCAACCATGAAGATCGGTTTGTGCTTGCGCAGCTTCAATGCACTCTCGACCGCGCCCTTGCCCAGAATCGGCAACTGGCTGGCAGTGGAGCTGATGACGATGTCGCTGCGAACCAATTCTGCCGGGATATCCGAGAGCAGCACCGCGTGGGCACCGAACTGTTCGGCCAAAATGCTCGCGCGCTCCAGCGTGCGGTTGGCGACCACGATACGCTTGACGCCAAGCTCATGCAGATGTCGGGCGACCAGCGTGATGGTTTCGCCGGCGCCAATCAACAGAGCCTGGCTGCGTTGCAAGTCACTGAAAATCTGTTTCGCCAGGCTGACGGCGGCAAAGGCCACCGACACCGGGTTTTCACCGATGGCGGTGTCGGTACGCACCTGTTTGGCCGCATTGAACGTCGCCTGAAACAAGCGCCCAAGCAGTGGACCAATGGTGCCGGCCTCGCGAGCCACGGCATAGGCCGACTTCATCTGGCCGAGAATCTGCGGTTCACCCAGCACCAGCGAATCCAGCCCTGAAGCCACACGCATCATGTGACGAACGGCCGCATCATCTTCATGCACATAAGCACTCGCACGCAGCTCCTCGAGGCTCAATTGGTGATAATCGGCCAGCCAGCGCAGCACAATGTCAGCCGAAAGGTGATCCTGTTCTATATACAGTTCACTGCGATTGCAGGTGGAGAGGATCGCAGCTTCGCGGCTATCGGTGAGGCGGCAGAGCTGCTGCAAGGCCTCAACCAACTGCTCAGGGGTAAAGGCCACGCGCTCGCGGACGTCTACTGAAGCAGTCTTGTGGTTGATACCGAGTGCAAGAAAGGCCATTCAAGGTCGCTGATGATGTCGAGAAGCCGTCAATTGTCCTACTTCGCCAGATCCAGAACAACCATTGCCGCAACGAATCCCCCTGCACGAAGCGTTCGAGCGCCCTTTAATATGAATTAACGGGGCGGTTATGTTTGGCCGAAGGCTTGTGTCATGATGATCCGACCGCAGGTTAGTCGTCCTCTTCCTATATGAATAGATCCTCCGCGTTGCTCCTCGCTTTTGTCTTCCTAAGCGGCTGCCAGGCCTTGGCACCCGTATCATCGGACGGTACGCCACCGGTCGAAGGCAGCACTCCGGCCCCTGAAAAGCCCAAGGTTTACAGTTCGTTCAGCGAAGATACGATATTCAGTCTGCTGAGTGCGGAACTGGCTGGCCAGCGCAATCGTTTCGACATTGCACTGGACAACTATGTGACCCAGGCCATCAATACTCAGGATCCGGGAATCTCCGAACGGGCGTTCCGCATCGCCGAGTACCTGGGTGCCGATCAGGCAGCGCTGGACACCGCTCTGATCTGGGCGAAAAACGCCCCGGACGATCTGGAGGCGCAACGTGCCGCAGCCGTTCAATTGGCCCGCGGCGGGCGTTATGACGATTCCATGGTCTACATGGAGAAAGTCCTGCAAGGCAAAGGCGACACCCATTTCGACTTTCTTGCCTTGTCTGCCGCCGATACCGACCAGGACACCCGCAACGGCTTGATCAAAAGTTTTGACCGGTTATTGCAGAAACACCCGAAAAACGGTCAATTGATCTTCGGCAAAGCGTTGTTGCTGCAACAGAATGGTGAATCCGGGGCTGCACTGACCCTCCTTGAAAAAAATCCACCGGAAGATGGCGAAGTAGCACCGCTGTTGCTCCACGCCCGCCTGCTGCAAAGCATGGGTCGTGGCAAGGAAGCCTTGCCACTGCTGGAAAAAAGCATCCGTAAATACCCGGACGACAAACGCCTGCGCCTGACTTATGCACGCATGCTGGTCGAACAGGACCGCATGCACGACGCCAAAGTCGAGTTTTCCAGGCTGGTTCAGCAATACCCGGAAGATGACGAGCTGCGTTACTCACTGGCGCTGGTCTGCCTGGAAGCCAAGGCCTGGGAAGAGGCCAAGGGCTATCTGGAAGACCTGATCGCCCGGGAAAGCCACGTCGATTCGGCACACCTGAACCTGGGCCGCATCGCCGAAGAACGCAACGACCCACAAGGTGCACTGATCGAATACGCCCAGGTTGCACCGGGCAATGACTACCTGCCGGCGCAATTGCGTCAGGCCGATATTCTGATGAACAACGGTCGCACCAGCGAAGCCGAAAGCCGTTTGGCCACTGCCCGCGACACTCAACCCGATTACGCGATACAGCTGTATCTGATCGAGGTTGAGACCTTGTCTGCCAACAATCAGGGCGATCGCGCCTGGAAGGTATTGCAGCAAGCCTTGCAGCAGTACCCGGACGATCTGAATCTGCTATATACCCGCGCCATGCAGGCGGAAAAGCGCAATGACCTGGCGCAGATGGAAAAAGACCTGCGGCTGATCATCAAGCACGATCCGAACAATGCGATGGCGCTGAATGCTCTGGGCTACACCTTGTCGGACCGTACAACGCGTTACGCCGAAGCCAAGGCGCTGATCGAACAGGCTCATCAGCTGAATCCGGAAGATCCGGCGGTACTCGACAGCCTCGGCTGGGTGAACTTCCGCCTGGGCAACCTCGATGAAGCCGAACGCTTGCTGCGCCAGGCCCTTGAGCGCTTCCCCGATCAGGAGGTCGCTGCGCACCTGGGCGAAGTCCTGTGGGCCAACGGCAAACAACGCGAGGCCAAGCAAATCTGGGGCAAATTCCTCAAGGATCAGCCCGACAGCCCTACCCTGCGCAGCACCATTAAGCGCCTGACCGGATCCGAGACTTTTTAAGATTATGTTTTTGCGCCACTTTATCGTTTTCAGCTTCATCGCCCTGCTTGCCGGTTGCGCGGGCTTTGGCGCCCGTGAGTCCGTCGAAGGTCACGGCAACCCCGCGCAATGGCGCGTGCACAAACAACAGCTGAGCAGCCTCGATGGCTGGCAGATCAGCGGCAAGGTCGGCATTCGCGCGCCGAAAGATTCGGGTAGCGGCACCTTGTTCTGGCTACAACGTCAGGACTACTACGACATACGCCTGTCCGGCCCATTGGGTCGCGGCGCGGCGCGCCTGACCGGTCGCCCGGGCCGGGTGGCACTGGAAGTCGCCAACCAGGGACGCTATGAAGCGCCTACGCCAGAGGCCCTGCTGGAAGAACAACTCGGCTGGAAGCTGCCGGTCTCGCATCTGGTCTGGTGGGTTCGCGGTCTTCCCGCGCCCGATAGCAAAAGCCGTCTGAACCTCGATGCCGACAGCCGCCTGGCCAACCTCGAGCAGGATGGCTGGCAGGTCGAGTATTTGAGCTACGCCCAAGAGAGCGGTTTCTGGCTACCGGAACGAATCAAGCTGCATGGTCCCGACCTCGACGTCACGCTGGTGATCAAGGACTGGCAACCGCGCAAGCTGGGGCAATGACATGACAACTCCACGCCTGACCCTGCCTGCTCCGGCAAAACTCAATCTGATGCTGCATATCCTCGGTCGCCGTGAAGACGGCTACCACGAGCTGCAGACGTTGTTTCAGTTTCTCGATTATGCCGACGAACTGACCTTTGCCGTTCGCGATGACGGCATCATCAAGCTGCATACCGAATTCGACGGCGTCCCCCACGACAGCAATTTGATCGTGCGCGCGGCGAAAAAGCTTCAGGAACAATCCGGCTCCACGCTGGGAATCGATATCTGGATCAAAAAAATTCTGCCCATGGGCGGCGGAATCGGTGGCGGCAGTTCAAATGCGGCGACCACTCTGCTCGGCCTCAATCACCTCTGGCAAACGGGTTGGGATGAAGATCGATTAGCGGCTTTGGGCCTGACATTGGGCGCGGACGTCCCGGTTTTCGTGCGTGGGCACGCAGCTTTCGCTGAAGGTGTGGGAGAAAAACTCACCCCCGTAGACCCCGAAGAACCGTGGTATCTCGTGCTTGTGCCGCAAGTATCTGTAAGTACAGCAGAAATTTTTTCAGATCCACTGTTGACACGTAACTCTCCGCCCATTAAAGTGCGCCCCGTTCCCAAGGGAAACAGTCGAAATGACTGCTTACCGGTGGTAGCAAGGCGTTATCCAGATGTACGTAACGCATTGAATTTGTTAGGTAAATTTACCGAAGCAAAACTCACCGGAACTGGAAGTTGTGTGTTTGGGGGCTTCCCAAGCAAAGCTGAAGCTGATAAAGTCTCGGCCCTTCTTACAGAGACCCTTACAGGGTTTGTAGCAAAGGGAAGCAACGTTTCGATGTTGCATCGCAAGCTGCAAAGTCTGCTCTAAAAGGAACCGGGTGCTGGGCACTCGTTGCAACAGATACAGGGGCGTCGCCAAGCGGTAAGGCAGCAGGTTTTGATCCTGCCATGCGTTGGTTCGAATCCAGCCGCCCCTGCCATTTTCCTATACTCATCCAGGTATACCCTCAGCCTTCAGGTACTGCGCGTGTCCAAGATGATGGTCTTTACGGGGAACGCTAACCCCGATCTGGCTCGGCGTGTTGTACGTCAGCTGCATATCCCACTCGGTGACATTTCTGTCGGTAAGTTCTCCGACGGCGAAATCACCGCTGAGATTAATGAAAACGTCCGCGGTAAAGACGTCTTCATCATTCAGCCGACGTGTGCTCCGACCAACGATAACCTGATGGAACTCGTCGTGATGGCTGATGCCTTCCGTCGCTCCTCAGCAACTCGAATCACTGCGGTGATCCCCTACTTTGGTTATGCCCGTCAGGATCGCCGTCCGCGTTCCGCACGTGTGGCTATCAGCGCGAAAGTCGTCGCTGACATGCTCACCGTAGTCGGTATCGATCGTGTTCTCACGGTTGATCTGCATGCTGACCAGATCCAGGGCTTCTTCGATATTCCGGTAGATAACATCTACGGCTCCCCGGTATTGGTGGATGACATCGAAGACCAACGCTTCGAAAACCTGATGATCGTGTCCCCGGACATTGGCGGCGTCGTGCGTGCACGTGCTGTTGCCAAATCCCTGGGCGTGGATCTCGGGATCATCGACAAGCGCCGTGAGAAAGCCAATCACTCTGAAGTGATGCATATCATCGGTGATGTTGAAGGGCGTACCTGTATTCTGGTCGATGACATGGTCGATACCGCCGGCACCTTGTGCCACGCGGCTAAAGCCTTGAAAGAGCATGGCGCTGCCAAGGTCTTTGCCTACTGCACACACCCTGTGCTGTCGGGTCGAGCGATCGAAAACATTGAAAATTCCATGCTGGACGAGCTGGTGGTGACTAACACCATCCCGCTGTCCGCTGCAGCACAAGCCTGTTCGCGTATCCGTCAACTGGATATCGCACCGGTAGTTGCCGAAGCGGTTCGCCGTATCAGCAACGAAGAATCGATCAGCGCGATGTTCCGCTAAGGGCCCTGCCCTTCGCACTCATCACGATGACGAAAAGCGCCCCGCCCCGGCATTCTTGTTGGGGCGGGGCTTTTTTGCCCATATCGCCTTTAGCGCTGGTCGCAAACGCTGGGGCGAATGTGGTTATTTTGGAGATACAACATGAACGATTTTACTCTGAATGCTGAAGTGCGTTCCGACCTGGGGAAAGGTGCGAGCCGCCGCCTGCGTCGTCTCGCAAGCCTGGTTCCAGCTGTAGTTTACGGTGGCGAAAAAGCCCCTGAATCCATCAGCATGCTGGCTAAAGAAGTTGCCAAACTGCTCGAAAACGAAGCTGCTTTCAGCCACGTTATCGAACTGAACGTTGGCGGCACCAAGCAAAACGTCGTTATCAAAGCTCTGCAGCGTCACCCGGCCAAAGGCCACGTGATGCACGCTGACTTCGTACGCGTTGTAGCTGGCCAGAAACTGACCGCTCACGTTCCAGTGCACTTCATCAACGAAGAAGCTGCCCTGAAGAAAGGCGGCGAAATTTCGCACGTTGTTGCTGAAGTCGAAGTTTCTTGCCTGCCAAAAGACCTGCCTGAATTCATCGAAGTCGACCTGGCTAGCGCCGTAATCGGTTCGATCATTCACCTGTCCGACCTCAAAGCACCTAAAGGCGTTGAGTTCGTAGCTCTGGCTCACGGTAACGACCTGGCTGTTGCCAACGTTCACGCTCCACGTGTTGCTCCAGAAGCTGCAGAAGGCGCTGCAGAGTAATTCACTCTGTACGCCGGAGTTTGTTGGAAACATCGCGGACTAGAGCGTAGCGAGAAAGCGGGCGAGAACGCGGAGTTTACATAATGGTAAATGAGCATTTTTCGTCCACTTTCGCCGCACAACCTCAACGCGGCGATGCTATCCACAACTCCAAAGAAGGGCCCCTGATGTGACTGCCATACAACTGATCGTTGGCCTGGGAAATCCAGGCACCGAATACGAACAGACCCGGCATAACGCAGGGGCCTTTTTTGTTGAGCGCATCGCATCGGCCCAGCGCATCAATCTGGTGCCCGAGCGCAAATTTTTTGGCCTGACCGGGCGCTTCACGCATCAGGGTCAGGATGTTCGTCTGCTGATTCCCACCACGTTCATGAACCGAAGTGGCCAGGCCGTAGCGGCACTTGCCGGTTTTTACCGCATCCCACCGGAAGCGATACTGGTGGCGCACGACGAACTCGACTTGCCACCCGGCGTAGCCAAGCTCAAACAGGGCGGCGGGCATGGCGGTCATAACGGCCTGCGCGACATCATCGCGCAGCTCGGCAATCAGAATACTTTCCACCGCTTGCGGCTTGGCATCGGCCACCCAGGCGTCGCCAGTATGGTTTCAAATTTTGTCCTGGGTCGTGCGCCACGCGCCGAACAGGAAAAACTCGATGCAAGCATCGACTTTGCCCTCGGCGTGCTGCCGGATATTCTCGCTGGTGAATGGAACCGCGCGATGAAAAACCTGCACAGCCAGAAGGCCTGACTCTTATCCGAGGGGAAACACCATGGGATTCAACTGCGGCATCGTCGGCCTGCCTAACGTCGGCAAGTCCACCCTGTTCAACGCCCTGACCAAATCCGGTATCGCGGCCGAGAACTTTCCCTTCTGCACCATCGAGCCGAACAGCGGCATAGTGCCAATGCCCGATCCGCGTCTGGACGCACTGGCGGAAATCGTCAAACCCAAGCGCATCCTGCCGACCACCATGGAATTCGTCGACATCGCAGGCCTCGTTGCCGGCGCCTCGAAAGGTGAAGGTCTGGGCAACAAGTTCCTGGCCAACATCCGTGAAACCGATGCCATCGCCCACGTGGTCCGCTGCTTCGAAGACGAGAACGTGATTCACGTCTCCAACAGCGTCGACCCGAAACGCGACATCGAGATCATCGACCTCGAACTGATCTTCGCCGACCTCGACAGCTGCGAGAAGCAACTTCAGAAAGTCACCCGCAACGCCAAGGGTGGTGACAAGGACGCCGTGGTTCAGAAAGGCCTGCTGGAGCAGTTGATCGCTCACTTCACCGAAGGCAAGCCTGCGCGCAGCCTGATGAAGAACATGAGCACCGACGAGAAAGCGGTGATCCGTGGCTTCCACCTGCTGACCACCAAACCGGTCATGTACATCGCCAACGTTGCCGAAGACGGCTTCGAAAACAACCCGCTGCTCGACGTGGTCATGGCCATCGCCGAAGAAGAAGGTGCAGTGGTTGTACCGGTCTGCAACAAGATCGAAGCGGAAATCGCCGAGCTTGACGACGGCGAAGAGAAAGACATGTTCCTCGAGGCCCTGGGCCTGGAAGAGCCTGGCCTGAACCGCGTGATCCGCGCAGGCTACGAAATGCTGCACCTGCAAACCTACTTCACCGCCGGTGTTGAGGAAGTCCGCGCCTGGACCGTAAAAGTCGGTGCTACTGCGCCACAAGCGGCCGGGGTGATCCACACCGACTTCGAAAAAGGCTTCATCCGCGCCGAAGTCATCGCCTACAACGACTTCATCCAGTACAAGGGCGAAGCCGGCACCAAAGAAGCCGGTAAATGGCGTCTGGAAGGCAAGGATTACATCGTCAAAGACGGCGACGTGATGCACTTCCGCTTTAACGTGTGATCTTCAAATTAAACACCCCGCTTGTCGGGGTGTTTTTTTATCTGCGCAATTTAGCGGCCGCTCCAGACCGGAGCACGCACTGTCCCGGTCATTGCGCCTCCTGCCCCGTCTCGCTGGCGAACTGGTGTTCCCGGCAAATCAGTTCGATGTCCGTACGCGCCAGTGGCTCCTCGGTCAACCCGCAGAAAGGCCCCCCAGCGATTTGCCGATGATAACGGCAGGTTTTACATAACCCGAAACTGGGCACATCTCCCGTGCGCTGGATATTTCTTAAGAGCTCACCCAGCAGGAACTCCAGCTCAACCGCTTGCCCGCCCATCCGCTCGGTAGCCGCGCGGATGAATTCCGGCGGCATCACCGCGCTTAGCAGCGCTCTGGCCTCTTGCGTTAAATCGAGGTGCACGCTGCGTTTGTCGTGGGCGTCCTGGATTTTGACGATCAGACCTTTGGCCTCCAGCGCCTTGAGCGACTGCGAAACCGTGCCCTTGGTAAGGCCGAGATAGTCAGTCACCGCCAATGGCGTATTGGAGTAGCGGTTGCAACGCGCCAGATACATCAGCGCGCTCAACTGTATCGGCTGGATATCGGCCAGCAGCGGATGCTGGCGAAACCAGACACGCGTCAGGCTGGTAAGTCTTTCGAGTAGATCGAACAGCACAGCGGTAATCCCGGATTAAGCCCTTCCAATATAGTATCGAATAAAAACTAATTTGACAAAGCCAGGCACGCGTGCAGAATAATAGTTGTATCGATTCGATACCAAACTGAGACAACTCAAATGACTACTGCTCGCTATTACCACGCTGGCTGCCCCGTTTGCATCGAAGCAGAACAAACCCTGCTGAACCTGTTGGACCCGAAAGTAAAAGTGGAGGTTGTCCATCTTGGCAAATTGCCTACCCGTATCGCCGAAGCTGAAGCGGTTGGGGTCAAGTCGGTCCCTGCGCTGGTGGTCGAAGGCCAGGTGTTGCACCTGAACTTCGGCGCCGCGATTGCCGACCTGAAATAAGCCGACGCATGAATCGCCACGTCGTGCCCGCGCCGGCGACGTGGCTGACCACGTTTACATCGATGCAGGAGGCTTGAATGGACAGGTATCAGCCGTTGAATTGCGATCTGCACGACTATCTGGAAATCGCCTGCATGCACGGTTATCAGCTGTTGATCGAGTTGATCGATGGCAATCGTTTCGAGGCGAAAGCAGTGACCACACGCACCCGCGCAAGCCGGGAAGAGTTCCTTTGCCTGATGGGGAAAAACGGCAAGCGAGAGGTGCGACTGGATCAATTATCGGCAATCACGCCGCTAGACGCTGAAAGCAGTTTCGATCGAGTCGAGATGAGCACACGGTATTTCGCAACATGATCACAAGCGCTGACAGGATCGTCAGCGCTTTCTTTCACGAGGGTTCAGGTCAGGCCTTTTTGGTTCTCGGCAAAAAGATCGCCAAAACACCGAACAACGGCAGGAACGAGCACAGCAGGTACACGTACTCGATACCGTGTATGTCGGCCAGATGCCCAAGCAGCGCCGCACCAATCCCGCCGAAACCAAACATCAGACCAAAGAACACCCCGGCAATCATCCCGACGTTACCTGGTACCAATTCCTGTGCGTAAACCACAATGGCCGAGAATGCCGAAGCCAGAATGAAGCCGATCACCACGCTCAGCACGCTGGTCCAGAACAGGTCCACGTGGGGCAGCAACAACGTGAACGGCGCCACGCCGAGAATCGAGAACCAGATGACCGCCTTGCGACCGATCCTGTCGCCGATCGGGCCGCCAAAGAACGTCCCCGCCGCGACCGCACCGAGAAACAGGAACAGATGCAACTGCGAGCTGGCCACCGACAGGTCGAATTTCTCGATCAGGTAAAAAGTGAAATAGCTGGTGAAACTGGCCATGTAGAAGTACTTGGAGAACACCAGCAGCCCAAGCACGACTAATGCACTCAGCACCCGCCCTTTCGACAAGCCATGGGTTGCGGCCTGGCCCTGCTTGAGTTTGAACAGGTTCAGGTGATTGCTGTACCAACGGCTGATCGCATACAGCACGCCCAAGGCGAACACCGCGAACACCCCGAACCAGGCCACGTTGCCCTGGCCGAACGGAATGATGATCGCTGCCGCCAGCAACGGCCCGAACGCCGAGCCGGCGTTACCACCGACCTGGAAGGTCGACTGCGCCAAGCCATAACGGCCGCCCGAGGCCAGTCGCGCGACCCGCGAAGCTTCCGGGTGAAAGGTCGAAGAGCCGATACCAATCAACGCCGAGGCCAACAGAATCAGCGGGAAGCTACCGACTTGAGACAGCATCAAAATGCCAATCAACGTGCTGACCATACCCAGCGGCAGCAGATAGGGCTGGGGATGGCGATCGGTGTAATACCCGACCCATGGCTGCAACAGCGAAGCGGTGAGCTGAAAGGTCAATGTGATCAAGCCGACCTGAGTGAAGGTCAGTCCATAGTTGGCCTTGAGCATTGGATAGATCGATGGCAACACCGCCTGAATCAGGTCATTGATCAAATGCGCCAAAGCCACGGCACCGATGATGCGCATGACCAAAGGGCTGGATTGCGGGGCGGTAGAAGCCGGGCTCGCGGAGGTCTGAAGGTTACTGATAGCCATAAGAGTTTCCGTACAACAGATGGGTGCGCATTTGCAGGTGGGTCAATGTGCCATTTTTCAGTGCAGCAAAGCCATCCCCTTAGCCTGCTAACAACTTCAAACCTTACAACGCACAACGTGATAGCTCAAAGCCATGGTCTGAATCTTGCGTTGCTGATCCACTTCAACGCGGCCCCTTACAAAGGGGACCGAGAATGGGAAGTTTCGCTACAGGGCTCACCGCACAGGGCTCGCGATGGCGATTTTCCGAGGTCTTTAACAGCAAGCACAGGTCCAGGCCACACCGCCAGGACTGCACGCAATTGGTGCGTGGTGCTCAGAGGAGTAGTCGGGCATGCAGGTTTTTCTATCACCAGGAATCAGACTGCTTGGGCGCTTCGGCTTTGCCCGCAAGTTTCAGCTGTTGTTTCTGCTGTTCATCCTGCCGCTGATGGGCAGCCTGTGGATAATCGGCCAGGACTACCGCGACAAGTTAAGCCTGATCTCCGGCGAGCGTGCCGGAGTTCGCCAATTGCTGGCCCTCGACAGCCTGGACAACTTGCTGGCCACTCAGCGTGACCGCGCCGCCCGCTGGCGAGCCACAGAAACCAATCGTCAGCCTACACCGGCGACCCTTGCCGCCATGGCTGCGTTCGACTCGGTCCAGCCCGCCGTCACTCAAGCCGTCACCGACCTCGGCACCGCTCTGCAAACCGAAGGTGCCGTCGGCGACACCTTGAGTCGCTATCAAGGGCTGCAAGCGGCTCTAAGCGGATTGGACTCCAAAAGCCTGAGCAGCGTCGGCTGGTGGCCGGACGGCTACGAGCGCTTCACCGCCGCATTGAGCGCGTTGCAAGCCCTGCGCGAGCAGATAGCCATGGACAACCGACTGATCCTCGCCCCATGGCTGGAAACCTGCCTGCTGACGCAGATTTCCACTCAACACGCTCCAGACCTGATCGAACGGGTTGGTCGACTGGCCAGTGTCGGCCAGGCCTCAGTGGTGTCCGGGCAATTCACCCTGCAAAGCCGCCTGCAACTGCGGGACCTGCGCAGCCGCATCGGCGACGCCCGCGAGCAGCTGGTGAAGACCGGCAGCCTGCTCGAAGCCCGGATGCCCAGCGTGTTGCGATCCTGGGCGGGGCAATACCACGACAGCCTGAAGCATCTGGATGACGGCCTCAAAGTGCTCGACGACGGCGTGTTCGGCGGCAGCATCAATCTCAAGCCGCAAGACTTCGAGCGCAGCCTCGACGCCCTCCTCATGGACCTGTCATCGTTGCGCCAACAGTCCCTGGTGTCGCTGGACAGCCGCCTGGATTACTACCAGAGCTCGGCCATCCGCCAATTCATCCTGGTGGCGACGATCTTCGGCGGCCTGCTACTGGCAGCGCTGTACCTGTTCATTTGCTTGCAGGCATCGATCCGTCGCAGTGCCAGCGGCATCACCTTGCTGGCCGAGTCCTTGCGTGACGGCAACCTGTCTTTGCAAGTACCGGTACACGGGCGCGATGAACTGGCCGCCATTAGCAGCGCGCTCAACGTCGCGGTGGTGCAGTTGCGTACCAGTCTGCTCGGGGTTGATCACGAAACCTTGCAGCTGAGTGACGCGGTACGCACCCTCAACGACCACTCCAGCGGCGCCTTGGGCGAAGTCGAAGCACAGCAATTGCAGATCAGCCAGATCGCCGCGGCGGCGACCCAACTGGCCGCCACCTCACAAGGTGTCGCACACAGCTGCGAACAGGCTTCCGGCAGTGCCCGACACACCCAGCGTATTGCCGCTGACAGCAGCCGCGACAGTCAGCGGACCACCGCCAGCATCCAGCAACTCAACCAGCGCCTGAACGAGACTGCCGCAGCACTTGGCCGGGTCAGCGAGCAAGGGCAGCAGATCCAGCTGGTGGTGGATACCATTCGCGGCGTTGCCGAGCAGACCAATCTGCTGGCGTTGAACGCCGCCATCGAGGCGGCCCGGGCCGGGGAGCAAGGTCGTGGGTTTGCCGTGGTGGCCGATGAAGTGCGCAGCCTGTCGCAGCGCACCCAATCCTCCACCGCGCAAATCGCCGGTACCGTCGATAGCCTGCGGGCCACGGTGAGCGAGGCCGTGGCCTTGATGGAAGCTGCCTGCGGTCAGGCACAAACCGATGCCCAGGCAGTGACCGGGCTTGGCGAACGCCTGGTAGAAATTGCCAGTGCGGTGCAAAGCGTCACCGATACCCTGGCGCAGATTGCGACCGCCGTCGAAGAACAGGCCAGTACCGCCGATGAAGTCAGCGGCAATATTCAACAGGTCGATCAAGCGGCCATGCGCCTGCTTGAAGGCGCACGAGCGGTGAACCGCGCGGCGGACACCTTGAGCCAGGGTAGTAAGGCGCTGAGTGAGAACACGGGGAAGTTTCGGTTGAGTTAAACGACAAGCAACTCCTGTAGCAGCTGCCGAAGGCTGCTACAGGTTAGGTGCAGGCCTTCACTTTTGACGTCAAGTCGGGGCCATCAAACCCCGACCACCGCCTCTGGAAACTCTTGCTCCAGCGACGTCGACAACCACTGGATAAACCATTGCACATCTGCCGACAACGCGGCTGATGGCGTCAGTACGCGATAGCTTTCCAGTTTCACCTGGGCCTCAACTGCTCGCACCAGGGTGCCGGCCTCAAGTTCATCGCGTACCAATACTTCGTTGGCCAGAGCAATACCCTGGCCGCTTTCGGCCACCGATAAGGCGTGGTCATTGTTGACGTACAACACGTCGGAAGTCAGGTGAATATCCAGATCATTGGCGGCGAACCACATGTTCCACCATTCGCCGTCGTCAAAGTGGATCAAATTGTGTTTCACCAGATCGACCGGGCTGTGAATCGGCTCGATGCTCGCCAGGTACCCCGGCGTACAAATCGGAAATACCCGCGGGCAGATCAAGGTCGCGCGGGAATTGGCATACTGCCCATCCAGGCCATAAACGATGCCCAAGTCAGCGCTCTTGCCATCTACTTCGGTAAAGGTCGAGTTGGGTTCAATGGCGAACTTCAACCCCGGTCGCAGATGCCGCATCGCCTCAAGCCTGGGCGTCAGCCAGCGCTTGGCGAAGCCCGGCACCACCATGATCCGCAGCCAGCGCTCGGAATCCCTGGGCAGCAACTCCTTCCCGGCCTCAACGATCAACTGCAAAGCCGCGGAGATTTTGTGGTGGTATTTCTGCCCGGCGACTGTCAGCACAACCCCGCGTGAGGTCCGCTCAAATAGCTGCACGCCAAGCCACTCCTCAAGCAACTTCACATGCCGGCCAATCGCTGGCTGGGTCACGTGCAGCGCTTTTGAGGCTTCGACATAGCTGCCCAGACGCGCCGCCGCATCAAAAGCGCGTACGGCATTGAGTGGCGGCAAACGGTGGGTAGGCATTGGGTAGAACCGCCTCTAGCTATTAAATTATTTAACAGCTCCTATGTTAAAATTGAAGTTTCGCACCTGCAACCCCTCACTGATAATCGAGCCACACCAGAACAACAAGAACAGAACAAAGAGCCCGCCGACGCGGCTCGCTGCACACCCGAAAACATCTCGATCCTGCCCAAAAAAATAATATCCATGGCCTGACGACGCAGCTCTTTGCCGAGCAATTCGAACAGGCGATGGGGGAATCGGAGGTAACGCATGAATGCCCTGCATTCGCTGCAAACGCTGGCTGTGTCCATTCGCTCGGTACGCAAGGTTTACGGAGATCCGCAAACCGGTCCGGTGGCGCTGAAAAGCATCGACCTGGATATCCGCGACAACGAGTTCTTCACCCTCCTCGGCCCTTCCGGCTGTGGCAAAACCACCCTTCTGCGGATGATCGCCGGGTTCGAGTTTCCGACCCAGGGCGAGATCCTGCTCTACGGCGAAAACATCGCCGATCGCCCGCCCTTCAAGCGCCCGGTCAATACGGTGTTCCAGCACTACGCGCTGTTCCCACATATGACCATCGCCGAGAACCTGGCCTTCGGCCTCGAATCGCAGCCCATGGGCAAAGTCCTGAGCAAGGTGCAGATCGCCGAGCGCGTGCGGGAAATGCTCGCACTGGTGCAGATGGAACGCTTCGCCACGCGCCGCCCGACACAATTGTCCGGCGGCCAGCAGCAACGGGTTGCCCTGGCCCGGGCACTGGCGCCGCATCCCAAGGTGCTGCTGCTCGACGAGCCGCTTTCGGCCCTTGACCTCAAGCTTCGCCAAGCCATGCGCGAAGAGCTGAAAGCCATCCAGGCCAAGACCGGTATCACCTTCATTTTCGTCACCCACGACCAGGAAGAAGCGCTGACCATGTCCGACCGCATCGCCGTATTGTCCGAAGGCGAAGTGCAGCAGGTCGGTCGTCCGGAAGACATCTATGAGCGCCCGCGCAATCGCTTCGTCGCCGACTTTATTGGCGAGACCAACTTCATCGAAGGCCGGGTCTCACGAGTCGAGGCCGGGCTGGCCTGGTTCGATGGCCCGGCCGGTCACCCCTTGCCGGCTCAGCCCTGCAGCGACGTAGCCATCGGCGACAGCGTTGCGCTCTCGGTGCGCCCGGAACGCCTGCACCTGGTGCCAGACGGCGCCACCGGTGCCCTGCCCTGCAGGATCGACGCGCAGATCTACCTGGGCACCGACCTGCAATACCAGGTCAGCCTGGCCGACGGTTCGCGCCTCACCGTGCGCACGCCCAACAGCGTCGACCAAAGCCAGCGCTTCCCGGTCAACAGTCGGGCCGGCCTGCTGTTCGATCGAGGCAGCGCCAGCGTTTTGCTGGATTGAGCGAGGGACTCCCATGCACGCTTCACCGATATCCACCACTCTGGCACGGCGCAAGGCCTTCGGCAGCTTCCTCGGGGTGACTCCCGCGCTACTCGCCATCGGCCTGTTTCTGATCGTGCCGATTCTGATCGTGATCGGCTATTCACTGATGGAAGCCAACCCCTATGGCGGGGTGAACAAGGTCTTCAGCAGCGACGCCTACACCTCGTTGCTGTTCGAACGGCAACTGGACGACAGCCTGGCCTTTGCCGACTCGTACCTGATCATCGCCCTGCGCTCCATCGGCATCGCCGGGCTGACCACGGTCATCACGCTGTTAATCGGTTTTCCAGTGGCGGTCTGGCTGGCCATGCAGCCGGCCCATCGTCGCGGGCTGCTGATATTCCTGATCACCGTGCCGTTCTGGGCCAATCTGCTGATCCGCACCTACGCCTGGATTCTGTTGCTACGTAACACCGGGGTGATCAACAACAGCCTGATGGGGCTCGGCGTGATCGATCAACCATTGCAACTGCTCTATACCGATGGCGCGGTGCTGCTGGGGCTGGTTTACACCTATGCACCGTTCGTGGTGCTGCCGATTTACGCGACCCTGGAAAAGATGGATATCCGCCTGCTGGAGGCCGCGCAGGACTTGTATGCCGGACGTTGGCGGACGCTGATCAAAGTCGTGCTACCGATCGCCAAACCGGGGATTTTCGCCGGCGCGATTCTGACCTTCGTCCCTTGCCTGGGCGCGATGATCGCCCCGGAGCTGCTCGGCGGCGGGACCAAAATGATGCTCGGAAACCTGATTTTCCGGCAGTTCAGCGATGCCCGTAACTGGCCGTTCGGCGCGGCCCTGTCTCTAGTGCTGATGGCGGCAGTGATGCTGGTATTGACCGTTTACGCCCTGCGCGCCGAACACCAGCGCATCGCCAAAGGAGGTGAATGATGTTGCGTCTGCTCAAACGAAACGGGCTCAGCGTGCAGGACTTCCCGGGCTTCGGTGGCTTCAGCTTGCTGTTCTACCTGTACCTCTACGCGCCGATCGTGGTGCTGGTGGTGTTCTCCTTCAACGCCAATCAGTCGGCCACGGTCTGGACCGGTTTCAGCCTCGACTGGTACCGCGCGGCGTTTGCCAATCAGGCGTTGCGACAGGCCGCCGGTAACAGCCTGCTGATCGCTGTGTGCGCCAGCATGATCGCCACCGCGATTGCCACACTCGCGGCACTCGGTACCTCGCGGGGTGCCAAATTCAAGGGGATGCAACTGTCCATGGGCGCAATCATGTTGCCGCTGGTGCTGCCGGAAATCGTCGTTGGCGTGGCCACTCTGGCGCTGTTCTCCACCATCGGCCTGTCGCTCGGTTACGGCAACCTGATCATCGCCCACACGGTGTTCTGCATCCCCTTCGCCTACCTGCCGATCCGCGCGCGGCTCAACGACATGGACCTGTCCCTGGAACACGCTTCGGCCGACCTCTATGCAGGTCCCTGGCGAACCTTTCGCAAGATCACCCTGCCGCTGCTGATGCCGGGAATCGTCTCCGGGCTGATGCTGGCCTTCATCGTCTCGCTGGATAACTTCGTGATCTCGATGATGGTCTCCCAAGCCGGCACCACCACCCTGCCGATCTTCATCTTCGGCTTGCTGCGAATGGGCGTAACACCCGACGTCAATGCCGTCTCGACCTTGATCCTCGGGGTCTCGGTGCTGTTCGTCAGCCTCTCCTGGCTGCTGGGTAAAAAGAAAGTCTGAACCTGCCAATTCCACCTTGAGGAAATACCATGAGCAAGTTGATCGCACGCTTCGGCACCTCTTTGTTACTGACATTGCCTCTGACCCTGTTCAGCAGCGTTCAGGCGGCCGAAAAGTTGAATGTAGTGAGTTGGAGCGGCTATTTCTCGCCGCAGATTCTCGCCAAGTTCCAGAAACAGACCGGCATCGAAGTCACCGTGGACTCCTACGACTCCAACGAGACACTGTTGGCCAAGCTCAAACAGGGCGGCGCGGGCTACGACGTGGCGATTCCGTCGCACCAGTTCATTCCGATCCTGATCAAGGAGCAACTGCTCGAGCGCTTTGACCCAGTCAACCAGCCCTACTACGCCAGCGTCGCCGACAATCTGAAAAAGCCCACCTGGGACCCGGAAGGCGCTTACTCCGTGCCGTTCATCTGGGGCACCACCAGCGTGGTGCTGAACACCGAGCGCTACAAAGGCCCGACGGACAGCTACAAAGTCCTTTACGAGCCGCCAGCCGAACTGCAAGGGCGGATCAACATGTTCGACTCGGTAAGCGATGTGGTCGACATGGCCAGCCTGTATCTGAACATTCCGCTGTGCAGCGAAGACCCGAAACAGATGCAGCAAGTGCTGACCCTGCTCAAAGCGCAAAAGCCCTTCGTCAAAACCTACAGCTCCAAGGCCGGCTCGATCCGCGAGAACCTGGCCTCGGGTGAAGTCGACATGTCGACCTTCTGGGGCGGATCGTCGATGCGCGCCCGTGAGATGAAACCCAGCCTGCGCTACCTCTACCCGAAAGAAGGCGTACTGGCCTGGGTCGACAACATGGTCATCCCCAAGGGCAGCAAAAACCCGGCTAACGCCAAGGCTTTCATCGCCTTCCTCAGCCAGCCTGAAAATGCCGCGATGACCCAGAACTTCCTCAAGCATCAGAGCCCGATCAAGGGCGTGGAACCCTTCCTCGATGCTGGCCTCAAGGACGCGCCCGAGCTGCACATCCCGGAGGGCACCCAAGTGGTGTTCAGCAAGACCTGCGGCGAAGGCGCTATCCGCCTTGCCGACCGTCTGTGGACCAGCCTGATGCGCTGACCCGACCGCCCCGACAGGGCGTCGGGGCGTTTTCCCAGTCTTCTACAAGGCAGCGTTTTAATGACCTCCAATAACATCAGCGAACTGGTCCTGCTGCAGGCCCACGAACTCGCCGAACGCATTCGCCTGCGCCAGGTGTCGTGTCGGGAAGTGATGCAGACTTACCTGGCCCACATCGAGCGCTTCAACCCATTGGTCAACGCGTTGATCAGCCTGCAACCGGCTGACCAATTGCTGGCCCAGGCAGACCTGCGCGACGCAGAACTGGCTCGCGGTCTCTACCGTGGCTGGATGCACGGTTTGCCCCATGCCATCAAGGATCTGTCGCTGACCCGTGGCATCCGCACCACGCTCGGCTCACCGCTGTACAAGGATTTCGTGCCAGAGCGCGACGGCATCATGACCGAGCGGATCAAGGCCGCTGGCGCGATCATTATCGGCAAGACCAACACCCCGGAATTCGGCCTCGGCTCACAGACCTACAACCCATTGTTCGGCGCCACCGGCTGCGCTTACGACCCGAGCAAAACCGCAGGCGGTAGCAGCGGTGGTGCCGCCGCAGCGCTGGCCATGCACCTGGTGCCGGTGGCCGACGGCAGTGACATGATGGGTTCACTGCGCAACCCGGCAGCGTTCAACAACGTGTTCGGCTTTCGCCCATCCCAGGGCCGGGTGCCGTTCGATGACAGCGCCGACCTGTTCATCGACCAACTCGGCTACGAAGGCCCTATGGGCCGTAGCGTACGCGACGCCGCGCTGCTGCTCTCGGTACAGGCCGGCACGGATGTGCGAGCACCGCTGTCCATCGCCGAATCCGGCAACGCCTTCGCCGCACCACTGGAGCGCGACTTCAAAGGCACCCGCCTCGGCTGGCTCGGCGACTTCAATGGCTATCTGCCGATGGAGAAAGGCATTCTCGAGCTTTGCCAAAGCGCCTTCGCCGACTTTGAAGCCATTGGCTGCAGCATTGAAGCCACGCAACCGGACTTCGCTGCGCAACAGCTCTGGAACAGTTGGCGCAGCCTGCGTCACTGGATGGTCGCCGGCTCCCTGGGCGCTGCCTATGCCGACCCGCAAAAGCGCACACAGTTGAAACCGGAGGCCTGCTGGGAAATCGAAAATGGCCTGAAGCTCTCTGCCAGCGACGTCTTCGCTGCGTCAGTGACCCGCAGCAACTGGTATCGCGCCATCAGCAAACTGTTCGAACGTTACGATTACCTGCTGCTGCCCAGCGCCCAGGTCTTCCCGTTCGATAAAACCACTCCCTGGCCGACCTCCATCGAAGGTGTGACCATGGACACCTATCACCGCTGGATGGAAGTGGTCATCCCCGGCACCCTCTGCGGATGCCCGGTGGCGAACGTGCAGGTCGGCTTCAGCCAGAACGGCCTGCCGATGGGTCTGCAAATCATCGGCCGGCACCAGGCCGACTTCGCCGTACTGCAGCTGGCCCACGCTTATGAACAGGCCAGTCAGTGGTTCCAACGTTGCCCGGCGCCCCTGCTGACAGAGGTATTTCGATAAACAATTGATAGCGTAGATAAATTTTCAATAAAAACGCTTGACGCTTTTCCCTTCTCGGCGAATAATGCGCGCCACTTGGCTACATAGCTCAGTTGGTTAGAGCATAGCATTCATAATGCTGGGGTCCGGGGTTCAAGTCCCTGTGTAGCCACCAAGTACCTGTTTATAGACCTCTACCGAGGCCTATAAACAAATCAAAAAGCCCGCCTAGTGCGGGCTTTCTTGTTTCTGGCTATCTGTCCTTGCATCCCCCCATACCTTCCTTCCATATGTCCCCCCCTGTGACTCCTTGCAAGAAAACTGAACCAAGGGGATACAAGGAAATGAAACGCTCCAACATCAAACGTTGCCCTTATCAGCCCGCCCTTTTGGGACTGAAGCCGAACGCCTGGGAGTACCGCGAGCTGGATCCCGGCGGCCTGCATTCAGAGTAAAACCTGACGGCCAGACGCACGCTCAATGCCCCCTCTCCGTAAAGCTCCGCACAATCGCGCAAGAACCTTACTAGACTGCCAACCAGGGAGTGAATCACGGGCCTGCGCTGTTCTGCATGGCTGATTCCGAAGGTCTCAACGAGACTTTTACGAAAATAACAGGAATATTACAGGGAGTACCTCATGCACTCTTTTACACGCCAGCCCTCACAGACACCAAGCCGATTGACAGTCCTGGCCATCGCCATCGCTTCGGCACTGGCAGCTGGCGAGGTCAGTGTCGCTCGGGCCAATGAGTATGGCATTGACAACAGCGGCACGGTCACGTTGCTGAACAACCCGGCGGGCAACATTATCAGTGGAAACAGTGCAGGTATCAGGAACTCGGGCAGAATCGGTACGCTAAGCAACAGCGGCACCATCTCTGGTGGCAATGCCGGTATTCGCAGCTACGGCATCGATACGTTGAGCAATAGTGGCACCATCAGTGGTGGCACCTTTGGCATTCACAACATCAACACCCTCAACACACTGAACAACAGTGGCACTGTCACAAGTAATGGGTTCGCCATTTATACCGGTCCACACTCGATGCTGGGCACCATAACCAACTCCGGAACCATCGCCGGCACGATCCGCAATGACTCCGCGTCGAACATGACGATCAATGGTGGTCCAGGATCGGTGTTTGGCATCCTGACCGGCGCAGGCACGGGCGGTGTGAGCGCCACCAACATCGGCCTGATCAGCAGTATCGGCTCGAACGTGGTGTTCGGGCCGGGCAACCAGTTGCTCAATGACCACATCAACGTCGGCACTCAAACTGCCGCCAATGACACTACCGGCACGCTGCAGGTCAACAATACGATCAATATCACCGGCCATTACTACCAAGGCAGCGACGCCAGCCTGATCCTCGGTGTGGCCGACAATGCCGTGACCACCGGTGATATCAGCACCGACAGCGGCTATGGGCGCCTGGTGGTGTCCGGTAAGGCGAACATCGCTGCGGGCTCCACGGTCGGTTTGCAGAAGCTTGGCAGCTATGGTTTTGCCCAAGGCCAGCGATACATCGTGATTCAGGCCAACACCGCTGGCACGACCTACAATGCCAGCAGCCTTCACTACACGGTCCCGGGTTATAACGCAGTGGGCACCAGTGTGACCGATGGCTCCCATGCCGACTTGCTGGTGACCCTGGGTGCGGCCATACCTGCGACGCCTCCGGTTGGTCCGGTCACACCTTCTTATGCGCCGATCAATCGGGCCTCCAGTGCCAACAGTGTCGCCCCGCTGGCCGGGCTGTTCAATTACGGCGGTTACGATGCCGGCCTGATGAACCTGTTCAACACCGCCGCAGCCCTCGACTCCCCGACCGCCGGCAACCACGCCGGGGCCCAATTGAGTCCGACCGCGAACCTTACGGCTGCCACTCAGGCGTCTACCGCGTCTACGGTGCAAGTGCTCAATGTCACCACGGCGCACCTCGAAGGTCTGCGCACCGCGCAGAACGACAATCTCGGCAGCGGCGTCGCCACCGGTGAAAGCGCCAGCAACACCGGGCTCTGGGGCCAGGCCTTTGGCGGCAGTTCCCGACTGGGTGAACGCGACGATGTGGCCGGCTACCACGCCCACTACAGCGGCCTGCTGCTGGGGGCCGATGCCGCGCTCAACGACAGCTGGCGCGCCGGCGGTCTGTTCAGCTACACCAAAACCACGGTGAACAACGACGGCGACAACACCGGCAGCTCCACCGACGTGAAGTCCTACGGCCTGTTCGGCTATGCCAGCTACCAAGGCCAGCCGTGGTACCTGGACCTGTCGGCCGGTGCCGTTCAGCACCAATACGACACCACGCGTGAAATCGACTTCACCGGCTTTAGCGGTTCGGCCAAAGGCCAGCACGACGGGATGCAGTACATTGCCTCCGCACAGGCCGGTTACCCGATCGACCTCGGCGCGGCGCTGGCCCACACCGTCCTCACGCCAATTGCCGGCTTGACCTACAGCACCTTGCGCCAGGACAGCTTCACCGAAACCGGCGGCAACGGCGCGGCACTGCATGTCGATTCCACCAGCACCAGTTCGCTCAAAAGCGACCTGGGCGCCAAGCTGGAACGCTCCTTCGCCACGTCCTACGGCAGCGTAGTACCGTCGGCACAACTGACCTGGCGTCATGAGTACCACGACACCAGCCTGCAATCGGTCGCCAACTATGCCGCCGATACCTCGGGCGCCACCAGCTTCACCAGCCCGGGGGCGAAACCGGTCAATGACACCGGGGTCCTGGCACTGGGCGTCACGCTGCTGCACAGCGAAAACCTCAGCCTGGGGGCGAAGTACACCCTGGAAGCGGCGAACGGTTACACCGCCAATACCGGTGACGTGCAGGTGCGCTGGCAATTCTGATCCGTTAGATTCAGCTGACCTGATAACGCCCATTTTTCAGTCATGAAAAATGGGCGTTTAACCTTCAAATGATCTCGGAATCAGTTTTCCAACAGTCGCGCAAACCGCCCGACTGAAAACGCCAGAAGATCTACGTCGCTTTGCCCATAAGCGAATCGCTGCGCCAATGCCTCATCAACTCCTTCCGAGTGCTTGAAGCCATGTCCGGAGCAGGCGCTGACTACCGTTACATTCCGAAGCTCAGGATGCTCGTCGATGATAAAGCCGAAATCCGGAGTCACCGTGTAAGCGCAAACGCTGGATTTGAGTAAATCCGCTGATGCGCCAGCGAACCGGCCCTTCATGTGCGCACGATAAAAAATCTCTGCCTGCGTCAGGCTAGTGGTTCGGTCGATCGATTGCGCAGAGGTGCTGACGTCGAACTGCTCGGTGGCGATTTTCATGCTGCCCTCACCCGGTATGGGTGGGAAATCGTACCAGGCGTCGCTCTCGTTCGGGCCGTGGGTCAGGATGAAGCACCGGGATGCCCAGTTTTGCCAGTTGATAGAGCGTCGCCGCTCCCATAGCGCCCAAGCCGATGACGACGTCGTATTGGTTTTCCATCAACGATGGGCCTTCCAGTGTTTCATCTCTTCTTCGATGAAATGATTGACCAGGTCGGTGTAGAGCTTTTCGATCGCCTCGGGGCTCAGACCTTCGGTTTCCGCCCATTCACGACGCTTGGCCAGCATCGCGCGGAAACGCTCCGGGGCCCGCACAGAGGTTTCAGAGGTTTTGAATTTCGACGCGGCCTGAACGTATTTGAAGCGCGCGCCAAGCATCTTGATGACTGCCCGATCGAGGAGATCGATCTCGCGCCGGATGTCTTCCATGCCTTGACACTCGTCAGGGCGCATTTGATTAATCACTTCCATGTAGCTAACTCCGACTTATCGAGAAAAAGTGTGGGCTGATGCTGCTTGCCCGATTAAACACGCAAAATCAGGCTCCGTCATTGCCGATGAACAACACCGCGTAGGCTCTCACTATTCGCCCGACCGGGCATCGCGCACGAACAGGGGCCGGCCTTTTATCAAGCCAACAGCGAGTGCTGACAGGATAAGCGCGATGGAAAAACCTTCACGGACGTCAACCCTGTGTCCGAGAATCAATATGGAGCCAAGCACTCCAAACACCGGAATCAATAACGACAGCGGTGCCACTCGGGAAACCGGATATTCACGTAACAGCAGGTTCCAGCCCCAATAGCACAAGTGCGTGGCGGCATAGACCTGGAACAGGAGCGAGAACACTGCCACTCGATCAAGGTGCGTTACCAGGGTCATGAACGGCGCTGCCCCGTGAGCTAACCAGGTGAGCAGCAACAGCGGGATCGGCGGGAACAGGCTGGCCCATACCACAAAGGCAAACATTTCCCGCACCCTGGACTGCTTGATAATGACGTTACCGATGCTCCAGCTGAATGCGCTCACCATCAACAGAACAAAGCCCGCAGTTGTGGCCTCGCCCGGGCTGCCTTGAACGATACTGAAAAACCCCAGTGCCGCCAGCACCATGCCCACGACCTGTCCCACACTCAGACCCTCACGAAACAGCAATACCCCCCAGCCCAGGGTGAAGAAAGCGCTGAACTGGATCAACAGTGCCGCGGTTCCGGGAGGCACGCCCAACTCGATCCCCAAATTGATCAGGGCCCACATCGCAACACCGAAAATCAGGCCGTAAGCCACCAACCAATGAATGGCGACCTGCGGGCGCCTGACAAAGAATACCCAGGGCAACGCCGCCAGCGTAAAGCGAAGTGCTGTCAGCAGCAGCGGATCGATGTTGGCCAGACCAAGCTTGGTGATGGGGAAATTCACCCCCCAGACAGCCGTCACCAACACGGCCAGGATCAGGTGTTTCTTCTGCATGATGTATCGTTCCAGGGGCAGTGCCGGCGAGCAGATGCTCCGGCGAAGGCGCCACTATGACCAGACCTGGGATTGGCCTGCTTGCAATACCAGGTCATAAATAATTAAATTCGGGCCATGAGCCAAATCCATCATGTAGATCCCTGCGAGAACACCCCACGTGACGCTGTGGTCACTGCATATGACTACCCCGACAGGCTGCGCTTCGCTCTGCACACACACCGACGCGGGCAGTTCGCCTATGCAGCCAAAGGCGTCATCAGTGTCTTCACCAGCGAAGGCAACTGGGTCGTACCGCCGCATAGGGCCATATGGGTACCGGCAGGCGTACCTCACGAAATGCTGATGAGCGGACCTGTGACCATGCTCAACACTTACATTCACAGTCACGCGATAACGCGACTCGGCCTGCCTGCGAACTGCCAGGTGCTCGGTGTGTCGGAGCTGCTTCGCCACCTCCTGACACGAGCTCTGGACGTCCCTGCGCTATATGCCGAAGAGAACCGGGACGGCCATTTGATGGCGCTGTTGTTGCACGAAATCGCGGCAATGCCGGTACTCTCACTTAATGCACCGCTACCCGCTGAACCCCGACTGGCGAAAGCTTGCGGTGATCTGCTGAACCAGCCTTCGCTGGAAATGAGCATCGACGACATGGCCAATCAGGTCGCAATGAGTCGTCGTTCTTTCACCCGGCTATTTCGCCAGCAAACCGGCATCAGCTTTGTTGAGTGGCGTCAACAGGCCTGCTTGCTGGCGGCCGTGGTTCGCTTGGGTAACGGAGAACCTGTTACTCGAGTGGCGATGGATCTGGGCTACAGCAGTCCCAGCGCGTTCACTAACGTATTTCGCAGGGTGCTGGGTGAGACACCCAGTCGATACTTTTCCAAAACCCTGCTCTGAAACGATAAGAGCAGCATCGAAGACGCTCGCCTGAGCAGCCAGCAAAATCGCCCAACGCGTTGCGCCTACCGCTGTCGGCCGATACATTCCCCCGCACGCGGCCGCATCTATCGGCTGCGCTCGATACCTCATCTACCCACGGACGGAGTGCCCCGCGTGTTCTCAGCCTTCAACTTGAGCCACTACCGCCTATCTGCCCTTTCGCTGATAGCCACCGCTTTAACCCTCGCGGCCTGCAATACCCCGCCGTCTGCACCCTCCGTCAGCACTCTACCGGTCGCCCCGGAAATCGCCTCGGGTTACCGCACCGACATGCGCACCCAATACGCCGCGCGGCACATGGCGGCGGCAGCCAACCCGCTGGCAGCCGAGGCCGGGCGTGAGATGTTGCGTCAGGGGGGCTCGGCGATCGATGCCGCGATCGCGATGCAAGCGGTACTGACGTTGGTGGAACCACAATCCTCAGGCATTGGCGGCGGCGCGCTGATCATGCTCTGGGATGGCAAAACAGTGCGCGCCTACGACGGACGCGAAACCGCGCCGGCAGGTGCTACCGAAAAGCTCTTCCTGCAACCTGACGGCAAGCCGATGCCGTTCAGCCAGGCACAGATTGGCGGTCGTTCGGTGGGCACACCAGGTGCATTGCGTGCGCTTGAACTGGCCCATAAGACACAAGGTCGTCTGCCGTGGGCGCAATTGTTCGAACCGGCCATTCGCCTGGCAGAGCAAGGTTTCCCGATCTCGCCGCGGCTTCACGCGATGATTGCGTCTGACCCGTTTCTGCCGCGCTCGCCGGACATGGCCGAGTATTTCCTGAATGCCGACGGCAGCCCGAAAGCCGTCGGTACCTTGCTGAAAAACCCAAACCTGGCCGGCGTTCTGAAACGGATTGCCAAAGAAGGTCCGGATGCCCTTTATCGAGGCTCGATCGCCCACGAGATCGTCACCAAGGTTCAGGGCAACGCCAACCCCGGCAGCCTGTCGATGACCGATCTGCAAGGCTATACCGCCAAAGAGCGCACGCCGCTGTGCACCGACTACAAACGCTGGCAAGTCTGCGGCATGCCGCCGCCATCCTCGGGCGGGATAGCCGTCGCGCAAATCCTCGGCACCTTGCAGGCGCTGGAAGTACGGGATAGCCGCTTTGCCCTGCCGCCGCTCAAGCCGGTCAAAACCAACGCCCCGGCCGGAACAGAACCTGCACTTGAAGCCGTGCACCTGATTGCCGAAGCCGAGCGTCTGGCCTATGCCGACCGCGGGCTCTATGTGGCTGATTCAGACTTCGTCCCCGTCCCGATCGCAGGCCTGGTCGCCCCCAGCTATCTGGCAGGTCGAGCAGACTTGATCAGTGAGCACAGCATGGGTACGGCCAAGCCCGGCCACCCCGCCGGCATCCAGGTGGCGTACGCTCTAGACCGTTCGCCGATGCGGATATCCACCTCGCAGGTAGTGGCGGTAGACGACCAGGGCGGTGCCGTGTCGATGACCACCACGGTGGAAGCGGCCTTTGGCTCTCACCTCATGGTTCAGGGTTTCATGCTCAATAACCAGATGACCGACTTCTCCTTCGTCCCTGAGGAAAACAGCCAACCCGTCGCCAATCGCGTCGAACCCGGAAAACGTCCGCGCTCCTCCATGGCTCCGACACTGATCTTCGACCGCCAGAGCGGTGAACTGGTAGCCACAGTCGGCTCTCCCGGCGGCTCGCAAATCATCGAATACGTGGCCAAGTCAGTGGTGGCCATGCTCGACTGGAACATGGACCCGCAAGCCGCCATCAGCCTGCCCAACTTTGGCAGCCGCAACGGCCCGACCGAATTGGAGCAAGGGCAATTCACACCCACACTGGTGCAAGCCCTCAAAGATAAAGGGCATACCGTGAACGAGATCGATATGACCAGCGGCACCCAAGCCATCGTCCGTGTCCGCGATGTTCAAGGCAAAGCTTCATGGGCTGGCGGCGCCGATCCGCGGCGTGAGGGTGAAGCGCTGGGGGATTGATCGAGGTTAGGCTGCTGACATCCAAAAAGAGCAGAAGATATCAGCGAACTGCGTACTTACAGCTCAATGCCTGAATTTGCCAGTTATCGACGAAGCACTCATCGCGGTGAGGCGAAGTCATTTCAGTACTCATGGATTGAACGGAGGTCACCATGGACATCGCATTTGAGGCCACCACGCAGGACGACGCCGAAGTCCTTGTCCTGATGCGGATTGCGTCGATGCAAGAGAGTCTTGAGCGCATTGGTCGCTTTGATCCGCAAAGGGCGCGCGTCAGGTTCCTCGCCACGTTTGAACCAGCATTGTGCAGCTTCATCGTCAGTGATGGTCAACGGGCAGGCTTTCTGCAGATCAGGCGAAAAGCTGATCACTTGCTCCTGGAGCATCTGTACGTCATGCCAGAACATCAAGGCAAAGGCCTTGGCTCGGCAGCCTTGTGTTCCGTTCTCGACAATGCCGCCTGGGAAGGACTCCCGATCCGTCTGGGCGCATTGCGCGGCAGTGACTCGAATCGCTTTTATCAACGTCATGGATTTGTGCGAGTCGACGAAAGCGAGTGGGATATCAATTACATTCGCGAACCTGTTCGGTGGCCCAAACCATGAAAGCATCCATCCTCACCGAGGGTGCCGTGAACGATGGGGAAGATCATGTCGACATGCCCCAGCAGCTCCTGGCTGGAAGTCTCGACCAGTTGCTGGCTAGTGGCCTGTGTGGTTAGTTCTGTTAGTCAACTTCGGCGCCACAAGCCCCTATCCTGCGTTGCTGTTACTCGCCATAGCGGGCTATGACTCGTCACAGCGCCTTGGCCAGGGATTTCTGGCATCCGAATTTGAACTAACGAACTAACCGTACAGGCCACTAGACTTGCCTGGCACCACGGCGAGCTCGCGGTTCGACGGGTTGAGGGCGGATCAGCGCCGGGTTTTCCTGGTTTATCAGGTAGTTCGAGGTGTCATTCAGGTGCCAGCTTCCTTGCTTGTCGATGCCGATCAGCATCGGCTCGAAGCGCGAGCGGTCCAGCGCGTCGACGATGTTCTTCACCGACTGCAGCGAAACTTCATGTTCTGCCGAGCGGCCACCAAAAATAACCCGACCCGCAACTTGCTCATCATCCAGCCTCATTTTGAAAATACGGTTTCTTGACCCGGCAATCGCATCCAGCAAAAGACTCAGGCCTGTGCCAAGCGCATATGAATCAGCGCCACCCGCGCGCCTTTTTTGTCTTTGCGCTCTTCGATGGCGTAAGGCGTAAACCCGAGTTTGGGATAGAACAGCAGTCCTGCAAGGTTCTGGTGGAAGCAAGACAGCGTCACCTCCTTGGCGCGGTGCTTGGTCAGCGCAATCTCGATCATGTGCTTGATGAGGTGCCCGCCAATCCCGCCCGCACGCATTTCGGGATCGACGATGACATTGCCGATGGTGCAGGCTCCCCCGGTTTCCCAACGGTAGAAGTTGGCGAAACCGACCACTTGCCCGTCCTGCTCAATCACCGTCGAATCTGATCGCTGGGCAATCGAGTTGCGCAGTTGCTCATGGGTCAACGGCCAGGTGGCCGCGGGAAAGAAGAAAAACAACTCCTCCTCGTTCCGGGCAAAGCTGCAAATCCGTGGGACGTCCTGTTCCTCTACCGGTCGGTAGCCAAATTTCATTTTTTAGTCTCCTGACATTTTGCGTGTGTCGTCGCGGTTATTCGCTGCGATCCTGCTCTTCAGCGATTGAGCTGCAAACGCCCTCAACCCGACTGCTGACAAAGAGCCTGGCCACGCTTCAATACCCGCAACGACAACGGACCTGCGTGCCTCAGATGTAGTAGCTTCATCGAACAAACCATCCTTGTGTTGTTGCGGTGAAGTCATGGCGCCGTGGGTAACCGCGCTCGTTTGGGTAGTTCTACTCGAATTCAGACGTATGGATCAACAGCCGTTTTAGAAGGCTCTGCACCTTAAAACAACCTCTTCCCCGCGATTGTCGGCTCCGGCCTCTAACGAGGAAGTTGGCAGCTATGCTGAAATTACGGGTCATCTCCGGCTTCTGCGGGGGCCTGACCACGTTCTCGGCACAAACCCCAGGCTTGATCCAGGAAGGGAGACTCAGCAGGCAACGGGCGCCATGTTGCTCCACGTCGCAGGCTCGCTGGCGATGATCGCTGGGGGCCTTCTTTCGTTCCAACTGATAAGCGCACGCTAAGGGGGATTGATCATGAGCGGTTTCCTGGTGATTTTCTTTACTCAGCAGAATCGTCGCTACCACGGCAAAATGCTGGGTGACTGGATCGTCGATTTAGCGAAAGAAATGGGGCTGCGCGGAGCCACACTGGCAACCGCCATCGAGGGTTTTGGGCATACGGGACGCCTGCATTCCGCGCATTTTTTTGAGCTGGCCGACCAGCCCATCGAGATTCGACTGGCGATTACCGAAGATGAGTGCGTGCGCTTGTTTGAGCGTCTGGAGACCGAGGACTTTTCCTTGTTCTACACCAAGACCCCGATTGAGTTTGGAACGGTCGGCAAAAAAGCCGAGAAGTCCTCTCACCCATCCGAATGACCGCGCAATGAGAAGAAGGCACCTCGAAAGAAGCCTTCGGGTCCGATGACGACAACCGGTTCGCAGTGCGTTACCGTATTTTCGTTGCGCACACAGAGCAAGGACCGCCATCCATGGGCAAACACAACAGTCACACCGACTGGCTCCACCGCGCGCCCCGCACCAGTGGCCTGGAGCGCATCGAAGCGTACTTCTCGGGGTACGGGTATGACCTGCACCGTCACGACACCTATGCGATAGGCCGCACGCTTGCTGGCGTGCAAAGCTTTCAGTATCGCGGCGCGTGGCGTCATAGCCTGCCGGGCGGGACCATGGTGCTGCACCCGGATGAAGTCCACGACGGCGAGGCGGGCACCGAGGATGGTTTCAAGTACCGGATGATGTACATCGAGCCGGCGCTGATCCAGCAGGTGCTCGGTGGCAAGCCTTTGCCCTTTATCAAGACTGGCCTGTCTGACGACCCACGGCTGTACGCGGCAACCAATGTGTTGCTGCAGAGCCTGGACTGCCCCCTTGATCCACTGGAAGAACAGGACGCGCTGTTCGACCTGGCGAATGCATTGAGTGCCGTATCAGGTGTGACAGCGCCCCGTCAGAGCTTCGACTACCTGGCGGCAGAACGGGCTCGGGAATTCATGCACGGCGCACTGGATCGCACCGTGACACTGGAGGAACTGGCCGAGCACAGCGGCCGGGATCGCTGGGGCCTGTCGCGGGACTTTCGCCTGCTGTTCGGTACCAGCCCTTACCGCTACCTGACCATGCGCCGCCTGGATCTGGTCCGCTCATTGCTGATGCAGGGCCAGCCACTGGTCAGCGCGGCACTGATCGCCGGTTTCACCGATCAAAGCCACATGACCCGACAGTTCAGCAAAACCTACGGCCTGTCGCCAGCGCGCTGGTTGAAAATGCACGCACGCTGATGGCTGCACAATCGTACAAGAAACACGCTGCCGCCTTGGCTATCGTGGATTCACGATCAGTCAGCGGACAAACCTCATGAACCATTATCGAAGTCTGAACTTTGCGCAAAAACTCAACCTGTTCAGCGAGCAATGGACGCCCAAGGTCATCGCCGAAATGAACGACTACCAATTCAAGGTGGTGAAGCTGCAAGGGGACTTCATCTGGCATGACCACGCCGATACTGACGAGACCTTCATCGTGCTCGAAGGTCAACTGCGCATCGACTTTCGCGACGGCCAGGTGTCTGTCTCCCAGGGTGAGATGTTTGTCGTGCCCAAAGGCGTCGAGCACAAACCCTTTGCCGAGCACGAGGTCAAGCTGCTGCTGATCGAGCCCAAGGGAGTGCTGAACACCGGGCACGAAGGTGGCGAGCGGACAGCAGTGAATGATGTGTGGATCTGAAACCACTGGATGTGACCGGGGCTGTTTTAATCAGCCCCTCTCCAACCATCAGCCGTGTTCCCCTATCGTCACCAATCCAGCCTGCAATCGGCTGCGCAGTCGCGACGCTAACGCCGCGCCCACCAAGGCAATCACCGCACTGGCACCTATCGCCAGCTCGATCCCTCTCGCCAGCGTTGCATTGCCCTCGCCGCTCAATCCGGTGTTGGCCAAAGAAACCAACAGCGCCAATCCCATAGCGCCACCGATCTGCTGACTGGTAGAGGCCATACCTGCCGCAACACCTTGTTCACCCGGCGCGATACCTTGCCCCGCAGACACCCACATGGCGGTCCAGGTCATGCCCTGGCCAATGCTGAGGATGATGATCCCGGGCAGTAACCGCCAATAGCCCGCGCCGTCAGGCAGCGCGAAATACACCTGCGCAATTCCGACAGCGCCAGCCAGCAAGCCGCTGACCAGAGTAGTGCGCAGCCCCAGTTTCAACAGCGAACGTTCGGCCAACCATATGCCCAGGGTGCAGAGCAGGGTCGGCAGCAGGAACGCCAACCCGGACTGCAACACGCTGTAGCCGTAAACCTGTTGGTAGTACAGCGTCAAGAAGTAGTACTGCACGCCGAAGCTGCTCATGAATATGGCCGTGAGCAGCATCGCCATGCGCAACTCGCTATAGCTGAACAGGCGCAGCGGCATCAATGGGTCGTGGCCTTTGTGCTCGATCCAGACGAACAGCCCCAGCAACGCGACCGCCAACGCCATACAACCGAGGGTAGCGGGGGCCGTCCAGCCCCACTCCGGGCCCTGAACGATGGCGAACACCAACAGCGTACCGCCGACAGTAACGGTCAATGCACCACTTAGGTCGAAGTGGCGCCCGCGTTGCCGTTCTCCATCGGCCGGTATCCAGCGCCGTGCCGCCAAGGCACAGGCTCCAGCCAACGGGACATTGACCAGAAACACCGCTTCCCAGCCCCACCACTGAGTCAACACGCCACCCAACAACGCGCCCAGGGCCAGACCTGCCGCCGAAGCGCCGCTCCATATCGCGAAGGCACGGTTACGCGCCGGCCCTTCTGCATAGTAGGTGTTGATCAACGCCAACGTCGCCGGGAACAACATCGCCCCGCCCACGCCCTGTACCGCTCGTGCCAATACCAACAGCAATGCGCTGCCACCCAACCCGCCGGCCAGCGACGCCAACGCATACAGCACTTGTCCCACCACGTAGAAGCGGCGCTTGCCCAACAGATCAGCTGCGCGCCCGCCCAACAGCAGGAAACCACCGAAGGCCACGCTGTAAGCGCTGACCACCCACTGCAATTGCTGCGCGGAAAAACCCAGATGGCTGCCGATCTCAGGCAACGCAACAAACACTATGGTCGCGTCCAGGGCGATGATCAGCTGCGCAGCGGCCAGCAGCAAAAGCATCCAGCCTGAGGGCTTGGGTAAACGGTTGAAGGGCATCTTTGCGCGTCCTTTCCAGAAATGAAGAGGCGCCAGTGTCTTTGATGCCGATTAAATGATAAATACCAAGCCAGCTCTTTCAGTGATGACTTTAATCATGGATCTAAACGCCGTCCGCTTGCTGGTCCGGGTCGCAGAGACTCGCAGTTTTACCCGCGCCGCCGGTGATCTGGGGATCACGCAATCAGGTCTGTCCCGAGCCATCTCGCGGTTGGAAAGCGAGCTGGGTGTGCGCTTGCTGCAACGCAATACCCGCAGCGTCAGCCTCACGCCCGACGGCCAGGTGCTCTATGAACGCAGCGCACCACTGCTCGCCGAACTTGCTGAAGCCGAGAAGCTGCTGCTGGACCGTCGTTGCTCGCCGTCCGGGTTGCTGAAGATCAGCACTCCCTCGTTGTTCGGGCGCAAAGTGGTGATGCCGGTCATCGGCGAATTGACTCAGCGTTACCCCGACCTGTGCATCGAGGCGGTGATGTCCGACCGCTTGGTGGACATCGTCGATGAGGGCTTCGATGCGGTGCTGCGCACCGGAGAAATCCAGGACCAGCGCTTGATCGCCCGCCCACTGCAACCGTTACGCTGGGTCACAGTGGCATCACCGGATTACCTCGCACGCCATGGCACGCCGCAGACGGTCGACGATCTACAGCAGCACAACTGCCTGAGCGTGCGCAATCTGCGCAGTGGCCGTTTGGTGGACTGGCAGTTCATGCTGGACCGCAAAGTGCGCGACATCAGCGTCAGTAGCCGGCTGATCTTCGATATCGGCGACGCCTTGGTGGATGCTGTGCTCGGCGGCTACGGTATTGCCCAACTGATGACGTTCGCCGTCAAGGACGCGATAGGTGATGGCCGCCTGGTGCCGCTGCTGGAGGACTATGCCGGCCGCAGCCGTGCACTTTCTCTGGTCTACCCGCCGTCACGGCAATACTCGCCGAAGCTGATGGCATTTGCCGATGCATTGGGGCAAGCCCGTTGGTGAGCCAAGCCTGAAATGATCTCGCCTTGAGCTTGTGTCAAGATGAAATGCCGTGGTCTTTTCAAATGCCCCAGGACCTCCCGACCAACGAATAAGGACATTCATTGAACGACTTCCCCACGCTCGAAACTGATCGCCTGTTTATGCGTGAAATCGTCATGAGCGACGCGCCGATGCTGCTTGATATGCACGGCGATGCTGAAGCCATGAAGTAGTTCGGAGTCGACCCCGCCTGGATCAGAATCACTGTGTTCAATCCTGCAACGTCTTCCCATCCACAGGGTCGCCAATCTTCAGAAAATGCCCGCCTGCGACATGGTGCAGGGTGCGTAGCGCATCCTGCCCTTCGAAGTGCCAGCGGCCGTCGCTGAAGACTCGCTCGTCTGCCTGGGCGGATATCACCTCGGCCAGGAACAGATCGTACTGTTGATGGTTGTGGGGCTCCGGCAACAGCCGGCATTCCAGCCAGGCGACGCAACCTTCCAGCATCGGCGCTTCGACGATATTGCTGGCAAAAGTTTGCAGGCCATAGGTCTGGAATTTATCGCAACCTTCGCCCTGAGACAGTTCGAGCCCGGAGGTCGAACCTACGGTCTGCACGATATCGGCCTGAGCGGCACAAGGAACGTTGAGTACGAAGGTGCCCGAGGCTTCGAGCAGTTGTCGGGTCCAGGTGGATTTATCGAGGACCACGGCAACTTTCGGCGGTTCGAAATCCAGCGGCATGGCCCAAGCGGCGGCCATGATATTGCGCTGCCCGGCGTGGGCAGCGCTGACCAGTACGGTCGGTCCGTGGTTGAGCAGACGGTAGGCTTTGGACAAGGGAACCGGACGACGGTGGGAAACGCTCATGGCTGTCTGCTCCTGAGAAAAGAGCCGATTGTAACGGTATACGGCAGGCGTGGATTACGGGCTTGAATCCGATTGCCGATCGTGAGATGAAAGCCCTTCGCACAATGGATTGAGGCGCTGACGTCATGCCAATACTGAATATCGCAGCCCCCCACGAAAACGACGCAGATGAATTGCTCGGGTTCGAACTCGGCAACCGGGCGTTTTTCGAGAGCTGGATCAATGCCCGACCTGCGGACTATTACTCTCGGGAAGGTGTGGCGAGAGCAATCGAAACAGCAGCTCAGGACGCCGCTCAAGACCTCGCGTACCAATTTCTTGTTCGCGAGAATGACATTCTCGTGGGACGACTCAATCTGACCCAAATCAAGCGGCCGCATTTTCACTCAGCGGCGCTGGGATACCGGATTGGCTCCAAATACACCGGACGCGGTCTCGCTAAAGAAGCGGTTCGTCTGGGATTGGAAATCGCCTTTAGTGAGCTGTCGCTGATGCGGGTCGAGGCAACGGCCCGACCGCAAAACGCCGGATCGATCCGAGTCCTTGAGGTCAGTGGCTTCGAGCAGTTTGGCCACTCGCGCAAGAGTTTTCTGCTGCACGGCGAATGGTTTGACCTGCTGCACTATGAAATTCACCAGAAAGACTAAGTGCTTCCAGGAAAGCAAAAATCCGGGTTTCGTCTGGCACATGGCATGAGATTGCCGGTCGTTACGCGGTCCGTAGCAGCTGGCGGAGCCTGCTGCTACAGGGATAGCCCACTCTTCACAGTTCCGCGTAAAGCATTTACGCGGACAGTTGATTCGCAAACTGCCCCACCGCACTGACCACTTTCTGCGCACCGTCCTGAATCTCGACAATCACCGTGCCCGCTTCGGCGGCCAGCGCCAGGCCTTGTTCGGCCTGGAGTTTGCCATCGCTCATCAAGGCCACGGCGTCACGAGCCATGTCCTGGTTCTGGCGCACCACCCCGACGATTTCGTCGGTGGCTTTGCTGGTACGCGAGGCCAGCTGTCGAACCTCGTCCGCGACCACAGCGAAACCTCGACCTTGCTCGCCAGCACGGGCCGCCTCGATCGCGGCGTTGAGCGCCAGCAAGTTGGTCTGCTCGGCGATGCCGCTGATGGTTTTGACGATGGTGCCAATCACCAGTGATTGCTCATTCAGCGCTTCGATACCTTCGCCGGCCTGTTGCATATGCCTGGCCAGATCGCGCATCACATTCACGGCCTGAGTGACCACCGTGGTGCCGCGCTGGGCGCTGCTGTCGGTCTGCAACGAAGTGCTGTAGGCGATATTCGCAGCTTCGGCGACGGCTTGTTCCTGATTTACCTGATCAGTTATCACCGTGGCAAATTTGACGACTTTGTAGAGTTTGTCATTAGCATCGGTCACCGGGTTATAGGAGGCCTCCAGCCAGACCACTCGACCATGGCTGTCGATGCGTTTGAAGCGGTCGGCAACAAACTCGCCAGCATTCAAGCGTTTCCAGAACCCCTGATATGCCTCGCTGTTGTATTCCTCCGGCGCGCAGAACGTACGGTGATGTTTACCTTGGATCTGCGCCAGGCTGTAACCCATCCCGTTGAGAAACCGGTCGTTGGCCGTCAGCACGTTACCGCTCATATCGAACTCAATCACCGCCGTTGAACGCACCAACGCACCGATCAGGTTTTCGTGCTCACGGGAAGCTTCAATGGTGCGGGTCAGGTCGCTGGCGTAAATCGAAAAATTCTTTATCCGCCCGTCCGAGCCTCTGACAGGCTGCACGATCGAGCGCAGCCAGGCTTCCTCGCCGTTGCCTCTGAGCAAGCGAACCGCCCCGGCAAAGTGCTCACCGCGGGTCAGCGCGGCCTTGAAACGATGGTGAAATTCATCCGTTTTCACATGGGCCGGGACGATGTCTTCGATGTGCCGCCCGAGCAAATCACTGCTCTTATAGAGCATCTCGGTAATGAAATTCTGATTGGCTGATTGAACCCGTCCATCGGGGTCAAGGTTGATGACGAGCATCTCGCTCTCCAGGCTTTCTTTCACTTGTACAAGGCTGGAGAGTTCTTCGCGAAGAGCCGACAGCTCCTGCTTCAAGCGTTTGTTAAACATGGGAAAATGTACCGATGGGCAGGGTTAAGAGCGGCATTCAGCCAAGCCATCGGCCACGCAAAACTTTTCTGAAGAGCGGCTCGAGGTTGCCCTGCAAAAATAGTGGCAGTTTGCCGCGTCGGCTGCGAAGCCCGTGTGGAAGCGGGCTTGCCCGTGAATGACGTTTCTAAATGCCAGAAACCACCGCGCCACAATTAACCCGCTGCACACGCGAACCGAAATACGCCGCGCTAGCCATTCCGAGCGCGCCCATCACTGCGCAATAAATCACGCACACCCATGGGCTCCAGGGCATCAAACCGATCAACAACAGCGGAGTGATACTTGCCCACAGCGCATAGGCGATGTTGTAGGTGAAGGAGATCCCGGAGACGCGGATCCGCGCCGGAAACAGGCTGACCATCACCGACGGCACCGCGCCGACCACCCCGCAACTCAGGCCGGCGATAGCGTAGG
Source organism: Pseudomonas sp. GW821-FHT07G10 (assembly GCF_059418545.1). Classification (NCBI taxonomy): domain Bacteria; kingdom Pseudomonadati; phylum Pseudomonadota; class Gammaproteobacteria; order Pseudomonadales; family Pseudomonadaceae; genus Pseudomonas; species Pseudomonas sp. GW821-FHT07G10. The sequence goes on along the minus strand of NZ_JBWKQB010000009.1, from coordinate 17,454 downwards.
CGACGCCGATCCAGCTGCCACCGGCGATCAGACAGGTATAAAGCACGCCAATGCCCAGCGGCAGCAGCAGGCTGTAGAGCATCACCGTGCGCCAGGCACCGATGCGGTCGACGATCAGCCCGGCCAGAACACAGCCGATGTTCAGGAAAACGATGCCCAGGCTGCTCAGGGCAAAGGTATGGCTGGCAGTCATGCCGAAGGTTTTTTGCATCATGGTCGGGGTGATCACCACAAACACCACCACCGCCGAGGTCAAGACGCAGGTCAGGATCATCGCCGGCAGCATGGCCTGACGATGGTTACGCAGCACGGTACGCAGCGGCAGTTCGGCGTCGGCTTCGCGGCGGGCCTGCATAGCCATGAACACGGGTGTCTCGCTCAACCAGCGACGCAACCAAACGCCCACCACGCCAAACACCCCGCCCAGCAGAAATGGATAGCGCCAGGCGTAATCGAGGATTTCTGTCGGGGAGTAGGCCTGCGCCAGAAACGTCGCGGTCAGCGCTCCGATGAGATAACCGAAAGTCAGCCCGGCCTGCAGAAAACCCAAGGCATAGCCGCGATGGCCGACCGGTGCATGCTCGGCGACAAACACCCAGGCGCTCGGCACCTCACCGCCCACCGCCGCGCCTTGCAGCACCCTCAGCGCCAGCAACAGCAACGGTGCGAAATAGCCGATCTGGGCGTAGGTCGGCATGATCCCGATCAGCAGACACGGCAGTGCCATCAGTAAAATGCTCAGGCTGAAAACCCGCTTGCGCCCCAGCTGATCGGCGAAATGCGCCATCAGAATCCCACCCAGTGGCCTCGCCAGATATCCGGTGACGAAGATCCCGAAGCTTTGCAGCAAGCGCAGCCATTCTGGCATTTGCGGTGGGAAAAACAGCTGGCTGAGGGTCAGCGCGAAAAATACGAAAATGATGAAATCGTAAATTTCCAGCGCGCCACCGAGGGCCGCCAGCCCTAGGGTTTTGTAGTCAGACCGGGAGAACGGCGCCGGTCGTAAATCGGTAATGGCAGTCATAAAACAAACCCTGAATAGGCAAAACCACGGCGCCAATGGTCTACGCAAAAGCCCTCAGGAACAACCCGACCAGGTCACCGGGTTAGTTTTTAGCGATTTTCTGTGCATTGAATTCAACCGGGCGAAACCAATAATCGGGCACTTTCCAACCCGCAGCACAATCAGGAAAGTCGCCATAGGCAGGCTCGCATGAATGTCAAAGCCGGGATCCCCCCACATAAAGCACGTCAATCAGACAAAGGTCGTTGCAAAAAACCCAAATAGCTTCGGCAACAAAAGTCGGATTGATCTACTGTTCGCTCACGACCAAAAGAGCCACTGCTGCTCTGCGGACACCACAATAAACATAAAAATCCTTGAGGTATTTTCATGGCCGCTGATATCGAAGATAGCCGCTATGCCCGCTTTGCCCTGCATTGCTCAAGCTTTGCCGAGCGCTGGTTTCCTGACTCCTGGGTGTTTGCTGCGCTGGCAGTCATCATTGTCTCTGTGGCGACCATGACCATCGGCGCCAAACCGACCGAGGCCGCCATGGCCTTCGGCGAGGGATTCTGGAGCCTGATTCCGTTCACTATGCAAATGGCCTTTGTGGTCATCGGCGGCTACGTGGTTGCCAGTTCGCCGCCAGCGGTGAAGCTGATCGATCGTCTGGCGAACATCCCGAAGAACGGCCGTTCCGCCGTGGCCTGGGTGGCGCTGATTTCCATGGTCGCATCGCTGTTGAATTGGGGCCTGTCGCTGGTGTTTGGCGGATTGCTGGTTCGCGCACTGGCCCGTCGCACCAATTTACACATGGACTACCGCGCCGCGGGTGCCGCAGCCTATCTGGGGCTGGGCGCAGTCTGGGCACTGGGGCTTTCTTCATCCGCCGCGCAGTTGCAAGCCAACCCCGCCAGCCTGCCGCCGTCGATTCTGTCGATCACAGGTGTGATTCCGTTCACCCAAACCATTTTTCTCTGGCAGTCCGGCGTGTTGCTGCTGGCGTTGATCGTGGTCTCGCTGACCATCGCCTACGCCACCGCGCCCGGCCCGGCTACCGCACGGGACGCCAAGGCTTGCGGTGTCGACCCGGGTTTCAGCATCCCTGAACCGCAACCACGCACACGCCCTGGCGAATGGCTGGAATACAGTCCGGTGCTGACGATTTTGCTGGTGCTGTTAGCGCTAGGCTGGCTGTTCCATGAGTTTTCGACCAAACCTGCAATCAGTGCGATCTCCGGTCTGAACACCTACAACTTCCTGTTTCTGATGCTCGGCGCACTCCTGCACTGGCGTCCGCGCAGCTTCCTCGATGCAGTGGCCCGTGCGGTACCCACCACCACCGGCGTGCTGATCCAGTTTCCGCTTTACGGCTCCATCGCCGCGCTGATGACCGTGGTCAAAGGCTCTGACGGCCAAGCCCTGGCGCACCATATCTCGACCTTCTTCGTACAGATCGCCTCCCACGATACCTACGCCCTGCTGATGGGCGTGTATTCGGCGGTGCTGGGCTTCTTCATCCCCTCAGGCGGCGGTAAATGGATCATCGAAGCGCCCTATGTCATGCAAGTCGCCAACGACCTGAAGTACCACCTGGGCTGGGCCGTGCAGATCTATAACGCTGCCGAAGCGTTGCCAAACCTGATCAACCCGTTCTACATGCTGCCACTGCTGGGCGTGCTCGGGATGAAGGCACGAGACTTGATCGGCTTTTCGTTTGTGCAGTTGCTGGTACACGCACCTCTGGTGCTGTTTCTGCTGTGGGCACTTGGGACGACGCTGACGCATGTGCCACCGGTGATGCCGTAGGTCAATCGAGACCGCTTCGCGACCTTTCGCGGGCTTGCCCGCGAAGGCGTATCTGTAATCAACCTGAAAGCTGATGAAACATCTGCGAAACCAAAAGTTCCGCTGTTTCATCCAGACTGCCCCCCTGACCTAGAGCCCCCGTGTAGCCTTTCGGTCATGTTTCATTGCTACCTTTCGACCGAAAAACTTTGTAACTATTTAACGAACCAGCGAGCAAAACCGAATGACTGACGAAAAAGAAGGCAACGGCGCGCAATCTCTTGAAGTGGACAACCCCACCGACACCAGCCGCCGTCGCTTCCTTGGCGGCGTTGCGGTTTTAGGTGTCGGCGCGACGCTGAGCGCCTGCGGCAGCAATGGCGATGAGGGAGGTAAACCTGCCGAGCGTCCGCTGTCGCCTGCCGAGTTGGACAAGGCACTGCACGATCAGGTGAAAACCGTGGTAGTGATCTTTGCCGAGAACCGCAGTTTCAACAATTTGTTCGGCGACTTTCCCGGTGTGGAAAAGCCACTGTCATCACTCAAACCTGCCGATTATCAGCAACACGACCGTGACGGCAGTCTGCTGGAAACTTTGCCACCGGCCTGGGGCGGAGTGCTGCAAATCGGCCCGCAAACCCTCGATGGTGTGACTTACCCAAACGAAACCCAATTTCAGGAACACCTGCCCAATGCCCCGTTCGCCCTCAAAGGCCCGAACGGTGAGGATTTGCCATTCGGACTGGTCACCCGCGACCTGTGGCATGTGTTCTATCAAAATCAGATGCAGATCAACGGTGGCAAGAACGACCGTTTCGTCGCCTGGGCTGACTCCGGTGGCTTGACCATGGGGCATTACGCCCAAAGCCGGTATTCATTGCGTTTGTGGGATGTGGCCAAAGAGTTTGTGCTCTGCGACAACTTTTTCCAGGGCGCTTTCGGCGGTTCATTTCTCAACCATCAGTATCTGATCAGCGCCACCGTGCCGTTTTATCCGGACGCCGCAAACTCGGTGGCCAAAGCGCAGATCGCCTCCTTGCAGAGCGATGACCCGCTGGACACTCGCCTCAAGCCATTGGAGAAATCACCGGCCAGCGCCATGACCGGCCCGCCGCAGTTCGGCCCCAGCGCTCTGACGCCCGACGGCTACGCGGTCAATACCCTGGCTCCGCCGTATTGGCCGACATGGATCCGCGATCCCGAACGCCCTGAATACTCCAAACCCGACTTGCCCAATGTCCTGGTCCCGCAGACTCACGAGCACATCGGCGACAAACTCTCAAAGAACAACATCGACTGGGCCTGGTACGCCGGTGCCTGGCAAGCGACTCTGGATGCGTACAAGGACTCGGGCGGTATTCCGAAGATTCCGAACTTTCAGTACCACCATCAGCCGTTCAACTATTTCAAACGACAGGGTCCGGAGAATCCCGGAGAGCGCAGCAAGCGCTTGCGGGACGCTGGCCTGGGCGATGAATCAGGCACCAACAAATTCTTCGCCGATGCCGAGGCAGGAAAACTGCCGGCCGTGAGTTTCTATAAACCTCAGGGCAATCTGAACATGCACGCCGGTTACGCCGATGTCGCATCCGGCGACCGGCACATTGTCCGCGCCCTGAAGGTGCTGCGCGAAAGTCCGCAATGGAAAAACATGGTGGTCGTGGTCACAGTCGACGAAAACGGCGGTTGGTGGGATCACGTTGCGCCTCCACAAGGTGATCGTTGGGGCCCTGGAACGCGGGTGCCAGCGCTGGTGGTCTCGCCGTTCGCCCGCAAAGGCACGGTGGATCATACGGTCTATGACACCGCTTCGATTCTGCGGTTGATTACTCGGGTATTTCAGCTGGAGAAACTCGACGGGCTCAAGCAGCGAGATGAGGCGATGGTAGCCCGCGGGCAGAAGCCAATGGGCGATATGAGCAATGCGTTGCACTTTGCGGTTTGATTGAAACCTGGCATTTGACCGCTCCAGACCCGTTTTGTGAGCGGTCGCCAGCATCTTGAAAAAAGATTCTCCCACCTACTTCTTTGTCACCCGTTACTGCTCCAGTATGGACGTCCGCCCCGTACAAACGGGGTCTTTGCTGACAAGGAGCCAAGCATGTTGAAAGTCGCTGGACTCGCCCTGACCCTCACCGCCCTCACCTTGAGTGCAACCGTACATGCCAACGCCGACCTGAAGCTGGGCAGCACCGAGCGTGTCACCCGACTGTTCGCCTACCCCAACAACTGCGATGTGATTTGTTTCCGTAACTGGACGCTTGAGCAGACCGTCGAGCACTACCTGACCCAAAGCGTGCAACGCGATGGCTACAGCGCGGCGAAAGTCAGCGTCAAAACCGACAACGATCAGCTTTATGCGGCGATCAGCGGTGTGCCTGCCGGTTATGAGAAACCTCTTGCGGCGCTGCTCAATGCCGGAGATTTGGCCTACAACGGCGCGAGCAAACTGAATGCCGACGGCAAGTGGGCTTATAGTTGGTATCTGTTCCTGCCGCTGGGAATGGCGCTGGAGAACCGCAAGAGTGTCGAGTTGCTGCACTTCCCGCCGGACTACTCGCTGACCCAGGCGCAGGACTATCTGGAATCCAAGACCACCGATCGCTGGGCCACGTTGTTGACGGCCAACGACATTCCCGCCGAACAGACGCCGGGCTACCAGACCATCATCGACATCGCGCCGATTGCAGCGCCCTCCACCGCAGGCAAGGACCTGGAAGGCGTCTACGACTACTTCAAGGACTACCAGACCACCATGGTCAAGGAAGTCAGCCTGAACGCCAGTGGCGCAGCCTTGCCAATGGTTGCCTTCGGCGCACCGGTGCGTAACTGGATCAAGCAGCAATATGGTGCGACCGTAAGTGTGCTGGGCCTGGCAGAGATCAGCCCGACCGAAGGCGTGAAGGTGCCGGTTCTAGGCTCCAATCACCCAAGCTACATCTGGTATGCGGCAGACCCTGCGACTTATAACGGCGATGAAGCCAAGGCAGATGCCGCCGGCTTGAAAGTCATGGGGCAGGATTTGAGTGCCGCGTGCTGGCAGGCCGGGATGGGCAGCAAACCAGGAAGTAATCCGGATGCGCAGTTGAAAAGCTGTACGCAAACCTGGCAAGTCACCCAGAAAGAAAAAACCTGTGAGTTGTTCTACACCTCAATCCGCAATCTGACACCCGAACAAGCTCAGGCCAAATGCTCTACAACCCCAATCAAATCTCAGCTGGACCAGCTGAAAGCCCCCGCACCGGCGCCTTCGGTGGCCACCTCGCACCTGTAAAACCAGCCGCCTATCCTGCGTCAGACGTTGCTGACGCAGGATAGAGCACTGGCACAGACTCTTTTGAGCAGCGAACGTTAAATCGCCCCGACCGGGCGCAATCGATATTGCGGCGGTAGTTGTTCAAAGCCACTGATAGTCGCGTTCAGGCTTTTCCAGCGGCCGTCCTTGATGCCATAGATGCAACCGTGGACCGACAGGCTCTGTCCGCGATGCCAGGCGTTTTGCACAATGCTGGTATGACCGACGTTGGCCACTTGCTGAATCACGTTCAGCTCGCAGAGACGATCAACCCGCTCTTCTTCCGTAGCCAACAGGGCCAGCGGCTCACGGTGTTCGTAATAAAGATCGCGAATCGAACGCAGCCAGCCGTCGATCAGACCCAACTGACGATCCTGCATCGAGGCGCGCACACCGCCGCAGCCATAGTGACCGGTGACGAGGATATGTTTGACCTTGAGCACATCCACCGCGTACTGGATGACCGACAGGCAGTTGAGATCAGTGTGCAGCACCACGTTGGCCACGTTGCGGTGGACGAACAGGTCACCAGGCAGCATGCCAACGATCTCGTTGGCCGGTACGCGAGCATCTGAACAGCCGATCCATAGATATTCAGGGGTTTGCTGGCGAGCCAGTTTGGCGAAAAAGTCAGGATCTTCCTGCTTGATCGCATCGGCCCAGCGCTCGTTGTTATCAATCAGATCTTGTAGTTCGTTCATCTTTGAAGCCTCAAGAATGATGCGCTGTTTTGACAGACGACCGCCGGTCGAGGTCACGCTCAGAATGCAACTAGCCAAGCGGGGAATACCGTGGAATCTTAAAGGGTAGGGCCTGTCCATCCTATAGGCCCCACATTATGAGGAATTGCCATGACCGAATCACGACGTCCCTACGGCGCTCCGCAACCCGAGCCCATTGATGACAACGACGATCGCATGGGCACGATGGAGGAGCTGCACTTCGATGATGAAGAAACCAGTGGCCGCATCTCTGAGCTGACGCCCGAGAGCGAACGCTATCAAGAACAACCGCCCAAACGTGGCCACGAAGCTGGCATGACTGGCGCCACGACACCTGACCATGAGTCAACCGACGACGACCTCAGCCAGGAAACCATGATACTTGAAGACGGAGCGCGCGACGCCCATGAAGCCGGTGACGATGAACCGGCCGACTGGGACCTGAGCATCGTCGATGAAGACGAAATCGGTGGCGGCAATGGCCTGGATGAAGCCGAAATGGCGGAAACTGACCCCGTGGATGGTAATCGGTAGCGCATCCGTATCACTGGAAAAGCGCCAAACCCACAGGAGCTGCCGCAGGTCTTTGACGTTATGACGTCGGTCCTGAATCTGCAGCGCGGCGCAGCCCGCTAAAGATCGCAGTCTGCGGCAGCTCCTATGGGAGCTTCTTATCTAGTCGACCAACGTGCAAGCCATAACCACCGCGTCTTCGCGCCCGCCCACTGCCGGGTAGTAATCGCGGCGGCGGCCGATTTCGTTGAAACCATAGCGCTCATACAACCGAAAGGCCGCTCGGTTGCTGTCACGCACTTCCAGGAAACATTCCCGTGCCTTTACTTCATAGGCGCGAGACATCAAGTGTTCCAGCAGGCGCAAACCGAGGCCGCGGCCCTGGTTCTCCGGCTTGACCGTGATGTTCAGCAGATGCGCTTCATCAAGGATTATCTGAACGACACCGTGCCCCACCTGTTGCTCGCCTTCGAACATCAGCCAGATTTGATACTTGCCCAGGCCATCCAGAAAAATGCCGCGGGTCCAGGGATGGCTGAACGCCGCGTATTCAATTTTCAGTACAGCATCGAGATCCGCCTCGGTCATCGGGCGGAAAGTTACAGCATCACTCATCGTTACGTTTCCAGCGCGCCATCAGCCGACGCATGGCTTGCCAGACATCAGCCTTACGCTGTGGCTCTTCCATTAATAGTTCCAGGCCAGGTAGCGCCCAGACCGAGCCCAGACCTTCGACCTGCAGTTCCAGATTGTAGGATTGCGCATTCGCTTCACCAGCAAAACGTATTGCTGGCAGGCCGATCAGCCATAGACAGACGCAGGGCGCGTCCTCAAGACGTGCCGAAACAAAACCCTGCACGAAGTCGCGGGCCGCTTCAGGGCCTTGATCCATCGTGCCGCGCACCAGCAATGGCCAGCGCACTGGCTCGCCAACGATTTGCGGGCTGTCCGGCAGACCGGCGGCGCGCAGCAGGTCTTTAAGCAATAAATAGGCAGGATCGCGGGTCTGGAAGGCTTCGCCTGTGGGTAACTCTACCAGCAGCAGGCAAGCACCGGCCCGCAGCAGTTGCAAGGCAAAACGCGGCGGGGGCACTTGCGGCGCCTTGGCCACCGGGGCTGGAGCCTCTTGGGCCTGGACCGCCGGCTTGCTCACGCTCGTCGGACGCGGCACTTCGATCTTCGCCCGCTCGGCAGGCCTGACCACAGGCTCGGCAGCCGTTTTGGCGACTGGAGCATGCGCAACCGGCTCGACCAGCGGCTCAGGCATCACCAACAACTCTGGTCGCGATGGTGCAGCAAACGGCAATTCGGTGCGCGGCAGCCAATTGACCACCTGCATGGCGGTCAGATAAGCGCGGCGACGGGACTCGATAAGCAAAGGTCGGCCACTTGTGGATAACTAAAGAGTGGGGATTCTACCGCCCTTCGCCCAAGATCGCCCGCAGTTGATCAATAGAAAACCGGCAGCCCGTCTCATCAAACGCCCTGGTGTGAATCGCAACCCGTCTGATGCAGTACAATCGCCGCTTTTAATCGCCAACCAGCCGGCCTTTCCCATGATCGAACCCAAGCGCGTCTTGCGCGCCCTCGCCGAACACTGGGCACTCCTGGAGCCACTGTGCGAGCACTTCGACCAAGGCACTTTGAGCCTCAACGAACTGCGTTCACAACTGGCCGCTCAGCAACTGGACAGCACGCCACAGGACATCACCAGCCTGCTGGACGTGTGGATCCGCCTGGATATTCTGGTTCCTGTGGCGAAAAGCCCGAACCGTTTCGAGCTGAATGCGCAGATCCACGACTTCCTCGCCTACCTGCGACGTGAACACCGTCTTGGCCTGTGCCTGGAAATCGAAGCCTATCTGCGACATCTGGAGCGGTTGGCCGGTTATATCCAGGATGCCTTCGACATTCGCGACGGCAGTGACCTGGCGCGCCAGTTGCGCTTGCTCGACATGCGGGTACGGGATGTCCTGAAGAAACTCGCCAACGACGAACAGGCCCTGGTGGCTGTAGCCGAGCGAGCCAAGACCAGCGACCGGCAGATCCCGCTGCGTCAGCGCTACGCCGAAGTTCTGGCGACCTGGGACGAATACGTTGAGCCGATGATCCAGTTGGTCAACGCTGACGGCGCTTTCGAGCAAGGCGTGCGCAAAGTCGAGAACGTGCTGCTGCGCATGCTCAGCGAACAGCAGCGCCTCGGCCACCTGGTCGATGACGACATGCTGCTGCGTACCCACGCGCGCATCCTCGAGATGCAGACCAGCGCCCAATTGACGCTGCGTCACGCCCGGGAACTGCTGCTGCCGCTGCGCGAAGAAGCCCGCCGGCACAATGCCGTGACCCGTGGCGCAGCACTCGCATTGTCGGCCATTCGTCGCAAAGGTATCGATGCGGTGCCGCAAGCGGCGATGCCCATGTTCACCCGGCCGCAAAGTACGTTTCTGGGCAGTGCCAGCCAGGTCGAGGCCTATGTTTACGCCCTGGCTCGTTTCGAGCCGAAACCGGCGCGTTTCCCCAAAGCCCACAACACCCAAAAAGGCGAGGCCCCACGTGCGCCGCGCACCGTTCGCGAAATGCTTGAACGCTGCGAAGACGCCCTGCCAATGCCAGATCTCATGACCTGGTTGCTGGCGCAAGAACCGGACGGCGCCACCGACGAGTTGCTGTACTGGTTCTCGCGCCTCTCGCGGGACAAACGCTTCAAACGCGAGCGTCTCGAGCGTCGCAACTACCACACACACGAGCACCAGGTCAGCCTGCGCTCCTTCGCCCTGCTCTCGGCCCGCGATGACGCGCCTGAGAATTCTGCGAGCACTCCCCATGCATCTTGATCTTTCCGAACTGTCCCAGCTGGCGCCGATCTTTCGCGAGCTGTTCAAGGGCTACCACGTCAGCCGCCGGGACCCGGAGCTGTACGCGCAACTGTCGAACTTCCAGGATCAATACCGCACGCTGTTCAAGGCGTTGGGCTTTGAGCTGGTCTGCGACACCCGTGGTTTCTACTACTTCGTTCCGGAGCTGGCCGCCGCCGCGGTGAACAAGACCGCGCAACGTCTGGCGCTGTTCACCTTCATCATCGTCGAGCATCTGGCTGATCAGGGTCGCGATCCGGTTGCGGTCCTTGATGGCGGCAGCCTTGGCCGCGATGAACTGCCATCGCTGCTGGAAAAGTACCGCGACCTGTTTATCCAGGCCGAAGTGCAGACTCAGGAAGAGCTGGAAGAAAAAATCATGCGCCGCATGACCCAGCTCGGCTTTGCCAGCGAAGAAAACGGCATCTACCGGTTCCTGCCACCGATGCACCGCTTCCTCGATGTTTGCCTGTCTGTGCAGCAGGACCGTGACCTGGCAGCGAGCCTGCATAGCGTGTTGCCGTTGCCGGCACCGGTGCTGATCGATGACGACAGCGACGAAAAACTGCTGGAAACCGATGACCCGCTGGACCTCAGTGAATTCAAGATAGAGAGCGAGGAAGACGCATTGGCTCGCGCCATTGCCGATGAACAGGAGATCGACGCATGAGCCAGGAACGCTACGGCATTCGCCGCTTTGCCCTGCTGAACACCGCCGGTTACAGTCTCGGGCTGTTCCCGCTGGAACATCCATTGTCGGTGTACGGCGCGAACAACCTCGGTAAATCTGCCTCGATCAACGCCTTGCAGTTCCCGATCCTGGCGCGCATGTCCGACATGAGCTTCGGCAAGTACAGCCTGGAGCAATCGCGGCGCTTCTACTTTGCTTCGGACACCAGCTACATCCTCGTCGAAGTCTCCCTGCCCCACGGTCCGCACGTCATCGGCGTGGTCGGCCGTGGTCCGGGCGGCGGCTTCGGTCACCAGTTCTTTGCCTACGCCGGAAAACTGGACCTGGCGCACTACCAGAAAGACGAGACCTGCCTGCGGCAGAAAGAGTTGTTCGCCAATCTTGAGCGCCAGGGTCTTAAAGCCTACGAGCTCAAGCCCGAGGAACTGCGTCGTTTGCTGGTAGGCGGTCACACATCGATTCCGCTGGACCTGACACTGATCCCGTTGCGCTCCACCAGCGAACAGAGCCTGAAAACCTTCCGCGCACTGTTCATCAACCTGCTGCACATGCGTGAAATTACCGCGGCCAAGCTCAAGCAACTGTTCCTCGATGCCTTCGAGCACAGCCTGCGTTCCGGCAGCGTCGACTACATCGCTGCCTGCGAAGAAGCCTTCCGCGACGTTCGCCGGATGGAGCAAGACTACAATTCGCTGGTCACCGCAGGTCCCCTGGTCGAAGCCCTGGCCGCCGGGGTCACGCAGCGCAACATCCTGCGCGGCAAGTTGCACCGGCTATCGCCGCTGCTCGACTCATTGCTCGGAACCTGGTCGGACTACGCCAGCGCGCGCAAGGAAGAGTTGCTGATTCAATCCGAGCATTACTGCAATGAACAGGACGCCCTGCAAAACGACCAACGCGGTGGCACCCAGGAACTGATGCGCCTGGAGCGGGAAATCAGCGGCATCCAGCGCTGGCTCGGCGAATTGTCGGTGCTCAAGCATCGTTTCGCCCTGATCGACGACGTCAAAGTCCTCGAACAGCAATTGCTGGCTGCCAAGGATGCTCACGATGAGCTGGCCGGCGCCCTCGCGCAGTCCCGACAGTTCAGCGCCGAAGATCTGGAAGAACGTCTTCGCGATCTGGAAAAACGCCTGAAGTCGGTCAAGCAGCAACTCGACCACGCCGACAACAACAGCTATGCCCGTCTGCGTGAAGAGTTCTCGCAACAGGACGTCGAGCGCCTGATGCGCCTGTTCAACAGCGCGCTGTTCAGCTTGCCGCTGGGCGAGCACGGCATTGCGCTGGACGAGAACGGCGAGTGGGTCAAATCCATGGAGCTGATTCTCGATGGCTTCAAGGGCGAGCGCTTCGAAGTACCGGGCCTGTCCATAGATCTGTCGCACATCGAGCCGCCGGCGCTGCAAGCCCTGGCCGACCGCGCCGCGCTACGGGATCAGAAAGAGCGTCTGGAAAAAGAACTCAAGCAACTGAAAACTCAAGCGGCCGTCGCGGCAGACCGTGCAGCCAGCAAGACCCAGACCGAAGCGTTGTATCAGCAAGTGCTGGATGCACAGAAAGCTCTGGAAGACTTCCGTCGCTCGCAAACCCTGAGCGCCGAGGAAGACGACAAGCTTGAGCAACTGGCACAGATGGAAGCCGCTCAGGATGAATTGAAACGCTCCAGCGATGCCTTCACCGAACGTGTCCAGCAACTGTCGGCCAAACTTCAACTCGTCGGTCGGCAGATCGGTGACATGGAAGCCAAGCAACGCACGCTCGACGATGCCCTGCGTCGCCGTCAGCTGTTACCAGCCGACCTGCCGTTCGGCACGCCGTTCATGGAACCGGTCGACGATTCCATGGACAACCTGCTGCCATTGCTCAATGACTATCAGGACAGCTGGCAAGGCCTGCTGCGCAGCGATGGACAGATCGAAGCGCTGTATGCTCAGGTTCGCCTCAAGGGCGTGGCCAAGTTCGACAGTGAAGACGATATGGAGCGTCGCCTGCAACTGCTGATCAACGCGTACGCGCACCGTACCGACGAAGCACTGACCCTGGGCAAAGCCCGCCGTGCGGCTGTCACCGATATCGCCCGGACCCTGCGCAACATCCGCAGCGACTACGACAGCCTCGAACACCAGTTGGCCTTGTTCAACCGCGAGATCAACAAGCGTCAGGTGTCCAACCTGCAAAGCTTCCGCATTGTCCTGGCGCCGAACAAGGAAGCCCTCAAGCATATCGACCAGATCATCCACAGCGCCGGTCAGTATGAAGAAGGCGAAACCCTCTCGGTATTCGACTTGAGCCAAAGCGCCGATCAGGACAACAAGAACGAAGAGGCCAAGGAATACCTGGCGCGTCTGGTAGCGGCGAACCATAACCAGCTGGGCCTCAAGGACCTGTTCGAACTGGCGTTCGAGATCACCAAGGTCAACGGCCAGCCGGTCATCCACACCGATATCGATGGTGCGGCGTCCAACGGCACAACCATGACCATCAAGGCGCTGACCAACATGTACTTGTTGCTGCACTTGATGGACCGCGATCAGGCCGGGCGTGTGCGTCTGCCGTACTACCTCGACGAGGCCGCAGACATCGACGAGAAAAACCAGGCGGCGTTGCTGGAAACCAGCTTGCAGCTGGGCTTCGTGCCGATTCTGGCCAGTGTGAAGCCGCAGGTTTCCGCCCATGTTGCCATCGACCTGGAAGGCGGTAGCGGGCCGAACGGGATCTACATCGATGAGGCGGACTGGAAGTACATCCGTCGGCATGACGAGGTGAAGGCAATGGTTAACGTTGAATCGACCGAGCCGGAGCTCGACGAGGTTTAAGCGCTCACTGGCGCAGAGACGAAAAAGGCCGCGATCCATTGGATCGCGGCCTTTTTTGTTACCCGTTTTTTTTGCAGGGGACGTTATTTACCAAGGGAAATCTTCGGCGCCCACGCCAGCCACTCTTCCTCAAACCTGTCGAACAACGGAAAGGTCTGCTCAGGCCGGGCCGGGTTGCCCATATGCTCGTCATCCGGTGTGGCAAAGGCAATGCCGCCCTGGATCAACGTCTCCAGGGACTCGGTGCGCACTGTCGCCCCCTTGAACAGGCCAAAGTCCACACCGAAACCGCTGCTGTTCCAGAATCGGCTGCCGCTGCGCACCAATGGCGCATACTTCGGCTCGATCAGGATATGAATCAGAACCCTGTCCGCAGTCTGGCCCAACTCATAGCCGGTAACCTTACCCACGGTCACTTCTCGGTACGTCACCGGCACACCAATCTTCAGCGAACCACGGCGAGCGGCACTCAGTACCAGACTCAGACCCGCCTCGGGCACTGCCGACTCCGGCGGCTGGGCCAACGCTACAAAGCTTTTTTGTGGACCAAGATTTTTCGCGGCCGGCTGAACTTCCAGGTATTGCCCGGTGACCAGCGTTTCAAGATTGGAGGTCTTGATCAGACCAAGCTCCGGCTTGACCACCCAGAACTGGCTCCCAATACGGGCAATACGTTCCGGCACCTCGGTGATGCGCGCCGTCAGCAACACCGATTGCAGGTCATCGCTGAGGTCGACATCCTCAACCTTGCCGACATCCAGCCCCTTGAAGCGAATTGGCGTGCCACTTCGCAATCCGTCGGCACGATCGACCTTGATCGTCACGAGCGTGCCCTTCTGCAGCGCCTCTTCATGGTTCGCGTACAGACGAAAGCGTGGAATACGCTTGCTCAGAGGAACTTTCGCCTCGGGGGTTTCGAAGGCGATACCACCGGCCATCAGACTTTGCAGCGATTCGCTCTTGACCTGAATACCGCCAGTCAAACCGCCCGACAGCGTGATCCCGCTGGCATTCCAGAATCGAGTCGAGCCGTTGACCAGCCCTTCGTATTCTTTCTCGATATGCACACCGATGACCAACTGTTTACGAGTGCGCGAGAACTGATAGCTCTGCACAGAACCGACTTTGACCTGCTTGTAGAGAATCGGGCTACCGACCTCCAGCGAGCCCAGATTGTCGGTCAACAACACCATATGCAGGCCAGGGGAGCGCAAATCCAGCGGCGGAGCCTTGGCACGCGCCTCGAACTCGCGTTGCGGTGCACCGCCCTTGTCACCCGGCCGGATCGCGATGTAGTTACCTTTGACCAACGCTTCCAGCCCGGTGATACCAGCCAGCGAAATCGACGGTTTGACCACCCAGAATTGGGTGCCATTCACCAGATAATCTTCGGCCAGCGGATCCAGGGTCAGTTCGGCGCTCGCACTGGATAGATCAGAATCGACCTTCAAGGCTTTTAAGCTACCGACCTGAATGCCTTTGTACATGACCGGCGTGCGACCAGCCTGCAAACCTTCGAAGTCACTGAGTTTCACCTTGACCCGAATACCGGCCTGAGCGGCCTCGAAGTCTTCATAGAGGCGAAACGGCAGGCTCGGATCAGTGGGGGGGCTGTCTTTGCGGTTATCCGGAGTGGCGAACGCGATACCACCCGCCACGATACTGGCCAGAGACTCACTGCGTACTTTTACCCCGGATAAGTTGGCATCGATACTGATCCCGCTGGCATTCCAGAAACGCGTGTATTTGCGCACCAGGCTGGCATAGGTTGGCTCAATAAAAACTTTAATCTCGACGGTATTCTGATCTCCAGACAACTGATAGCTTTTAACCTGACCGACCTGAATCTGCTTGTAGAACACCGGACTACCGCGATTCAGCGAACCCAGGCGCTCAGCCTTGATGGTCAGGTGCAGGCCTGGCTTGGAATCCGATAACGGCGGCTCTTTCGCCAGGGCCTTGAACTTTCGGGTCGGCTCGCCCTCACCCGGACTAACCGCAATGTAGTTACCCGAAACCAGCGTTTCGAGCCCGGTAATCCCCGCCAGAGTCACGCTCGGTTTGACCAGCCAGAAGCGAGTGCTGGTCCTCAGGTATTGCTCGACATCCTTGTTCATCTCGACGGTGGCAATCACCCCTTTGGTATCACCTTCGTCATCGAGGGCCAGGGCTTTGACCTTACCGACCGGCATGCCTTTGTAGACCACTTCAGTCTTTTTTGCCTGAATGCCTTCGCCGCTTTCAAAGTGGACCTGAACTTCTATTCCGGTCTCATTGTAAGCACGCCAGCCCAGCCAACCGCCGATCACCAAGGCTATCAGCGGTAGAACCCAAATGGCCGACCAATTGGAAGCCGGTCGGGTTTTAGCTTCAGGCAAATCAGTCATGGTCGCCGTCCGATTCCGTGTTATCCCAAATCAGTCGGGGATCAAAAGTTACTGCTGCAAGCATCGTCAAAATCACCACACTGGAAAAGGCTATAGCGCCGAGATTAGCCTCGATGCTGGCAAGCCGACCAAAATTCACCACCGCCACCAGAATGGCGATCACGAAGATATCCAACATCGACCAGCGGCCAATGAACTCGATAAACCGATACATGACGATGCGCTGGCGGGCCGAAAGCGGCTGGTGGCGCTGCACTGAGAACAACAGCAAACTGATTCCCACCAACTTGAAGGTGGGAACCAGGATGCTGGCGATAAATACTACGGCGGCGATCGGGAACATCCCATGCTGAACCAGCTGAATCACGCCCGACATAATGGTGCTGGGATCACCTTGGCCTAAAGAGCTGACCGTCATAATCGGCAATACGTTCGCCGGTACATAGAGAATCGCAGCAGTAATCAGCAATGCCCAGGTGCGCATCAAACTATTCGGGCGGCGCGCATGAACCAGCGCACCGCAGCGAGTGCAGACCTGCTCATCGCGGTCCGCTTCCTGCCTGTTCAACTCATGGCATTCGGCACAAATCAGAATGCCTGCATCAATCGCCCGCATGAGCATCCTCTCCTGACAATGCTTGCCAGATTTGATGAGGCGACATCACCACCTCCAGCCAGACCTGAACCAATAGCAAACTGATAAAACACGCCAAGCCAAGGCTGACAGCGATCGCGGCCATGTCTGCCAACTTCACGATGGCCACCAATACGCCCATCAGGTAGACCTCAAGCATCCCCCAATCGCGCAAATGGTGATAAATGCGATAGAGCAACAGGCCGTAGCTGCGCCCAATATTCCAGCGAATACTCAGCAGCACGACTAACTGACAGATCAGCTTGAGCAGCGGAATCCCCATACTGCAAAGAAACACCACGACGGCCACACCTTGCATGCCGGTATTGAACAAACCGACAACGCCAGTCCAAACAGTATCTTCTGACGACTGCCCCAAGAGATTGAGCCGCATGATGGGTAAAAAGTTCGCAGGGACATATAACAGCAGTGCGGCGATAACCAATGCCAGACTACGATCCACCACATTGTGTCGATGGGCGTACAACTCATAACCACAGCGCGGACATTGGGCTTTCTCGCCATGAGCGAGCCGTGGTTTACGCATCAGCAAATCACACTCATGGCACGCTACCAAGTCGTCCAGCGGCAAATCTGACACCCTGGAGGCGTCAACCGGATCAGGCATAAAAGGCTCTGGCTCGGAAAAAGATTGAGTCTATTCTGTAGGAGCCAGCCGGTCGACACTCGAGTGCGCGCCATGGCGTCTTCGAAATCGCCATCGCGAGCACGCCCGCGCCGACAAATCGC